>NZ_JAMOKF010000131.1 GCF_023656545.1 Micromonospora phytophila | reverse complement strand
CTCGAACCCGTGACCGCGACTGAGAGGGACGCCTGATGCATTCGACGAGGCAGAGCGCCGATCTCGACTGGTTGCTCGACGAGTTGGTGGGACGGGTGCCACCCGCCCGCCAGGCTGTGGTGCTCTCGGCGGACGGGCTGCTGCTCGGCTCCTCCGCCGGTCTGGACCGGTCCGACGCCGAGCACCTGTGCGCCCTGGCCTCCGGCCTCTCCAGCCTGGCCAGGGGCGCGAGCCGGCACGTGGCGGGCGGACCGGTCCGGCAGACCGTGGTCGAGATGGAGTCGGCGTACCTCTTCGTCACTTCGGCCGGGCAGGGCGCCTGCCTGGCCGTGGTCAGCGAGGCGGACGCGGACATCGGCCTGGTGGCGTACGAGATGGCGATGCTGGTCACCCGGGTGGGGGAGAACCTGAGCGCCCCGGCCCGGTCGACGGCGGGAGCCGCCGATGCGGGCTGAGTCCCCGGGGCCGCAGCACGAGTGGCTGGACGACGACGCCGGCCCGGTCGTGCGGCCCTACACGCTCACCGGTGGCCGGGTCCGGTCCTCCGTGGAAGGCTTCGACCTGGTCGCGTACGTGCTGGCCGAGCCGCACGCCGACCCCGCGGCCCACCCGGAGCTGCACCCCGAGCACCGGCGCCTGGTGGAGCTGGCCGCCCGGCCGGTCCCGGTGGCGGAACTGGCGGCCGACCTGGACCTCGCGGTCGGCGTGGTCCGGGTGCTCCTCGGCGACCTGCTGGCCCTCGGCCTGGTCGCCGTGCACCAGCCGCCGCCTGCCGCGTACCTGCCCGACGACGACATCCTCAAGGCGGTGGTCAGTGGACTCCGTGCGCTATGACCGTTCCGGATCCGGCTCCCGGATCCCGCTCGCGCTGAAGATCCTGATTGCCGGCGGCTTCGGCGCCGGCAAGACCACGCTGGTCAGCGCGCTCAGCGAGGTCCGGCCGTTGCAGACCGAGGAGGTGCTCACCGGGGCCGGGGTCGGCACCGACGACGTCTCCGGCGTCGAGACGAAGACGACCACCACGGTGGCGATGGACTTCGGTCGGATCACGATCAACGAGGACCTGCAGGTCTACCTCTTCGGCACCCCGGGCCAGGACCGGTTCTGGTTCCTCTGGGACGAGCTGGCCTTCGGGGCGCTCGGCGCGGTGGTGCTGGCCGACACCCGGCGGCTGGCCGACTGCTTCCCGTCGATCGACTACTTCGAGCAGCGGGGCGTGCCGTTCGTGGTGGGGGTCAACTGCTTCGACGGCGCCCGCCGGTTCAGCCTGGAGACCGTACGCCAGGCCCTCGACCTCGACCCCGACGTGCCGTTGGTGCTCTGCGACGCCCGGGACCGGCAGTCCGCCAAGGAGGTCCTGATCGCCCTGGTCGAGCACGTGGCACGGCAGCGCGGCGAGCCGGTGCCGGCGGCCTGAGGCCGGCGCCCGGCGGCCCCGGCCGGGCGCCCACGCCGGCCGAGGCGCGATTCGGCGCGGAATTCGGGCCTAACGCGGCGGCATTCCGGGAAGCCTCTGGTTGGATCGGGCAGAGGAATTCAGCGGAGGGCGGACCCGGTGACACGTCAGGGCGCGATCGTCCACATCGGTGGCTACACGGCGCACAGCGGCGGACGCGGCACCGGCATCGTCGCGGCGCGGCGTGACCCCGACACCGGGGAGCTGACGCCGCTCGGTACCGTCGCCGTCACGCCGTCGCCCTCCTTCCTCGCCCGGCACCCGCGACTGCCCGTGCTGTACGCGGTCAACGAGCTGCCCGACGGGGAGATCAGCGCCTTCCAGGTCGCCCCGGACGGCGACCTGACCCCGCTCGGCACCCGCCCCACCGGCGGCGCCGAGCCCTGTCACCTCGCGGTCGCGCCGGACGGCGGCCACCTCTTCGTGGCCAACTACGGCGGCGGCAGCGTGGCGGTGTTCCCGCTCGATGCGCGGGGTGTGCCGGGCGACCGCAGCGACCTGGTGGAGCACGAGGGGCGCGGGCCCGACCCGGAGCGCCAGGAGCGGGCGCACGCCCACATGGTCAACCCGGCCCCGGGCCGGGGGCCGCTGCTCGCCGTCGACCTGGGCACCGACTCCGTCTACCGCTACGACCTGGACGCCGCCTCCGGGCGGCTGGTGCCCCGGGCGCCCCGGGTGCGCACCGCCGCCGGGACCGGTCCGCGGCACCTGGCCCGGCACCCGGACGGACGGCGCTGCTTCCTGGCGGGGGAGCTGGACGGCTCGGTCGGCGCCTACGAGCTGACCGCCGACGGCGCGCTGCACCAGCGCGGTCGGGTGGAGGCCAGCGAACGGCCCGGGCACGTCCAGCCGTCGGAGATCGCGGTCGCCCCCGACGGGCGCTTCCTCTACGTCGCCAACCGGGGGGTCGGCACGATCGCGGTTTTCGCCGTCACCGGCGAGCTGCCGGAGTTGGTCGCCGAGGTGGACACCGGCGGGGAGTGGCCGCGGCACTTCGCCCTGACCGGGGAGCACCTGTACGTCGCCGACGAGCGGGCCGACATGGTCCGGATCCTCCGGGTGGACCGGGCAACCGGCGTCCCGGCGCCGATCGGGGAGCCGGTGCCGGTGCCGAGCCCCACCTGCGTGCTGCCCTGAAGTCGGCCCGGCCCGACAACACGGCGGCGGCGCACATCGAAATCGGCAACACCGTGAGTCGGGTCGGTCACACATTGTCGCGAAATGGCGATCGACTGTATCTCCTGCGTAACTTTCGTCCGAACGGTTGTGGCAGTCACCCCCACGGGTACGCAAGATGGTCAGCGTGTCAGCAGGCCGCCATCGCATGAGTTCCAGCATCCACGCAGCCACCGCCGCAGCGGCGGTCGGCGTACTCGCCGTCACCGCAGGTGGGTGGTTCGGCTATCAGCAGCTGGCTCAACCAGACTGCTCGGGGCGGATCGAGCTATCCGTCGCGGTGGCCTCCGAGCTCGCGCCCGCCGTCGACTCCGCCGCCGCCGAGTGGGTGCGGGACGGCGCCGCCGTCGGTGGCACCTGCATCGCGGTCGCCGTCTCGGCCTCCGACCCGGCCGAGGTGGCCGCCACGGTCGCCGCCAAGCACGGCGTCACCCTGGCCGGCGTCGGCCAGGCCAGCGGCACGGCGGTCAGCCCGGACGTCTGGGTCCCCGACTCCTCGACCTGGCTGCTGCGGCTGAAGACCGGCGGCGCCACCGCGTTCGCCCCGGGCAACGGCGCGTCCATCGCGCGCAGCCCGGTGGTCGTGGCGATGCCGGAGCCGGTCGCCAGCCGGCTGGGCTGGCCCGCGCGGAAGTTCAGCTGGGCCGAGCTGCTCGGGCAGGTCAACAGCTCCAGGCCGCTGCGCACCGGCATTGTCGCGCCCACCCGGGACGCCGCCGGCCTCTCCGGGCTGCTCTCGCTCACCGCCGCGGCCAGCGCCAGCGGCGGCGCGACCGCCGAGCGGGACAAGGTCGCCGCGCTGCGGGCGCTGGCCACCGGCAGTTCGGTGCTGCGCCAGGACCTGCTGGCCAAGTTCCCGACCGCCCCGGACGCCACGACGATCGCCAGCAGCCTGGGGGCCGCCGCGCTGTCCGAAGAGGACGTCATCCAGTACAACAGCAAGAAGCCGCCGGTGCCGCTGGCGGCGCTCTACCTGGAGCCGGCGCCGGCGCCGCTGGACTACCCGTACGCGGTGCTGCCCGGCATCGAGCCGGCCAAGGCGTCGGCGGCGCGGGTGCTCTACGAGGTGCTCACCACCTCCGACTTCCGCAACCGGCTGGCGGTGCAGGCGCTGCGGGCGCCGGACGGCAACTGGGGGCAGGGTTTCAACGCGCCGCAGGGCGCGCCCAGCCCGGCGGGCGGCAGCCCGGCCGTGCCGGCGAACGGTGGCACCGCGGCGACCGGCGGGCTGGACCCGCTGTCGATGGACCGGGCGATCTCCAGCTGGTCGATCGCCACCCAGTCCGGCCGGATGCTCGCCGTCATCGACGTCTCCGGATCGATGAAGGAGAAGGTGCCGAACGCCAACAACGCCACCCGCCAGCAGGTCACCGTGGAGGCGGCCCGCCGGGGCTTGAACCTCTTCGACGACTCCTGGTCGATCGGCCTCTGGACGTTCTCCACCGAACTGGTCGGCAAGCGGGACTACCAGGAACTGGTCAACATCGGCCCGCTGTCCAGCCAGCGCAGCCGGCTGGAGCAGAGCCTGAGCACGATCCGCTCCTCGGACGGCAGCACCGGTCTCTACGACACGACGCTCGCCGCGTACAAGACGGTCCAGGAGGACTGGGTCAACGGGCAGGTCAACTCGATCGTGCTGTTCACCGACGGCAAGAACGAGGACAAGGACGGCCTCACCCAGCAGCAGCTGCTCACCGCGCTGAAGAAGATCAAGGACCCGGAGCGGCCGGTGCAGGTCGTGATCATCGGTATCGGCAACGACGTCGACAAGGCGGAGCTGAAGGCGATCACCGACGTCACCGGTGGCGGTCCCTTCGTCACCGAGGACCCGACCAAGATCGGCGACATCTTCCTCAAGGCGATCGCGCTGCGTAAGGCCTCGTCCTGAGTCGCAGCTCGAGGTGAGGGGCTCGACGTACCGCCGGAACCGGTACGTCGAGCCCTTTTCCGATCCAAGGTCCGTCGGGAAAAGTGACGGCAATACGTCCGAAGCAATCGGCCACCATAGTTGTCGGGGCAGGATGTCATCGTGCCCCGGCGGAGCCGGCCCGCATCACGGGCCGGCCGGCGAGCGGGGCCGTCGGCAAGCGAAGTGGGAGGGCCGGTGACCTCAGCGACGCTGTTGACCCCCGCCAGAACGCCGTCGAGGTCCGGTGGCCCGTCGTCCCGGCCGGCCACCCGCACCGACGAGCGGGCCTACGTCCGCGCCCTGGTGGTGCTGGACACCAGCGTCCTGACCCTCGCCGTGCTCGTCGGCTACGTCGCCCGCTTCGGCGACGACGCACCGGGCGGCTCGGAGGTCCCGTACGTCTTCGTGGCCCCCGGGCTGGTGCTCGCCTGGCTGGTCTCGCTGCGGGTGCTGCGCTGCTACGACGACCGGGTGCTCGGCTACGGCGCCGACGAGTACCGCAGGGTCAGCGCCGCCAGCCTGCGCCTCGCCGGCGGCATCGCGATCGCCGGTTACATCGCCGACGTGGGCGTCTCGCGCGGGTTCCTCGGCATCTCGTTCGCGGTGGGCACGATCGGCCTGGAGGTGGCCCGGTTCGCCGCCCGCAAGCGGCTGCACCGGGCGCGGTCGCAGGGCGTCGGCTGGTCGCGCAAGGTGCTGGTGGTCGGCGACACCGCCCACGTCCTGGAGCTGGTGCACACCCTGCGCCGGGAGCCGTACGCCGGCTACCAGGTGGTCGGCGCGTGCATCCCGGACGCCCTGCTCGCTCCGGTGGCGCAGCGGCTGGGTGACGTGCCGGTGGTCGGCTCGTTCCGGGGCATTCCCGAGGCGGCCACCGCGATCGGCGCGGACACCGTGGCGGTCACCGCCTCGGGCGAACTGACCGCGACCCGGCTGCGCCGGCTGGGCTGGCAGCTGGAGGGCACCGGTGTCGACCTGGTGCTGGCCCCGGCGCTGACCGATGTGGCCGGTCCGCGCATCCACACCCGGCCGGTCGCCGGCCTGCCGCTGATCCACGTCGAGGCCCCGGAGTTCCGCGGGGCCCGCAAGCTGGTCAAGGGTTTCGTCGACCGGGCCGCCTCGTCGCTGGCCCTGACGCTGCTGCTGCCACTGCTGGCGGTCGTCGCGCTGGCCATCCGGATCGACAGCCGCGGGCCGGTGCTGTTCCGGCAGACCCGGGTCGGGCAGGGCGGCCAGGAGTTCGGCGTCTACAAGTTCCGCACCATGGTGGCGAACGCGGACGCCCTGCTCGCGGAGCTGACCGCCCGCAACGAGACCGACGGTCTGATGTTCAAGATGCGCGACGACCCGCGGGTCACCCGGGTCGGCCGGCTGCTGCGCAAGTGGTCGCTCGACGAGCTTCCCCAGCTGGTCAATGTCCTGCTCGGCCAGATGAGCCTGGTCGGCCCCCGCCCGCCGCTGCCCTCCGAGGTGGCCCGGTACGACGGCGACGTCGCCCGACGGCTGCTGGTCAAGCCCGGCATGACCGGGCTCTGGCAGGTCAGCGGCCGGTCGGATCTGAGCTGGGAGGACGGCATCCGGCTCGACCTCTACTACGTGGAGAACTGGTCGCTGGCGGCCGACCTGACGATCCTCTGGAAGACCTTCGGCGCGGTGCTCAACAGCCGCGGGGCGTACTGAGCCGGCCGGTCACGGCTGCGGGCCGGTCCAGTCCAGGCAGACCACCACCGCGTCGTCCACGAGGTCACCGGCGACGAACGCGCGCAGGTCGCCGATCAGCGAGCGGACGGCGTCGAGCGGCTCCATCGGGCCGGTCCGGCGCAGGAACCGGTCCAGCGCCGTCTCCCCGTAGCGGACGTCCTGCCCGGTCGCTTCGATCACACCGTCGCTGACGACGAAGAGCCGGTCGCCCCGGCGCAGCTCGAAGTGCTGCTCCCGGTAGTCGGTCGCCTCGAACATGCCGAGCGGGAACTGCGCCTCCAGGGTCTGCTCGGACACTTCCCCGTCGCGGACCAGCACCAGGCGGGGCGACCCGGCGTCCACCACCGTCAGCCTGCCCGACCGCAGGTCGAGCTGCATCAGCAGCGTCGCGAGGTGCTGGTCGCCCCGGTGCAGGTCGTAGATCGCCTGGTCGGCCAGGGCCGCCTGGTCGGCCAGTCCCAGCCCGGCCCGGCGGGCGTTGCGCAGGGCGTGGGTGGCCAGCGACGTGAGCATCGAGGCGGCGACCCCCTCGCCCATCCCGTTGATGGTCGCCAGCCAGACCCGGTCACCGTCGTCGGACCAGTCGAAACTGTCGCCGCGCACCGCGTACGCCGGCTCCAGCTGGCCGGCCAGGCTGAACGAGGGTCGGATCCGGCTGCGGCCGGGCAGCATCTCCCACTGCATCTCGGCGGCGAGCGTGAGACGCCGGCTACGCCGGGCGGCGCGGTACACGTCGGTGCCGGCGGTGACGGCGGAGATCTCGTGGGCCAGTGCCGTGGCGATCTCCGCCAGGTCGTCGAGCAGGGCCGGGTCGTCCGGAACCGGCGCGAGGCACAGCACGCCGCGGCGTTCCCCGCGCATGGACACCGGCAGGTAGCCCGTGCCGTCGGTGACGATCGGGGTCTGGTGGTCGAAGCAGCGCCAGGCCGGGTGGCCCGGGCCGGTGATCGGCTCGCCCTCGGTGAGCGGCAGCAGCGTCGACAGCCGGTAGTCGACCTGGAGCAGCTCCACCCGGGTGATCCGGTAGGTCGCCGCCAACACGTCGGCGATCCGGTCGACCAGGAGATCGGCGGGCGCCTGGTTGAGGGTACGCCGTGCCCGGTTGACCGGTTCGCTCATCGTCGCTCCTTGATCACAAGCCCAAGACCAGCGGATCCGGAGTAGTCTCGGGCCCACCATGGCGGAAGTGCACGGTCCTGATGGACCAGAGACGAGTATGGCTGCCGAGCTGGACGCGGTGGCGGATGCCCTGCTGACCGTCTGGGAGGCGGCGCGGGAGCGCACCACCAGCCGGGTCTCCGGCGCCCAGTTGCGTGCCGTGATGGTGGTCGAGCAGCACGACGGGATCAACCTCCGGCGGCTCGCCACGACGCTCGACATGCTGCTCTCCTCCGCCAGCCGGCTCTGCGACCGGCTGGTGGCCGCGGGCATGCTGGAGCGCGAGCCCGGCCGGTTCGACCGGCGGGAGATCTCGCTGCACCTCACCCTGGAGGCCCGCCGGCTCCTCGCCGAGCTGCGCGACGACCGCCGGCAGCAGCTCGCCGCGATCCTCGCCGACATGGCCCCGGAGGGCCGGCAGGCGCTGCTGCGGGGCATGCGCGAGTTCGACGAGGCGGCCCGCCGCCGCGACGCCTCCGTCCAGTCCGTCGAGCCGGCCGGGCCCTGGTCGGTCGGGGGAGACCCGGTGCAGCGTCCGGTCGAGCCACCCGCCCAGGAGTGGTCGGCGGGCGGAGCGCCGGTGGCCCGGACGGCCTGACCCGGCGGCACGTCGGGCGAGGTCGGCCCCCCCAACCCTCCGCCGCCCGCCCCTCGCGGCCACCCGCGTGGTTCCCCGGTCACGCCCGGGCCGCCGCGCACACCGCCAGCATGGCGATGTCGTCGTGGCCCTGACCGTGCAGCCACTCGTCGATGAGTTGGAGCAACCGGTCGACCAGCGCGGCCGGGGGTAGCCCGGCCGCCGAGGCGAGTGCCCGGTGCAACCGCCGCTCCCCGAACTTCTCGACGTCCCGGGGGCCGCCGCGCGCCTCGGTCACCCCGTCGGTGTACGCGAGCAGCAGCTCGCCCGGGGCGAGCCGGACGTCGGTCTGGGCGAACCGGGCGGCGGCCAGGGCACCCACGGGCATCCCGCCGACCGCGACCGGGTTGACCGTGCCGTCGACGCGCAGCACCAGCGGCGACGGGTGCCCACCGCCGGCGATCCGCAGCGTCACCCCGCCGTCCGGACCGCTGGCCAGCGTGCCCAGCAGCAGGGTCGTGAACTGGCTGCGCCGGGCCGCGTCCGGGGCGTCGAAGAGCGCGCGGTTGAGCAGCCGGATCAGCTCCAGCGGTCGCTGCTCGACCAGCCGCAGGGTCTGCAGGGACTGGCGGACGCGGCCGGTGAGGACGGCCGCCCCGACCCCCTTGCCGCAGACGTCGCCGATGGCGAAGAGCGCGCCGCCGTCGGTGGGGAACACGTCGTAGAAGTCGCCGCCGATGCGCAGGCGGTCGCCGGCGGCGCGGTAGCCGCCGGCCACCGTGACGCCCGGCACGGCCGGCAGGTCGGGCGGGAGCAGGCTCTGCTGGAGCACCCGGGCCAGGTGGGCCTGCTCGCCGTAGAGGTCGGCGGTGGCGAGGGCGGCCCCGGCCCGGGCGGCGAACTCGCGGGCCAGTTCGACGTCGCGCTGGTCGAAGTCGGCGCGTCCGGCGCGGCGGACCAGCACCAGGGCGCCGGCGGGGCGGCCGGCGCTGAGCATCGGGCTGACCAGCACCGTGCCGGGCCGGCCGAAGGCGGGCGGGAGGACGGGGGCCAGGTCGGCCGGTTCCGCGTCCGGCCAGGGGCCGGGATCCGTGGGGTTGCCGTCGAGCGCCGCGGCGAGACCGGGCACCGAGGCGGTGAGCGTCCACTGCGCCGCCCCGGCCACCGGTGCGGGGTCGCCCTCGGCGTACCGGAGCCAGTGCGGCCGGTCCTGGACCGGCGGAGGTGGGAGGTGGACGACCAGGGCCAGGTCGGCGAGGTAGGGGACCGGGAGCGTCGCCGCGGTCCGCAGCGTCTGGTCGCGGTGCAGCGAGAGCCCGAGGTGGCTGCCGGCCTGGGCGAGGAACGCCGTCCGGGAACGCTCGGCGAGCAGGGCGTCGGCGCGGGTGTGCTCCTCGGTGACGTCCCGCACGTACCAGGCGTACCGGCCGCCGGCCAGGTCGCGGCGCACCCCCCGCAGTCGGCGGCCACGGTGTTCGACCTCCAGGGCGCCAGCTCCGCACGCCGCCGCGCGGGCGAGCGCCGGCACGGCGCAGGCCGCCAGCTCCGTGCCGGGGACGATTTCGGGCAGCAGCTCCGTCGCCATCGCGTTGACCAGGGTCACCAGCCCGGCCCGGTCGGTCGTGACGATCGCCTCGGCGAGCCCGTCCAGCAGCTCCCGGGCGAGCCGGGAGTCGGCCGGCAGCGCGGTGTCGGGGGAGTGTCGGGGGTGTGGGCGGGAGGCCTGCCCGCCGACGCTGACCGGCCCGGCGGCACCGCCCTGTCGGGTGGTGGTCACCGCCGGTCGCCGGGTGCCCCGGTCCGTCGGCCTGTGCGCATGCTGGTCGTGCACTCCTCGGGTGGGGATCGTTGCCTGCCGGCAAGCGTACCGAGCAGGTTCCGCCGACGCCCGTCGGAGGAAGGTCCGTTCAGCCGCGGTGGGTGAGCCAGCCGGCGGGTCGCGCGAGGATCCGGCGTACCACCGAACCGGCCGCGCCGACGGCGGCGGCCTCGGCGCCCAGCACCGCCGGGCGGACGGTGACCGGCGACCAGGCCGCGGTGAGCACCCGGTGGGAGATCTCGGTGAGCACCGGCGGGCGCAGCCAGGCGGCCAGCGGGGCGTATCCGCCGCCGAGCACCACGGTGTCCAGGTCCAGCAGGTTGACCACGCCGGCGACCGCCACGCCGAGGGCGCTCCCGGCATGGTGCAGGGCCCGCAGCACGGCGGGCTCGCCACCCTCGGCGAGCTCGGCCAGCCGGGTCGTCGCGGTGTCCGCCGGGAGGTCCGCGCCGGCCAGACCGGCCGCCGCGAGGATCGCCTCCTGCCCGGTGTACGTCTCCAGGCAGCCCCGGCCACCGCAGCGGCACGCGGGCCCGTCGGGGTGTAGGGGGATGTGACCGATCTCGCCGCTCCAGCCGCGGGCCCCCCGGAACAGGGACCCGTCCAGCACGATCCCGGCGCCGATGCCCACCTCGCCGGAGATGTGCAGGAAGCTGGCCGCACCGTCCGGTCCGGCGTGCAGTTCGCCCAGCGCGGCGAGGTTGGCCTCGTTCTCGACCACCAGCGGCGGCACCCCGTCGACGCTCGCGGTCAGCGGTGGGTGCCCGGCGAGCAGGGCGGGGACGGGCACGTCCCGCCAGCCGAGGTTCGGCGCGAGGCGGACCAGGCCGGCGTCGTCCACCAGGCCGGGCACCGCGAGGGCCGCGCCGGCCAGGGTGAGGCCCTCGCGGGCGGCCTCGGCGCGGGCGCGGGTGGCCAGTTCGACGAGCCGGCGCAGGGCCTCGGCGGGGGTGAGCGGCCGCAGGTCGGCGCGGTGCACGGTGTGATGCCGGACCCGGCCGGCGAGGTCGACCACACAGGCGGCCAGGTAGTCGACGTTGACCTCCAGGCCGAGCCCGGCCGGGCCGTCGGCGGCCAGCACCAGGCCCCGCGCGGGTCGTCCCGCGCCGGTCCGCGGCGTCGGCTCCGCCTCGGTCACCAGCCGCCCGGCGACCAGGTCCTCCACCACCGCCGAGACGGTGGCCCGGGTCAGGCCGGTCTCGGCGGCCAGCCCGGCCCGGGACGGCGGGTGGTCGGCGGCGGCGATCCGGCCGAGCACCACGGCGAGGTTCCACTCGCGCAGGCTGCCCTGCCGCACCGCCCCGGCCGGGGCGTCGGGTCGGCTCACCCCTTGACACTGCCACACGTCGGTCAAATAATTCAACCACTGAACAAATAGCGGACGACACCCCGGAGGTCTGCCATGGCACCCCGTCCCACCCCCGCCGACAAGTTCTCCTTCGGCCTCTGGACGGTCGGCTGGCAGGCCCGCGACCCGTTCGGCGACGCCACCCGCCCCGAGCTGGACCCGGTCGAGGCCGTCCACCGGCTCGCCGGGCTCGGCGCGTACGGGATCACGTTCCACGACGACGACCTGGTCCCCTTCGGCGTCGACGCCGCCACCCGCGACCAGCACATCGCCCGGTTCCGCAAGGCGCTCGACGAGACCGGCCTGGTCGTCCCGATGGTCACCACCAACCTCTTCACCCACCCCGTCTTCAAGGACGGCGGCTTCACCAGCAACGACCGCGACGTCCGCCGCTACGCGCTGCGCAAGGTGCTGCGCAACGTCGACCTCGCCGCCGAGCTGGGCGCCCGCACCTTCGTGATGTGGGGCGGCCGGGAGGGCGCCGAGTACGACCTGGCCAAGGACGTGCGGGCCGCGCTGGACCGCTACCGCGAGGCGGTCGACCTGCTCTGCCAGTACGTGCTCGACCGCGGCTACGACCTGCGCTTCGCCATCGAGCCCAAGCCGAACGAGCCGCGCGGCGACATCCTGCTGCCCACCGTCGGGCACGCCCTGGCGTTCATCTCCACCCTGGCCCACCCCGAGCTGGTCGGGCTCAACCCGGAGGTGGGGCACGAGCAGATGGCCGGGCTGAACTTCGCTCACGGCATCGCCCAGGCGCTCTGGCAGGGCAAGCTGTTCCACATTGACCTCAACGGCCAGCGCGGCGTCAAGTACGACCAGGACCTCGTCTTCGGCCACGGCGACCTGCTCAACGCGTTCGCCCTGGTGGACCTGCTGGAGCACGGCGGCCCCGCCGGCGGTCCCGCGTACGACGGCCCCCGGCACTTCGACTACAAGCCCTCGCGCACCGAGGACATGGCCGGGGTCTGGGCGTCGGCGGAGGCGAACATGCGCACGTACCTGCTGCTCAGGGAGCGGGCCGCGGCCTTCCGCGCGGACCCGGAGGTGGCCGAGGCGCTGGCCGCCAGCAAGGTGGCCGACCTGGGCACCCCGACGCTGAACCCGGGGGAGGGCCACGCCGAGCTGCTCGCCGACCGTGCCGCGTTCGAGGAGTTCGACGTCGACGCGGCGGCGGCGAAGGGCTTCGGCTTCGTCCGGCTCAACCAGCTCGCCGTCGAGCACCTGCTCGGCGCGCGCTGAGGCGGGCCGCCATGCCGCTCGTCGCGGGCGTCGACTCGTCCACCCAGTCCTGCAAGGTCGTCGTCCGGGACGCGGAGACCGGCGCGCTGGTCCGGCAGGGCCGGGCGCCGCACCCCGACGGCACCGAGGTCGACCCGCAGGCCTGGTGGGACGCCCTGCGGGCGGCCGTCGACGCCGCCGGCGGTCTGGCCGACGTCGCGGCCGTCTCCGTCGCCGGTCAGCAGCACGGCATGGTCTGTCTGGACGAGGCGGGCCGGGTCGTCCGGCCCGCCCTGCTGTGGAACGACACCCGGTCCGCCGGGGCCGCCGCCGGGCTGGTCGAGGAGGCCGGCGGCGGTGCGGCGGGCCGGCGGTCCTGGGCGGACGCGGTGGGCAGCGTGCCGGTGGCCAGCTTCACCGTCACCAAGCTGCGCTGGCTGGCCCGGCACGAGCCGGAGCACGCGGCGGCGACGGCGGCGGTCTGCCTGCCGCACGACTGGCTGACCTGGCGGCTGGCCGGCGCGCCCGGCCTGGACGCGCTGCGCACCGACCGGGGCGACGCCAGCGGCACCGGCTACTGGTCGCCACGGACCGGCGAATACCGCTTCGACCTGCTGGAACAGGCGTTCGGCCGACGGCCGCAAGTGCCCACCGTGCTGGGCCCGGCCGAGCCCGCCGGCATCCTGCGCCCGGGCGTGCCCGGCGAGGCGGGGTCCGGC
>NZ_JAMOKF010000130.1 GCF_023656545.1 Micromonospora phytophila | reverse complement strand
CACCGCGCGGGGGAACCGCGGCCGAGCCGCCGACCGACGCGCGGCCGCCGGTCGCGCCGCGGGGTGCGACCGAGGCGCGGCCCGCTGGTGCGTCACCGTCCTGCGCCGCCGACCAGCCGCTCGCGCGGGCCTCTGCACCCGGGTCGCCGTGCTGGCCCGGGATCTGGGCCCGCCCACGCTGGGAACTGGGATCGCCGTACGAGTTCATTCCTCACACCCTGCCGTCGCGGTGGGGCGCCGCTGCGCCGCCACCGGGTTGCCGTGAGTTGGAACACCTGCCGGCACGGCACGGGGGTGCCGGCTGACCGGTGTCACTTTGCCAATCAATCGGGCCAATCAGACCAACGACCCGTCGGTGGTCCCGGGCGTGCGCACGCTGGCCGGGACCGGCCGATCGAGCTGGGATCACCGTTGCGCCTCTCGCCTCCGCCGACCGGCCCGCCCACCCTGCGCGGCCGCGCCACCCATCGAGTCCTGCTCCTGCCCGCCCTCCGCGGCGCCGGCCAGCCCGTCCCGGCCGAGCAGGTACTGCTCGACGAGATGGTTCCAGTCACAGCCGAGGCACACCTCCACCACGAAGACCTGGAACTCACGCAGAGTCATTGCCAGCACGGGCAACTCCGCCAATGTCCGGGCCTGCCCGGCGGACTGCTTGAGTTCGTCCCCGTAAATGTAGTGGACGTGGGTCAAGTTCTCGCTCCGGCAGATCGGACACCGCTGGTCCGTCGGCTCGCCGTGGAAGCGGGCGGCGTTCTTCAGGTAGGGCGACGCGTCGCAGACGTCGTACGCGCCGACCCGGCCGGCGAGGAGTTCACGCAGCACCGCTCGCTTCTGGAGCGAGTAGTCGACGACCTGGCGCTGCGTACGCATGCGGAGAAGGGTACGCGGTCTCGTCGGACGGGGCGACCACGGTGACAATCCGTGAGCGTGGGAACCCGGAACGGGGGTTTGCCCTGATCACGGTGATCCGCTAGCGTGCGATGTATCGGTCCGATACATCGCGGCGGTTACCGCTCCACGTAGAGGGTAGAGAGGGGATGGCCGTGCTCGAGTTCGCCATCCTCGGCCTCCTGCAGGAGTCTCCGATGCACGGCTATGAGCTGCGCAAGGAGTTGACCGCCAAGCTCGGCGCGATCCGGGCGGCGATCAGCTACGGCTCGCTCTACCCGACCCTGCGCCGGTTGCAGGCGGCGGGATGGATCACCGAGGCCGCCGAGGCACCGGTGACCGCCGAGGAGGTCCCCGCGTTGACCAGCCGACGTGGTCGGGTGGTCTACAAAATCACCGCGGAGGGCAAGGAACGCTTCGCCCAACTGATCGCGCAGGCCGGGCCCGAGACGTACGACGACACGGGCTTCGGTGTGCACTTCGCGTTCTTCGCCCGGACCGACCAGGCGACCCGCCTCCGCATCCTGGAGGGTCGCCGACGCAAGATCGAGGAACGCCGCGAAGGGCTTCGCGACGTGCTGGGCCGGGCGGCCGAGCGCCTCGACGCTTACACCCTGGAACTGCAGCGCCACGGCCTCGACGCCTGTGAGCGCGAGGTCCGCTGGCTGGAGGAGCTCATCGCCAACGAGCGCTCCGGCCGAGCCCCGACGGTCCCGCAACTCGGGACGGCCGGCGGCCGACGAGAAGACAACAGCCCGCCTCCGCCTGGAGAGTCCAGGAAAGAGCGGCCGTGATGAAGAAGAAGGAGGCAGACGCTATGGGCTCCGTCCGCGTCGCCATCGTCGGTGTGGGGAACTGCGCCTCGTCCCTGGTTCAGGGCGTGGAGTACTACCGCAATGCCGACCCGAACGACCGCGTCCCGGGTCTCATGCACGTCACCTTCGGCGACTACCACGTCTCGGACGTGGAGTTTGTCGCGGCGTTCGACGTGGACGCCAAGAAGGTGGGCATGGACCTCGCGGAGGCGATCGTCGCCAGCGAGAACAACACCATCAAGCTCTGCGACGTGCCGCCTACCGGCGTCAGCGTGCAGCGCGGTCCGACCTTCGACGGTCTGGGCCAGTACTACCGCGAGATCGTCGAGGAGTCCGACGCCACCCCGGTCGACGTGACCCGGGCGCTGCGTGACGCGCAGGTCGACGTGGTCGTCTGCTACCTGCCGGTCGGCTCCGAGCAGGCGGCCAAGTTCTACGCCCAGGCCGCGATCGACGCCGGCTGCGCGTTCGTCAACGCCCTGCCGGTCTTCATCGCCTCCGACCCGGAGTGGGCCCAGAAGTTCACCGACGCGGGCCTGCCGATCGTCGGTGACGACATCAAGAGCCAGGTCGGCGCCACCATCGTGCACCGCGCGCTGGCGAAGCTTTTCGAGGACCGCGGTGTCGAGCTGCTGCGCACGTACCAGCTCAACTTCGGCGGCAACATGGACTTCATGAACATGCTGGAGCGCACCCGCCTGGTCTCGAAGAAGATCTCGAAGACCCAGTCGGTCACGTCCCAGATCCCGCACGAGATGAGCAAGAGCGACGTGCACATCGGCCCGTCGGACCACGTGCCGTGGCTCGACGACCGCAAGTGGGCGTACATCCGCCTGGAGGGCCGTTCCTTCGGCGACACCCCGCTCAACGCCGAGCTCAAGCTCGAGGTGTGGGACTCCCCGAACTCGGCCGGTGTCATCATCGACGCAGTCCGCGCCGCGAAGATCGCGCTGGACCGGAAGATCGGCGGCCCGATCCTGTCGGCCTCGTCGTACTTCATGAAGTCCCCGCCCGTGCAGTACGCCGACCACGACGCCCACCAGGCCGTGGAGGAGTTCATCAAGGGCGAGGTCGAGCGCTGACGCGCCGACGCCGCACGATCGGGGCGGGCTGACGCCCGCACGTACCACCGCCGAGGGCCGGGTCCGCAGGGACCCGGCCCTCGCCGCGTGTCGGACCGGCATCCCGGGGTACGGCGACAGCCGCGACGCGGACCGGCGGCGACAGCCGCGACGCGGACCGGCGGAGTCGCCGAGACCGGACCGGCGCCCGGGTGCCTGAGCGGGATCGCCCGGCGCGGCCGAACGGTGAGTGGTCAGCCGCCGGACCAGGCGCGGCGCAGGGCGACCCCGGCCTCCAGTTCCAGCAGCCGCACCTTGCGCGGCAGCCCACCGCCGAAGCCGACGAGCTTTCCGCCCGCCCCGACGATCCGGTGGCAGGGCACGATCACCGGCACCGGGTTGCGGTTGCAGGCCACCCCGACCGCCCGGGCGGCGCCCGGGTCCCCCACCCGGCGGGCCACCTCGCCGTAGGTGAGCGTCTCCCCGTACGGGATGCGGGTCATCTCCCGCCAGACGGCCCGTTCGAAGTCGGAGCCGCCCGGCGCCGCCACCGGCACGCCGAACTCGGTCAACTTCCCCGCGAAGTACGCCCGCAGTTCCTCAACCGCCCGCCGGGCCAGCTCGTCGCCCGGCTCGTCGGCGGCCGACGCGATCCGGCCGAAGTGCGTCCCGCGCACGCCGCCGTCGTCGGTGGCCACGGAGAACTCGCCGATCGGCGAGTCGAGCACGGTCCAGCGCATCCCCGCATTGTCCACCGCCGGACGACACTCCCGCCCAGCCGGGATCCCGGAGAGGCAGCGCCCCGACACCCGGCGGCGCAGACCAGCCGGCCTACCGGGGCGCACCGCGCGGGGCGGGCGGAGCCCGCACAGCGGCGGGGGCCGGACCGGCAGCGCGCTCAGAGCAGGGTGAAGCCCAGCAGCAGGGCACCCGCGCTCAGGCTGGCGCCGCCGGCCACGGTGAGCCAGATCAGCTTGTTGGGCTTGGTGTCCTGCGGGCGGACCACCGAGAGGAAGAAGCCGAGCGGCATCAGGATCGGCGCGGCCACGAACAGCGTGCGGATCAGTGTGCGGGTGCCGTCGGACGCGTCGGCGTGGTCCACGTAGGGGAGCACGGCCAGGGCGAAGAGCACCAGCACCCCGGCGTGCGCGTGCCCGGCCGTCCAGAGCCCCCGGCGCACGGGATTGTCCAGGTAGCCGGCCCGGCGGCGGGTGAGGTGCATGAGCAGGGTCAGTCCGCCGTACGCGACCGTCACGACGGTGATCAGCAGGATGCCGGCGGTGGTCAGGGTTGCCGAGGACATGGGCACCTCCGTCTTGTCACTGACAAGATTGGCGTTCCGGCGCAATCTTGTCAACAGCTAGATGGCGGCCGGCGCAGCGATCGTCCGGAGCGGGAACGGCACCGCTCCCGCGAGGCCGGGTCGATCGCGAGATCGGTCGGGCCGCGCCGGGCGCACGGCGACGTCGGCGCCCGGGAAACGTTGCGGGGAATCGATACCGTGCGGGTCGTGGCCACGGGGACACTGATCTTTCTCATCATCGGCGCGGCGGGCGTCGCGGTGCTGGCGCTCGCCCTGCTCGGCACCGAACTCCTCCACTTCGGCAACCCGGACATCGACGGCCCCGTGTCGGTCGAGGCGGTCGCCGGGTTCACCGGGGCGCTCGGCTTCGGTGCCGCGATCGTCAACGAGCTGGTCGGTGGGCGTACCCCCGCGATGATCGCGTTGGCGGTGGCCGGCGGTGTCGTGGCGGCCGTGCCCACCGCCTGGGCGGCGTCCCGGCTCAGCCGGGCGGCCCGCGACATGCGCACCGACCCCACCCCCACCCGCGACCACCTGGTCGGCGCGCTCGGCCTGGTGGTCACCCCGGTGCCCGCCGACGGCTACGGCGAGGTCCGGGTCCGGGTGGCCGGCCAGCCGGTCAAGCTCAACGCCCGCGCCGACCGCCCGATCCCGGTCGGCGCCCAGATCTTCGTGGTCGAGGCGCTCAGCGAGACCAGCGTCCAGGTCGAGACCTACTGAACCCCCTCATCAAGAATCAGGACGGTTACATGCCCTTCCTCATCGCCATCGGCGGCGCGGTCCTCCTCGTCCTCCTGCTCGTGTTCTTCGTGCTCTCCCGGATCAAGGTCGCCGGGCCGAACGAGGCGTTCATCGTCACCGGCCGCAAGGGCCGCACCACGCAGACCGCCGACGGCGGCCGATCGACTGACATGTCCGGGCAGAAGGTCGTGCTCGGCGCGTCGGTCTTCGTCCTGCCGGTGGTGCAGAAGCTCCAGTCGCTCGACCTGTCCAGCCGGCGGATCGACGTCGGCATCCGGGGCGCGGTGAGCAAGCAGGGCATCCGCGCCGACCTGCACGGCGTCGCGATCGTCAAGGTCGGCGGCACCGAGGACGCCATCCGCGCCGCCGCCCAGCGCTTTTTGCACCAGCAGGACGAGATCGACAACTTCACCCGGGAGGTGCTCGCCGGCGCGCTGCGCTCGATCGTCGGCCGGCTCACCGTCGAGGAGGTCATCCGGGACCGGGCGGCGTTCGCCAGCGCCGTGGCCGAGGAGGCCGAGCACTCGATGACCAACCAGGGCCTGGTGCTGGACACCTTCCAGCTCCAGGACATCCTGGCCGAGGGCTCCTACCTGCAGGACCTGGGCCGGCCGGAGGCCGCCCGGGTGCTCAAGGACGCGGCGATCGCCGAGGCGCGCGCCCGGCAGCAGGCCGAGCAGGAGCGGCTGCTCGCCGAGGAGGCGATCGCCGAGGCGAACCGGAACCTGTCGCTGAAGCAGGCCGGAATCCAGGCGGAGATCGACGCGGCCAAGGCGAGGTCGGCCGCGGCCGGGCCGCTGGCCCAGGCCGAGCGGGACCAGGCGATCCTCTCCGAGCAGCAGAAGGTCGCCGAGCGCAATGCCGAGCTCAAGCAGCGCCAGCTCGACACCGAGGTGCGCAAGCCGGCCGACGCGGCCCGGTACAAGGTGGAGCAGGAGGCCGAGGCGGCCCGCAACGCCGCCGTGCTGAACGCCGACGCGCAGCGCCAGGCCGTCATCGCCGCCGCCCAGGCCGTCGCCGAGCAGGCCCGGCTCACCGGTGAGGGCGAGCGGGCCCGCCGGGCCGCGCTGGCCGAGGCCAACGCGATCGAGGGCGCCAAGGAGGGCGAGGCCGAGCAGCGCCGCCGCTCCGCCATCGCCGAGGCGGTCGAGCGGGAGGGGCAGGCCGAGGCGGCGGCCATCCTGGCCAAGGGCCAGGCCGAGGCCGACGCGATGGCCCGCAAGGCCGAGGCTTTCGCGACGTACGGGGAGGCGGCGGTGCTGGACCTGCTGGTCAAGGTGCTGCCGCAGGTCGTCGAGGCGGCCAGCGCCCCGATCGGCGCGATCGACAAGATGACCGTCATCTCCACCGACGGCGCCTCGTCGCTGACCAGGTCGGTGGCGGGCAACGTGGCCCAGGGGCTCCAGCTCGGCAGCGACCTGACCGGGGTCGACCTGGCGGGCCTGCTGGCGAGGCTCGGCTCGGCGTCGTCGACCCCGGGCAACGGCAAGCCGCCGGTCGACGCCACGGCGGTCGAGACCCGCTGACGCGACAGGGCGCCATCCCCGGGTGGGGGCGGCGCCCTGTGTCGCGTTCCGGGCTACTCGACGATGCCCTCGTCACGGGCCCAGCGCAGCAGTTCCGCCTCGGCGGCGTCGCGGTCCAGCGGGCCGCGTTCCAGGCGCAGCTCCTTGAGGTGCTTCCAGGCGCGCCCGACGACCGGCCCCGGCGGCACGCCGAGCAGCTCCATGATCGCGTTGCCGTCCAGGTCGGGGCGGACCCGGGCCAGGTCCTCCGCGGCCGCGATCCGGGCGATCCGCTCCTCCAGCGCGTCGTAGTCGGCGGCGAGCTGGGCCGCCTTGCGGCGGTTGCGGGTGGTGCAGTCCGACCGGGTCAGCTTGTGCAGCCGCGGCAGCAGGTCACCCGCGTCCGCGACGTAGCGGCGCACCGCCGAGTCGGTCCACTCGCCCCGGCCGTAGCCGTAGAAGCGCAGGTGCAGCGCGACCAGCGCGGTGACCTTGGCGGTCACGTCCTTGGGATAGCGCAGCGCCTTCAGCCGGGCCTTGGTCAGCCGGGCGCCAACCACCTCGTGGTGGTGGAAGCTGACCCGGCCGTCCGGGCCGACGGCCTTGGTCGCCGGCTTGCCGACGTCGTGCATCAGCGCGGCCATCCGCAGCACGAAGTCCGGCCCCTCGGTCTCGTACGAGACGGCGTTGTCCACCACGGTGAGGGTGTGCTCGTAGACGTCCTTGTGCTGGGCGTGCTCGTCGATCTCCAGCTTCAGCCCGGCCAGCTCGGGCAGGAAGCGATCGGCGAGCCCGGTGTCGACCAGCAGCCGTAGGCCGGTGATCGGGTCGGCACCGCAGAGCAGCTTGGTGAACTCGTCGCGGATCCGCTCGGCGGTGATCCGGTCCAGGTCGGCGGCCATCCGGATCATCGCCGTGTGCACGTCCGGGTGCACCGCGAAGCGCAGCTGGGCGGCGAACCGAGCCGCCCGCAGCATCCGCAGCGGGTCGTCGCCGAAGGACTCGCGCGGCGTGCCCGGGGTACGGATGACCTTGGCCGCGAGGTCGTCCAGGCCGCCGTGCGGGTCGGTGAACCGGTGCTCGGGCAGGCTGACGGCCATCGCGTTGATGGTGAAGTCGCGCCGCTTCAGGTCCTCGGCGAGGTCGGTGCCGTACTCGACGATCGGGTTGCGGCTGACCTGGTCGTACGCCTCGGCGCGGAAGGTGGTGATCTCCAGCCGGAGCCCGTCGCGCTGGCAGCCGATGGTGCCGAACTCCCGACCGGTCTCCCAGATCGACTCGGCCCAGCCCTTGATGACCCGCAGCGTCTCGTCCGGGTGGGCGTCGGTGCAGAAGTCGAGGTCGTCGCCGAGCCGGCCGAGCAGGGCGTCGCGTACCGAACCGCCCACCAGGTGCAGCTCGTGACCGGCCTTCGCGAACCGGCGGCCCAACTCGTCGGCGACCGGGGAGACCCGGAGCAGTTCGGCGACGGCGTTGCGCTGCGCGGCGGTGAGTTCGCGGCGGTCGGCGGCGTGGGGAGCGGAGGCTTCGGACATGGGATCGCCAGCCTATCGGTCCGGGCGGGGATGTGGTCCGCCGGGCGCGGGTATCGGACGGCGGTTGACTATGGTCTGTGACGTGCGGGCCGGTGCCCGGCCCCCGACGTACCTTGGAGGCGACAGATGGGCGGCGGCCTCTACCGCAGCGCGAACGCCGCAGAGGGCGGCGGCGCGCCCGGCGGCGACCGGCCCTCGGACGGCGCCACGTTCATCTCCGCCGAGCCGCTGAACCAGCCGGCCATGGAGTCGACCGCGCCGCCGCAGGAGCAGGTCGGCGAGGCCAGCGCCGCGACCAACAGCGCGGTGATGGCGATCGGCAGCCTGGTCAGCCGGGGTACCGGGTTTCTGCGCACGCTGGCGATCACCGCCGCGCTCGGCTCCGCCGTCGGCGACGCGTACACCACGGCGCAGATCCTGCCCGGCATGGTCTACGAGTTCCTGCTCGGCGGCATCCTGACCAGCGTGCTGATCCCGGTGCTGGTGCGCCGGCGCAAGGCGGACGCGGACGGCGGTCAGGCGTACACCCAGCGGTTGCTCACCCTCGCGGTGGTGGCCCTCGGCGCGGCGGCGCTGCTGGCGGTAGCCATCGCGCCGGTGCTGACCTGGCTGTACGCCAGCGACCAGTCCGACGTCGCATACCAGGACCTGGTTACCAAGCTGGCCTACCTGATGCTGCCGATGATCTTCTTCACCGGCCTCAGCGCGCTGATCAGCGCGGTGCTCAACACCCGGGGGCACTTCGCCGCGCCGATGTGGGCGCCGATCCTGAACAACCTCGTGGTGATCGGCACCGCCGGGCTCTACCTGCTGATCTTCGGCGCGGACATCCTCGAACCCGGACAGATGACCCCAGGGCGGATCCTGCTGATCGGCGGCGGCACCCTGCTCGGTGTCGGCGTCCAGGCCGCCGGGCTGCTGCCGGCGCTGCGCAAGGTCGGTTTCCGCTGGCGCTTCCGGTTCGATTTCCGCGCCCTCGGCCTGGGCGAGCTGGGTCGGCTCGGGGCCTGGATGTTCTGCTACGTGGCGGTTAGCCAGCTCGGCCTCATCGTGGTGTTCAACCTGCTCAGCCGGACCGGCCGGGGAGCCGCCGGGCCGCTGATCTACAACAACGTGTTCCTGCTGCTGATGATGGCGCACGGCATCATCGCCGTCTCGATCATCACGGCGCTGATGCCCCGGATGAGCGCCGCCGCCGCCGACGGCCGGTACGCCGACGTCGCCGCCGACCTGTCCCGGGGCACCAGGACCGTCTCCGCGGTGCTCGCCCCGATCGCGGTCTGCTACGCAGTGCTGGCCACCCCGATCGCCTTCACGCTCTTCCGCTACGGCGCCTTCACCGCGGAGAACGCGAAGTCGACCGCCCCGGTGCTCTTCTTCGCCGCCGTCGCCCTGGTGCCGTTCGCGGTCAGCCAGCTCTTCACCTTCGCCTTCTACGCCCTGCCGGACACCCGCACCCCGGCACTGGTCAACATCCCGGTGGTGGCCCTGCGGGCGGGAGTGCAGATCGCGCTCTTCGCCGCCTTCTCCGCGAATTTCGCGGCTTCGGGCATGATGATCGGCAACGCCGTCTCGTACCTCGCCGCCGCCGTGGCGTCGGCCTGGCTGCTCCGCCCCCGGGTCGGCCGGATCGGCCTCGGCGCCATCCTGCGGACGCTGGGCCGGGTCGCGGTGGCCGCGCTCGGCGCGGCGCTGGTCGGCCTGCTCGTGGTGAAGCTGCTGCCCGGCGACGACACGCCGAGCCGGCTGGAGGCGATCGTGCAGCTGGTGGTGGGTGGTGCGGTGATCGCCGGGACCTACCTCGGGCTGGCCATGGTGCTGCGGATCAGTGAGATCACCGAGGTGGTCGGTATGGTCCGCCGCCGGATCGGCCGCTGAACGGTCCCGATCCGGGCCGCCGGGAGCCCGAAGGGGACGTCCGCACGCTGCGTGAACGAGGATCACCAGACTGGGGATACGCCTGTGGACAACTCCGCGATTCACCGCTCACGCACCAAATCGGCCTGTGGATAACCAACCGTACGGCTGAGCTTGGCGGACGGGTCGTCGGGAAACCGGGGAGCGTCGGCGCAGCCGCCGCGCCGGTCCGGCCCCTCCGGTGAGCACTTGCGGTCAACCTCTAGATTGGCTAGTACATGTGCCAGCAACGTGGCTGACAACGGTCGTAACCGGACGAGTTCATCCACTGCCGGCACCCCGCCCGGGTGCGGCGGGAAGATGACATGTCGGGGAGACCGCCAACCCGGGTAAGGTCGCTCTCGACGGGTACGGCAGGCGCCGGCGCTCCGCGCCGACACCGGCCGGCCGGTTCCTTCGAAGGCAGAGCGGGAAGCCACATGCCCAGCAGCGCGGGTCCATCGATCGACACGATCACCGAGGGAGGACGGGTGACCCAGGTCGGCGAGGGTCAGGAGGCGGAGGAGAGCGCTCCGCAGGTCATGACCTTCGGTGCTCCCACGGCCGGTGAGATCCTCGCCGAGCGTTACGAGCTGGTCGAGCACATCAACAACGACAGTGCGGGCCGGCTGGTCTGGCGCGGGGTCGACGTCATCCTGCGCCGTCCCGTCGCGGTCGTGCTCCGCTATCCGGGTGGCGACTCCGCCACCGAGATGCTCCAGGCCGCCGTCGCGGCGAGCCGGGTCATCCACCCCAACCTGGTCGGCGTCTACGACGCCATCGACGAGGCGGATCGCGCGTACGTGGTGCGCGAGTGGGTCGACGGGCAGTCCCTGCGGGAGCTGGTCGCCGACGGTCCGCTGGACCCGGCCCGGGCCACCGCCGTCGGCAACGCCGTGGCCAGCGCCCTCGCCGCGGTGCACGCCACCGACATGGTGCACGGCAACGTCCACCCGGGCACGGTGATGATCAGCGACGACGGCCGGGTCGTGCTGGCCGACGCGCGCACCGACGGCGCGGACAGCCAGGAGAACGACATCCGGGCGGTCGGCGGGATCCTCTACTTCGCGCTGACCGGGCACTGGCCGCACGCCGAGGCTCCGCTGCACGGCGCCACCGCCGGCCACGGCCGGGCCGCCATCCCCGACGCCGTCCGGGACGCCGCCGGCGGGATCGCCGCTCCCCGGCAGGTGCGGGCGGGGGTGCCGGCGTACCTCGACGACCTCACCATGGACCTGCTCGACCCCGAGATCGCGCCGCCGTCGTCGGACGTGCTCGCGGCCGAGCTCGCCCGGCTCGACGTGCCGTCCGAGGAGCACTTCCTCGACAACACCGGCCCGCTGCGCTTCGCCGCCGACCCCGACGAGGAGCCGTCCCCGCTGACCGCGGCCGGCGGCCGCAAGGTCGCCATCGGCATCGCCGGCCTGCTGGCGGTCGCCCTGGTCGGCCTGCTGATCGGCATCAGCGCGCTGGGCGGCGACGACAAGGACCCGAAGACCAACCCGGTCGCCGCGCCGACGTCGAGCACACCCGTCGGCGAGGCCACCCCAGCCGCCGTCACGGTACGGACGCTGAAGATCAGCCAGGCCCGGATCATCGACCCGGACAGCAGGGACCGGGCCGAGGTCCGGGACGCCGACAAGGTGATGGACGGCGACGAGTACGACGGCTGGGAGACCCAGACCTACAAGCGGGCCGCCAACTTCGGCAACATCAAGCGGGGCATGGGGGTCTGGATCGACCTCGGCGACCAGCACACCGTGAAGTCCGTGCAGGTCTACCTCTCCGCCCGGGGCGCCTCCGCCCAGCTTCTCGCCGGCACCAACGACCAGCCGTCCACGTCCACCGGCGACAAGAACCTGCTCACCGAATACCAGCGGAAGACGATCCAGTCCTTCCAGGAGCACGACGCCACGACGATGACCTTCAGCGGCTTCAACGCCGACGAGAAGTACCGCTACCTGCTCTTCTGGATCACCGAACTCCCCCCGAGCGACGGCGGGTTCAAGCTCGGCGTCCAGGAGATCAAGGTCCAGGGGTCGTGAGCCGGCCGCCGCGACCCTGGCACCGCATCCGCCGGACGTGGTGACGGGCGTGCGCGGCGAGCGGACGGGAAGTGGGCCGGTGGGCGGCGAGAGCGGCCCACCGGTCGCTTCGTCCCCACCCGTGGGCAGGGCGGCGAGGGACCTGGAACTGCTGCACGCCCACGTGGCCGGCGACCCGGACGCCTTCACCGAGCTCTTCCACCGGCACCGGGACCGGCTCTGGGCGGTCGCGCTGCGTACGCTCGGCGACCGCGAGGAGGCCGCGGACGCCCTCCAGGACGCGCTGCTCTCCGCCCACCGCGCCGCCGCCCGCTTCCGCGGTGACTCGGCGGTCACCACCTGGCTGCACCGGATCGTGGTCAACGCCTGCCTGGACCGGATCCGCCGCCGGCAGGCACATCCCACCGTGCCGCTGCCGGACGGCATCCGCGACACCGACGGCGCCACCGGCGGCGTCGAACCGGCGGCTCCGGTGCAGGACCACGACACCGCGCTCGTCGTCCGTCAGGCCCTCGCCACGCTGCCGATCGAGCAACGGGCCGCGCTGATCCTGGTCGACGTGCAGGGCTACCCGGTCGCCGAGGTGGCCGTGATCCTCGGCGTCGCCGAGGGGACGGTCAAGAGCCGGTGCGCCCGGGGCCGGGCCCGCCTGGCGACGCTCCTCGGTCACCTGCGCCAACGTCCCGCCCCGCCGGGCCCGCAGTCGACCGGCCCCACCCCGCCGGGCGACCCGGACGTGCCGGTCGTCACCCGGGGGAACCCACGGCCGCCCGAGGGCGTCGGATCGGGGTCGGGGCGGGCCCGACGGGATGCCAACCAGGAGGACGCGTGAGCGCCGGGCGGTTCAGGGAGGTCGACCACGACCTGCTCGCCGACTATCTCGGCGGGGCGCTGGACGGCACCCCGCAGGAGAGGGTCGTCGCCCGACTGGTCAACGAGGAACCGGCCTGGGTCGAGGCGTACACCCTGCTGGCCCCGGCCGTGGCGGGCGTCCGGGCCGACCTCGCGGCCTGGGGTGAACCCGGGCCGGAGATGCCCGCGGCCGTCACCGACCGGATCGTCGCCGCACTCGCCCACGCCGCGTCGGCCGACTCCCGCGCGTCGGCCACCGGCGCCGCCGGCCACCCGCTCGCCGACGAGGCGACGTCGGCCGACGCAGGCGCGGATGCGCTCGCCTTCGACAATCTCCCGCCGGCCGCGACCGACCCCTCGGGCAGGGACCCCGTCGACGCAGATCCAGGGTCCGGCGGAACGGGCCGGAGCGGCCCGGTGCCGGCGCAGCCACTCGGCGGAACCGGGC
>NZ_JAMOKF010000012.1 GCF_023656545.1 Micromonospora phytophila | reverse complement strand
CGTCCGCGCCACCCGTCGACGTGCCGGGCGCTGTCGCGGCGGCCGGCGTCCGACCGCCGTCGCCCGGTGACGGCGCCACCGCGACCGCCGCCGCGCCCACCGCACAGGCGGCGACCACCCCGGCCACCACCACCCGTCGTCGGATACGCATCCGCAACCCCCCTGTGCCACGTGGTCCTGACCGGGCGCCCACTCGGCCGGAACACCCCGGCCGACGGCTGCCCCGACGGACCCGGAGGAGTCTAGGGGAAAGGCGCTCACCACGGGTTCCCGCCGGTCCGGTGGCGGCCGTCCGCGACGCGCCCGCCGGGGCGGGTCGCCGGGCGGATGGGCATCCCACGGCGCCAGGTGTCGACGTGGTTGCGGGCCCGACGACGGGAGGTGTCCGACGTGGTTGCGGGCCCGACGAGGCGAGGTGTCCGACGTGGTTGCGGAACCGACGACGCCAGGTGTCCGACGTGGTTGCCGACCACTTTCAGGCGAGGGAGTCGCGCCACTGTCGGTGCAGGGCGGCGTACCGGCCGTCGACGGCGGCGAGCTGCGCGGGTGGGCCGTCCTCGACGATCCGGCCGCCGTCGAGGACCAGCACCCGGTCGGCGATCTCCACCGTGGAGAGCCGGTGCGCGATCACCAGCGCGGTGCGCTCGCGCAGGATGGTGCCGAGCGCGTGCTGCACCAGCCGCTCGGTGGGCACGTCGAGCGAGGAGGTCGCCTCGTCCAGGATCAGCACGGTCGGGTCGGCCAGGAACGCCCGGGCGAACGCGACGAGCTGCCGCTGCCCCGCCGAGAGCCGCCCGCCGCGGCGGTGCACCTGGGTGGCGTACCCGTCGGGGAGGGCGGCGATGAAGTCGTGCGCGCCGATCGCCCGGGCGGCGGCCTCGACGGCGGCGTCGTCGGCGCCGGGGCGGCCGAACCGGATGTTCTCCGCCACCGTGCCGCCGAAGAGGTGGGTCTCCTGGGTCACCAGCACCAGCGCGCGGCGCAGCTCCGCGTCGGCGACGTCGCGCAGGTCGACCCCGTCGAGGGTGACCGTTCCGGCGACCGGGTCGTGGAACCGGGCGAGCAGCTTGGCGATGGTGGACTTACCGGCCCCGGTCGGCCCGATCAGCGCGACCGTCTGCCCGGCCGGCACGGCGAGGTCCAGGTCGGTCAGGATCGGCGCGTCCGGACGGTAGCCGAACCGCACCCCCCGGAACGCCACCGCGCCGTGGCCCGGGCCGGTGGGCAGCGGCACGGGACGCGCGGGTTCGGCCACCGCCGGGCGTTCGTCGAGGACCCCGGCGAGCTTCTCCAGCGCCGCCGTCGCCGACTGCAACGAGTTGTAGAACTGGCTCAGCTCCTGCATCGGCTCGAAGAACCGCCGCAGGTAGAGCAGGAACGCGGCGAGCACCCCGATCTCGGTGGCCCCGCCCAGCACCCGCCAGCCGCCGTAGCAGAGCACGACCGCCACGGTGACGTTGCCGATCACCTTGATCCCCGGCGAGTACGTGGCGATCAGCCGGAACGCGTGCAGGCTGGTCCGCCGGTAGTCGTCGCTGACGGCGGCGAAGATCCGCTGGTTGCGGGGCTCCCGCCGGAACGCCTGCACCGCGCGGATGCCCCGCATCGACTCCACGAAGTGGACGATGACCAGCGCGATCGCCTCCCGGTTGCGCCGCCACGCGTCGGCCGACGCCCGGGCGAACCAGCGGGACAACCAGAACAGGAAGGGGAACGCGAGCAGGGTCACCGCGGCCAGCGGCAGGTCCAGCCAGAGCAGGATGCCGGCCACCGACAGGATCGACAGCACGGCCAGCACCAAGCCGTCGATGCCGCCGCCGACCAGCTCGCCGATCGAGTCCAGGTCGCTGGTGAGTCGGGAGACCATCCGGCCGGAGGTGTACCGCTCGTGGAACGCCACCGGCAGGCGCAGGAAGTGCCCGTACACCCGCTGGCGCAGGTCGAGCAGGACGGCCTGGCCGATCCGGGCGGAGAGGGTGAGGAAGCCCCGGCGGGCGGCGTACTCCACGACGGCGGCGGCGGCGAACGCGGCGGCGACCGCCGCCAGCGGCCCGGTCCGGCCGGAGCGCAGTGGCGCGATGGCCCGGTCGATGCCGAGCATCACCAGGTACGGCCCGGCCATCGCCGCCGCGTTCTGGCCGAGCAGCAGCGCGACGGCCATCCCGAGCCGGCCCCGGTGCGGGCGCAGCAGGTCCCGCAGCAGCACCCGGCTGCGGGTCCGGAGCCGGGCCACCGCCTCCGGTGCGGTGTCCTCGGCCCGGCTGCGGTCGGCGTCCGGGTCGGTGGCGATCCCGCGCCACCGGGTCAGGTCCGCCCCGGTCGGATGCGCGGCGCGGTCGGTCACGACCGCACCAGGCCACGACCGCCGGGTGCGGGCTCGTCGCGCCCGACGGGCGGCACCGGGTCGTCCGGGGCGGGCGTCGGTTCCGCCGAGAGCACCGCCCGGTACGCCGGCACGGTGGCGAGCAGCTCGGAGTGCCGGCCGACGGCGGTGATCCGGCCCCCCTCCAGCAGTGCCACCCGGTCGGCGAGGGCGATCGTGGAGGGACGGTGCACCACCAGCAGCGCGGTGGTGTCCCGCAGCACGCGCTTCAGCGCGGCCTCCACGAGCGCCTCGGTGTGCACGTCGAGGGCGGACAGCGGGTCGTCCAGCACCAGTAGCGCCGGCCGGCCGAGCACCGCCCGGGCCAGCGCCAGCCGCTGCCGCTGCCCGCCGGAGAGCGACAGCCCCTGCTCGCCCACCCGGGTGGCCAACCCCCACGGCAGCTCGTACGCGAAGTCCGCCTGAGCCAGCGCGAGGGCCGCGCGGACCTCGTCCTCGCCGGCGTCGGGGCGGCCCAGGGTGAGGTTCTCCCGGACCGACATGGAGAACAGCGTCGGCTCCTCGAAGGCCACCCCGACCAGCCGGCGCAGCGAGGCCAGCCGCAGGTCCCGCAGGTCGTGCCCGTCGAGGGTGATCCGCCCGCCGCTGGCCTCGTGCAGCCGGGGCACCAGGGAGAGCAGGGTGCTCTTGCCGCAGCCCGTCGCCCCGACCAGAGCCAGGGTCTCGCCCGGCTCGACGGTCAGGTCGACCTCCCGCAGCACCGGTGTCGCGGCCCCCGGGTAGCGGAACGAGACCCGCTCGAACCGGAGCCGGCCGCGCACCTCGGCCCGGGACAGGCTGATGGCGGCCGGGGCGTCCACGATGGCCGGTGGGGTGTCCAGCACCTCCCGGACCCGGTCGGCGGCGGTCGCCGCCTCCTGCCCGTTCGCGATGATCCAGCCCAGCGACTGCACCGGCCAGATCAGCATGAGCTGGAGGCTGACGAAGGCGACCAGCTCGCCGATGGTCAGCACCCCGCCGGCGGCGGCCGCGGCCCCGGCCACCAGCACGACGCCCAGGGTCAGGTTGGGCACCAGGTCGAGCTGGGCGGAGGTGCGGGCCAGCAGCTGGCCCTTGCCGACCCCGGTGTCGTGCAGCGCCCGGGCGCCACCGGCGAAGCGGGCGGCCAGCTCCGGCCCCCGCCCGTACGCCTTCATCGTGCGCAGCCCCTGCGCGGTCTCCTCGACCAGCGTGGCCACGTCGCCCTGCTGGTCCTGCATCCGCCGGGACGCGGCGTGGTAGCGCCGGGCGAAGCGGCGGGTGATCAAAAACAGCGGGATCGCGCTCGCCGCCACCAGCAGCCCCAGCGCGGGGTGCAGCCGGATCAGCAGCACCACCACGACCAGGTAGGTGACCAGGTTGAGCACCAGGAAGAAGAGGCCGAAGGAGAGGAACCGGCGGATCACCGACAGGTCGCTGGTGATCCGGGAGAGCAGCTGGCCGGACTGCCACCGGTCGTGGAAGCTGGCCGGGAGCCGTTGCAGGTGGGCGTAGACGTCGTCGCGGATGGCCGCCTCGATCCGCATCGAGGAGGACGACTGCACCCAGCGCCGGATGAAGATCAGCAGCGCCTCGACCAGGCCGAGCAGCAGGGCCAGCCCGGCGAGCCGGAACAGCCCCGCCGGGTCCTGCCGGGCGACCGGGCCGTCCACCACCCGCTGCGCCACCAGTGGCACGGCGATGCTCGCCGCGGTGGCGGCCAGCCCGGCGACCAGCAGGCAGCCGAACTCGGTGGCGTGCGGGCGCAGGTAGTGGCGCAACCGCCAGAGGCTGTGCAGCGGATGTCGGCCGACCCTGGGGGCCGGGTTGCCGTCGCTCTCCGCAGGCACTACCCGACGGTAGCGTCAAATGGGAGCGGAACCGGTGTCAGCTTGTTGTCAACCGCCGCTCATGACCGAGAAGCCACTTCTTCACGTCCAGCCCCCAGCGGTAGCCGCCGAGCGTCCCGTCGGTGCGCAGCACCCGGTGGCAGGGGACGAAGAGGGCGGCGGCGTTGCGGGCGCAGGCCGCCGCGGCGGCGCGTACGGCGGCGGGGCGGCCGGCGAGCCCGGCGAACCCGGTGTACGTCACCGGCTCGCCCGGCTTCACCTCGCGCAGCACCTGCCAGGCGTGCGCCATGAACACGCCCCCGGTGTGCTGCTCCACCGGCACCGCGTCGATCGCGGTGAGGTCGCCGTCCAGGTAGGACGCGACGGCGACGCTGACCGGGCCGAGGTCGGCCCGGTGCCGCAATGGGGCCCGCAGCCCGGGGTGCACCAGGGGCAGCAGGGTCTCCGGTGCGGGGGTGAAGCCGGCCGCCCGGACCGCCCCGTCCGGCCCGGCCACGATGCTGAGCGGCCCGGCGGGGGTGTCGATGACGGTGCTGTCGTTCATGCTCATGCTGCTCTCCAGAGTCGGATCACCGCGTAGGAGCGCCAGGGGCGCCAGCGGTCGGCGTACGCGTCGAGGGTCTTCGGGTCGGCGGGCAGGTCGAGGGCGGCGGCGCCCCGGCGTACCGCGAGGTCGGTGGGGAGCAGGACGTCCGGGTCGCCGAGGGCGCGCATGGCGACGTAACCCGCGGTCCAGGCCCCGATCCCGGGGAGCGCCAGCAGCCGCCGGACGGTCTCCTCCCGGTCCCCGCCCGGCTCCAGGTCCAGCGAACCGTCGGCCACCGCCCGCGCCAACCCCCGGATGGTCTCCCGTCGCCCCACCGGCATCCCGAACCCCTCATCCACCACCCCCAGAACCTCCCCCGCACTGGGAAACCCCCGCAGCGCCGCCGGGTGCTCCGGTCGATCATGAGGTTGGCGGTGGTCCTGGAGATCCAGGTCGCCGTCAACCTCATGATCGACGGACTTGGGTTGGGGGGTGGGTGGGTGGGGGAGGTGGGAGAGGAGGCGGGTGAGGGTGGTGCGGGCGGAGCGGACGGAGACCTGCTGGCCGACGATGGCGCGCAGGGCCATCTCGAAGCCGTCGACCGCCCTCGGCAGGCGGATGCCCGGTTCGGCGGCGACGGCACCGGCGAGTGCCGGGTCGCCGGCCAGGGTGCCGTCGATCGCCTCCGGGTCGGCGTCGAGGTCGAGCAGGCGGCGGCAGCGGGCCACCGCCGGGGCCAGGTCGCGCATGTCGGCCAGGCGCAGGGTCGCGGCCACGTGTCCCGTCGTGGGGGTCAGCGCCACCTCGCCCGCGCCGTGCGGCAGCCGCAACCCCCGGCGGTACGTCCCGTCGCCGACCTGCTCCACGCCGGGCAGCGCGCGCAGCGCCAGGAAGTCCAGCAGCGCCGCCGCGTGCAGCGGCGGGCGGTACGCCAGCCGCAGGGTGATCGTGCCGGCCCCGCCCGGCGCGGAGTGCCGGCCCCGGGCGGTACGCAGTTCGGACGGGGGCACCCCGTACACCTCGCGGACGGTGTCGTTGAACTGCCGGACGCTGCCGAAGCCCGCGGCGAACGCGATCTCGGCCATGCCCAGGCCGGTGGTCTCGATCAGGGTGCGGGCGGTCTGCGCGCGCTGCGCCCGGGCCAGCGCGAGCGGGCCGGCGCCCATCTCGGCCCGCAGCATCCGGTGCAGGTGCCGCTCGGTGTAGCCGAGCCGGGCGGCCAGCCCGGGGATGCCGTCCCGGTCGACCACCCCGTCGGCGATCAGCCGCATCGCCCGACCGACCACGTCGGCGCGGACGTCCCACTGCGGCGAGCCGGGGGCGGCGTCGGGGCGGCAGCGGCGGCAGGCGCGCAGCCCGGCCCCCTGGGCCGCGGCGGCCGAGGGGAAGAACCGGACGTTCTGCCGCTTCGGCGTCATCGCCGGGCAGGACGGCCGGCAGTAGATCCCGGTCGAGGTCACGCCGGTGTAGAACCAGCCGTCGAAGCGCTGGTCTCGGCTGTCGACCGCCCGGTAGCACCGTTCGAAGTCCAACTCCACGACACCGATGATGCTCCTGCTCGCGGCGCTGGGCTCGCGGGAATCGGACGTGGGCGTGCGGACGGCCGGGCCCGTTCGCCCTCGTCCCCCCACGCACCCCCGTCTGCTGTCACCGACACGCGCGACGCTGCACGGCCGGGCCGGGACGGGATTTCCGGGTCGGAAAGTGTCGGTAGTGGCCGGTACCGTCCCGGCACCAACTCAAGAAGGGGCGCGGCGATGGCGAGCGTGGCGGGTCGGGAAGCGGCGTCGACACGGGACGGGCACCCCCCGCTGGACGGCGCCGTGGTGCAGGGCTTCTACGACCGGATGCGCGCGGTCGCCCCGGCCGCGGTCGGCGCGATTGAGCGGGACCGGGCCGGTGACCCGGGGCGGGCCTTCGGCGACACCGCCTGCGGCCGGCTCGTCCGCTCCCTCGACGCCGACGGCCTCCGCGCGCTCGGCATGTGGGTGCACCACTGGTGCATGCGGTTCTACGACGACGACACCCGGGTCGCGCTGCGCCTGGTCCGCGAGATCGCCGGCCGGGGCGGGCTGGGCTGGACGGCCGACGAGGTGCGCTGGATGCTCCGCGAGTCGTACGCGGCCGGCCCGGCCGCCGAGGCCCGGTTCACCCTGCCGCTGGCCGCCGCCGGCGAGCTGGCACCCGGCACCCTGCGGGTCGAGCCGGTCATCCCGCGCCAGCCCGGCCCCCGCGACTGACCCACCGGCCCGCGGGGCTCACCGGTCGACCGGAGGGACCGACCGACCGGTCCCCGCGACCGGCCGGATTGTGCACGCGACCGATCCGCCGGGCGGCGCGGCGGCAGTTGCCCTGCCACGGTCGCGCCGACCGCCAGGGCGAAGCCGGCGAGCTGCCAACCCGTCATCGCCTGGCCGAGCGCCGCCCAGCCGAGCGCGGCGGCGGTGAGCGGGCTGAGCGCGCCGAGCAGGGAGACCTGGGTGACCGGCAGCCGGGCGGCGCCCCGGAACCACAACGCGTACGCCAGGGCCGTGCCGGCCAGGGTCAGCCAGGCGTAGCCGGCCAGCGCGGGCAGGTCGGGCGTGGGCGGTGGGCCCTCGACGAGCAGGGCCAGCGGCACCACCATCAACCCGCCCGCGGTGAGCTGCCAGCCGGTGGCGGTCAGCGTCCCGACGCCGGGCGGGCGTCCCCAGCGGCGGGTCAGCACCAGCCCGGTGCCCATCGCGGCGGTGGCGGTCAGCCCCGCCGCAACGCCCACCGGGTCGAGCCCGGCGCCCGGGCGCAGCACCACCAGGCTGACCCCGACCAGCGCGGCGAGGGCGGCCGCCAGCGACCGGCGTCGGGGCCGCTCGCCGAGCACCAGCACGGTCAACCCCGCCACCAGCAGCGGCTGGGTGGCGCCGAGCACCGCGGCCGCACCGCCGGGCAGGTGGTACGCGGCGTGGAAGAGCAGCGGGAAGAACGCCCCGATGTTCAGCGCTCCGAGCACGAGCGAGCGCCACCACCAGGCACCGTGCGGGCGGTGCCGGGTCAGCGTGAGCAGCAGCAGGCCGGCGGGGAGGGCCCGGATCACGCCGGACCAGAGCGGTCGGTCGGGCGGCAGCAGCTCGCTGGTGACCAGGTACGTCGTGCCCCAGGCGGTCGGTGCGGCGGCGGTGAGCAGGATGTCGACCCGGCGGCGGTCCATCGCCCCTCCTCGAATAGCTTGGGCGCAAGTAGCTTAGAGGTAAGCTACTTGACGTCGAGCGAAGTGGAAATGCGAGGTGCGGCACAATTCGGAGGTGACCGAGCGGGACGACGTGGACGGCATCGTCGAGCAGTGGCAGCGGGAGCGGCCGGACATGCGGCCCGAGCCGATGGCCGTGTTCGGCCGGATCTACCGGCTGGCCCGGGTGGTCGGGGACCAGCAGGAACGCACCTACGCGCGCTGGTCGATCAGCCGGGGGGAGTTCGACGTGCTCGCCGCCCTGCGTCGCGCCGGCGAGCCGTACACCCTGGCGCCGAAGGCGCTCGCCGCGTCGCTGATGCTCACCTCCGGCGGGATGACCGGGCGGCTGGACCGGTTGGAGCGGGCCGGTCTGCTGCGCCGCTCGCCCGACCCGGCGGACCGGCGCGCACTCCAGGTCACGCTGACCCCGGCCGGCCGGGAACTGGTCGAGGAGGCCGCCGAGGCCGGGCTGGCCGTGCAGCGCAGGATGCTCGACGCGCTGCCCCCCGAGGACCAGGACCGCCTCGCCGACCTGCTGCGTACGCTGCTCGCCGCGGTGACCGACCGGGCGCGGTGAGGCGACCGCGGACCGCGCCGACGACGGTGGCCTGAACCGCGACCGAGCCTCGCGGACAGCCCCTGCCGACCACCTCGTCGGGCGACCGTGACCGTGGCCGGCGGTGGTCGCGGGTGGCGCCTCGGGCAGGATGGGCGGGCCGGACCCCGACGGAAGGACGACTGTGCCCGCCAGCGAACCGACCATCCTCGCCACCAGCATGGGCATCTACGCCCCGCGCCGCGACGGCGGGCCGCGCCGGGTCAACCCCGTCTTCGACCTCGCCGCCGAGCTGGCCGGCGCCGGGCCCGAGCCGCGGATCTGCTTCCTCAACCAGGCCGAGGGCGACCAGCCGACCACGCTGGCCCGGGTCTACGAGGCGTTCGCCGGCAGCCGGTTCCGGATGACCCACCTGGCGCTCTTCCCGATGCCGAACGTCGACGACATCCGGGACCACCTGCTCGCCCAGGACGTCGTCTGGGTGGGCGGCGGCAGCGTGGCCAACCTGATCGCGGTCTGGGGGGTGCACGGCCTCGGCGACATCCTGCGCGAGTGCTGGGAGGCGGGCGTGGTGCTCGGCGGGGTCTCCGCCGGCTCGATCTGCTGGCACACCGGCGGCGCCACGGACAGCTTCGGCACCACCCTGCGCGGCTTCACCGACGGGCTGGGCTGGCTGCCGCACGGCAACGGGGTGCACTACGACAGCGAGGCGCAGCGCCGGCCGCTGATGCATCGGCTCGTCGGCGACGGGACGTTGCCGACCGCGCACTGCACCGACGACGGCACCGGGCTGCTCTACCGGGGAACCCGGCTGGTCGAGGCGGTCGCGGACCGCGAGGGCGTCTCGGCGTACGAGGTCAGCCGGGGTCCGGACGGCAGCGTGCGGGAGACCCCGATCGCGCCGCGCCTGCTCGGCTGAGTCAGCGCGCCGGTGGTCGGTGCCGGCGCACGGCGTCGAAGACCTGGGCCAGCTCGGCGGCGTCCTCGCCGGCGTGGTGCGTGTGCGGCACGCCGGTCAGACCCAGCTCGTGCTTGATCGTGCCCTTGTGGGTCTGCGCCCACTCGCAGCCGGTCAGCCCCATCCAGTAACTGCGCAGGTCGACGCCGGACCCGGTGGCACCGAACGGGCTGTGGCCGGTGAACCGGGTGAAGTACCAGTGCACGAACATGCCGTCCCAGACGGCCGGGGCGGCCAGGAACACCGGCCGGCCGACCTTCCGCAGCCCATCGACCCACTTCGCGGCGGCACCCATCGCCTCCTCGGCGGTGGGTGCCTCCCGCAGCAGCCGGTTCCGGTCGAGCCCGGAGACCGCGAGCGCGGCCGGCACGAACTCGTCGGAGATCGGCTTCAGCTCGGTGTAGAAGGCCAGCTCCGGGTGGCCGGCGACCGCCATGCCGAGCGAGATCATGCTGTACGGCCCGGGGATCGGCCCGTCCGCCTCCACGTCGACCGCGACGTACAGCTCGGGCAGCCGGCTCATCTCGCCTCCTCGGGTCGCTGGCGTCGGTCGGGGCAGGTTAGCAACGCCCCGTCCGTCCCCGGCGACCGTTTTTACGACTCCGGCGACCACACACCGGCCTGCCTGACCGGAAGCGTGGGGCACCGGCGTAAGCTGGCTCGTCGTGAGTCTCACCATCGGGATCGTCGGCCTGCCCAACGTCGGCAAGAGCACCCTGTTCAACGCGCTGACCAAGAACGACGTGCTCGCGGCGAACTACCCGTTCGCCACGATCGAGCCCAACGTCGGCGTCGTCGGGCTGCCGGACGAGCGGCTGGGCGAGCTCGCCGAGATCTTCAGCTCCCAGAAGGTGTTGCCCGCGCCGGTGTCGTTCGTCGACATCGCCGGCCTGGTGCGCGGCGCCTCCAAGGGGCAGGGTCGGGGCAACGCCTTCCTGGCGAACATCCGCGACGCCTCGGCGATCTGCCAGGTGGTGCGCGCCTTCTCCGACCCGAACGTGGTGCACGTCGACGGCAAGGTCTCCCCGGCCGACGACATCGAGACGATCAACACCGAGCTGATCCTGGCCGACCTCCAGACCCTGGAGAAGGCGCTGCCGCGGCTGGAGAAGGAGGCCAAGCTCCGCAAGGACCGGGCCGCCGCCGTGACCGCCGCCAAGAAGGCCGTCGACCTGCTCGACACCGGCGTCACCCTCTACTCGGGGGCAGCCGGCGCGGGGATCGAGCTGGAGCACCTGCGCGAGCTGCACCTGCTCACCACCAAGCCGTTCCTCTACGTCTTCAACGTCGACGAGGCCGAGCTGGGCAACGCGGAGTTCCTCGACGAGCTGCGCGCCCTGGTCGCCCCGGCCGAAGCCGTCTTCATGGACGCCAAGATCGAATCCGAGCTGGTGGACCTCCCCGAGGAGGAGGCCCGCGAGCTGTTGGAGTCGATCGGGCAGAACGAGCCCGGCCTGAACCAGCTCGTCCGGGTCGGCTTCCGCACGCTCGGGCTCCAGACGTACCTCACCGCCGGGCCCAAGGAGGCGCGGGCCTGGACCGTCCCGGTCGGCGCGACCGCGCCGGAGGCCGCCGGGGTCATCCACTCGGACTTCCAGCGCGGCTTCATCAAGGCCGAGGTGGTCTCCTACGGCGACCTGGTCGCGGCCGGATCGATGGCGGCGGCGAAGGCCGCCGGCAAGGTCCGGATCGAGGGCAAGGAGTACGTCATGCAGGACGGCGACGTCGTGGAGTTCCGCTTCAACGTCTGATTACGGCCCGTTCCCGCAGGTCAGCCCGTTGGGTCGTCGCTTTGGGGCACACCGGGGGCGCAGCCCCACGCGTCATCGACCGCGCGGCGGGTGCGTTCCTTCGAGTCCGGCATCAGGTGGCCGTAGGTACCAAGGTCCGAGGGCGTGTCCGATCGATGGATGCGACGTCTCGTCGTTGAACGGCTGTTCAGGCGAGGCACTGGCCGCCCGGCAAGGTGCCGACCACTTGCTGCTGCCCGCCGCCCCGGCCGCCTGCGTCAAGGTAGCCCACCACGCAAACGGCGCCAGCCGGTACGGCGTACACGATGCCGTGCCGTGGCGCCGGATCCGCTGGCCCGGCGGGTCGTACGACGATGTCGGTGAAGCCGGCGGTGGTGAGCACCTGCCGGATCTGGTCGGCCATCTGCTCCGGGCTGTCCGTGGCCGGAAACATCCGCCGGCGGGCCTGCTCCGCCACGCACTCCTCGGTGACCGGCCGGGCACAGTCAAACCTCATCCGGTCCAGCGCCGCGCGGACGGCCTCGGCTGCGGTCTGTGCCTCAGCTCGCTGCCTCGAGCTGAGGTTGCTGCGGCCCAGCTCGTCGTCCACTACTCGTTGGCAGTAGGTGGGGTCGTACTGACCGGCGGGGCCGAACCATCTGCAGCGAATGGCGGGGCCGGACGTATCGGCCGGAGCCGGTGTGCCTGAAACATCCTGCCATTTTGAGCCGGCGGTGGCGGTGGACCCGGTGCCCGGCGTCGGGGACGGCGGCCCGCAGGCAGTGAGTGTCAGGGCGGCGAGCACAAGCCCGACCAGCGCCGTCCGGGAGGAACCGATGATTGGAGCATGCGCGTGCACTGCCGCAGCATAGGGACGCGCCGGCCGATCCGGTGCCCCGGTCGAGACCGGCCAGCACGGTGTCGGCGGCGCTTCGGGATGGCGGTAGAGAGTGGACAAGGGTCACCACGGCGCGGCGCCAGACTGCCCGAGTAGAGGTGAGCTTGAGGCCCGACGGGGGTCGAGCCTGGGGCCGACGACTTGAGTAGCCAAGCGGGTAGCCAAGGCGATGCACCCGGCCGGACGATCGCGTACCTCAGCGGAACCGTTGAGCAGCGCCGGACGAGGCTGACCTTCCTTCGCCAGCTCCTGGCAGTGTGGGGCACACAGGGGGCTTCCCGCAGGTCAGGCAGTCGGGCCCTTGCGCCAGACCGACACGTGGCTCTCGCTGTCGGTCGTGAAGGGCGCCCCGGCCCAGTCCGCCACGCGCTGCTCCAGCGTCAGGCCGGCCAGCCGCGCCATGAGGTCGCACTCGGCGGGCCAGATGTAGCGGAAGTTGCTGTAGCCGTAGCGCGTGCTCCCGTCGTCCAGCCGCCGGTAGTGGTGAGAGGTCCCCTGCTGCGTGACCATGTCGTAGGTGTCGAAGCCGACGTGCCGGTCGGTCACCTCGAACGGCACCGCCGACTGCCCCGGGGGGAACCGCCGGATGCCCGGCACCCACAGTTCGACGACGAAGCGGCCCCCCGGCGACAGGTGCCGGGCAGCGTTGCGGAAGCACTGCACCTGCTCGTCCTGGGTGCACAGGTTGCCGATGCTGTTCCACACGACGTACACGAGCGAGAACTGGCCGGGGACCGTCGTCGTGGCCATGTCACCGATGACGACCGGCAGGTCCTCCGCGGGCACCTTGCGACGCAGCCGGTCGACCATCGGCTGCGACAGCTCGATCCCGGTCACGGGAATGCCTCGGCCGGTGAGCGGGATCGCCACCCGACCCGTGCCGATCGCGAGCTCCAGCGCGGGGCCGGAACCCGCCAGCCGTGCGAGGAAGTCCACGGCGGGATCGAGCACTTCGGGTGCGAACATGTTGGCCGAGAGGTCGTCGTACCGCTCCGCGGTGTCCTCGTCCCACAGGTCGCTGCTCGTCACGGGCACGAGCCTGCTCGCCTCCCGGCGGCTCGCGCCACCCATTTACGAACGGGGGCGTGCGTCGACCGGGCAGGCTGGGTCACGCCATCGGACAGCGGCCCCTGGTTCCGCTGCAAGGTCTGACGCTGGTGTTCCCCGCAGGTCAGGACGGTGTGTCCGCGTTCCGGGGGGCACCCGGGGCGCGGCCGGACGCGTCATCGGCGCCAGGGCGGGTGCGCAGGTGCTCGATGTAGACCAGCGCCACGCTCAAGGCCACCGGCACGGCGAGGCCCCACCACGCGCCATAGACGAAGCCGAGGACGACCGCCACCGGCAGGCCCAGCAGCAGCGCCAGACAGACCGCCCCGACGAGTGGCGGGACGTCCTCGTCAGCGTCCGTCGACGGGCCTGGCGACCCGGGGAGCTCGGGATGGGGAGCGGGTAGGTCGCAGAAGGCCCGCAGCAGTTCGGCCTGGGTGCGCGCCGCCTGGCACGCCGCCCACCGCTGCTCGTACTCGGCAGGCTCCAGCCGCTCGGCGTCGAGATGCTCCTCGAGAGCCTCGCGCGCGGCCTCGCGCTCCGGTGCGCCGATTCTCAGGTCGGGAGCGGATCCGTCCACGTCGTGGACGAGGTCCTCGGGGTTGGTCACCGGCCGATGGTAGGGCAGCCACGCCGGACAGCCACGTCGCTGGGCTAGAGCGTGATCCAGTACCGCCGTGCGGGTCCGAGTTCGGTGTCCCGGACGTCCTCGAGTTCGCCGCCGTGGTGTTCGATCGTCTTCGCCGAGGCGATGTTGTCCACCTCGCAGGTGACCAGCACCCTCTCCAGGCCGAGCGCCCGTGCCTCACCGAGCATCCGGCCCAGGGCCCAGGTGGCCAGACCCCGCCGCCGGGCGGACGGCCGGATGCCGTAGCCGATGTGGCCGCCGACCCGCAGCAGGAAGTCGTTGAGCGCGTGCCGCAGCGCGATCCCGCCGAGCACCTCGTCACCCTCGACGATCCATCGGTAGGTGCAGTGCACCTGGCCGGCGGCCAGCGGACGTGTCCGGTCCGACTCGTCGGACAACCGGGCCACCCAGGCCGCGAACCCGGCAGGCGAGTCCACCTCGTCGAAGGGCCGCAGCCCGAAACCGTCCTCATGAGCGCCGGGACCCCAATCGTCACGCGCCTCGAGCCAGGCGGCGTGCAGCCGGACGGTGGGCGCGATCAGTTCGGGCATGCGGTGACGCTACCGCCCCACGTCGATGCCTGACCGACCCGCGCTGGCACCGGTCGAGGCATGGATGCCAGGGCGGTCGCGGCGGTGGTGTCGGTCGTCGGAGCCACCTGACGGCGGCGGGCCGGGTCGTGCCCGGGCTGGTCGGGGGCTGTCGGATCGTGGGCCCGGGTGCGACAGTGTCGCCATGACGGACCGCCGTGCCGACGAAGCCACCGGCACGAGTACGGCCGGATGGCTGCGGGTCGTGGTGACGGTGCTGAGTGCGGCCGTCGCCGGACCGGTGCTGCTGTTGTACGGCTGGCTGCTCCTGTGGTTCAGCCCCGAGATCACCAATCCGGGCCGGTGTGCCCGGGAGTCCGGCGAGTGGGGGCCCGACAACGGGACGTTCGTCTGGGTCGTCGCCTGTGCCGCGGGGGTGGCCGGGGCGCTCTGCTTCGGCCTCGCCCTCAGGCGGATGCACCGGGGCGGACGGTGGTGGCCGTGGCTGCTCGCCGCGGCGGTGTTCCTGGCTGCCGGCCTGCCGGTGGTGGGGGCACTGTCGTCCGCGGCCTGGTGTCCGCCGGCGCCGTGACCGCACGGTGAGCAGGCGGCACGGGGTGCCCGTGACCGGGCACCCCGCACCCCGCACCCCGCACAGGAGGGTCAGAGCGCGTCGGCGAAGTCGCGGAGGCTGCCCGGCCAACCGCCGTCGCTGCCGACGGCGTCACGCACGCCCTCCCAGCCGGGCCCGTGGGCGTCGAGCTGGTCGTGCACCAGGTCGACCCGAGTGCCGGTGTCGGTCGGGGTGAAGGTGACGGTGACCCGGCTGCCCACCGCGTCCGCCGCCGGGGGCTTCCAGTCGGGGCCGATCAGCCAGGAGAAGGCGAAGGCGCGGGGCGGCTCCCAGGTGAGGACGCGGCCCCAGGCGCAGACCTCTCCGGCGTCGTTCTCCTCCCACATCCGGCCGCCGACGTGCGGGTCGAGGCCGACCTGCCGCAGCTCGCCGGGCTGGACGTGGTGGGCGCGGGGCCACCACCGGTCGATGCCGTTGGTGAAGACCTCGAAGGCGTGCTCGGGGGTGGCGGTGACGTGGATGCTGCTGCGTACGGCGGTGTCCTGGTCGGTGGTGTGTGATGTCATGTCTTCTCCTCCGGTGGGTTCTCGGCGGCCTGCGCGAACGCCGCCAGGGCCTGGTTCCAGAACTGGTCGAAGTAGCCGCGGATCGCTGCCAGGCCCTGCGGGTCGACGGCGTAGATGCGGCGCGTGCCCATGGCCGTCGACGCCACGAGCCCGGCGTCCCTGAGCACCTTGAGGTGCTGTGAGACGGCGGGTCGGCTGACCGGGAGGTCGCCCGCGATCTCGGCGACCGAGCGCGGACCGGCGCCGAGGAGTTCGAAGATGGTCCGCCGGGTCGGGTCGCCGAGGGCTTCGAGCATCCGCCCTTGGTAAGTGGCCACGAACGGTAAGTCTAGGCTTTCCGATGGCGGAGTCAAGGCGTACGGCGGCGGGCAAGGGCGAAATCGTGCGGAGTCCAGCCGTCCCGCTCAGTCCGGCGGAATGTTGTGGTTGAACCGGAACATGTTGTCCGGGTCGTACCGCTTCTTCAAGGCTCGTAGCCGGTCGAGGTTGCCACCGAACGCGGCCCGGACCAGGGCGGGGTTGTCCTCGTACAGGCCGGGGAAGTTGACGTACTCGGCCCGGGTGGAGAACGGTGCGAGCACGTCGAAGACCCGCCGCCCCCAGGCGATGCCGTCGCCGTCGACGCCGGGATCGGTCCACTTGCCCTCGATGCCGATCAGGTACGCCGCCGAGCGGTCCCCGTACGCGGCGTCGTCCGGCGTGAACCGGGCGTACCGTCCGCCGAGCTGCCACACGTCGAGGTTGGACTGCGTGGACGGGCTGGCCTCGTTGAGCGTCACTATCGCGTCGACGGCCTCGTCGGTGAGCGCGTCCAGGTAGCGGGACTTCCAGTAGCCGCGCATCTCGCCGGCCGCGTAGTCGGCGTCGAAGAGGCGCTGCGCCGCCAGGTACGGCTGGACGGCGCTGAGGTCGGCCAGCGGAGCGCCGAAGTCCCGCAGCCCGCGGAGCGCCTCCGCGCCGGCCGCCGGGTCCCCGCAGTGCATCGCCATGAAGGCCAGCCCTGGTCTGCCCTGCTCCGCCTCGGGCACCTCGTCCTGTTCCGGGTTGTGCCACAGGGTCGCGATGGCAGCGACCTCGTCGGGGGCGCCGCGCGCCCAGTCGCGGTAGAACCGCAGCGCCGCCCGCGCGTCCTCGCCCCGGTGCAGCACGTACGCGAAGTAGACGTCGGGCCCGACCGGGTGCGCCTGGAAGTCGAACGAGGTCACCACTCCGAAGTTCCCGCCGCCGCCGCGCAGCCCCCACAGCAGGTCGGCATCGCCGTCGGTGCCGGCCCGGACCAGCGTCCCGGCCGACGTCACCACGTCCGCGCCGACGAGGTTGTCGCAGCAGAGCCCGTAGCGGCGGCGCAGCCAGCCGAACCCGCCGCCGAGGGTCAGCCCGGCGATGCCGATCCGGCTGATCACCCCCATCGGGACGGCCAGCCCGAACGCCTGCGTCTCGTGGTCGAGCTCGCCGACGGTGACGCCGCCCTCGGCCCGGACCGTCCGCCGGCCCGGGTCGACGCGTACGCCCTTCATCGCCGACAGGTCGATCATCAGGGCGTCGTCGGCGACGGCGCTGCCGCCGGTGTTGTGCCCGCCGCCGCGGACGGTCACCACGAGGTCGTGCTCGCGGGCGAAGGTCACGGCCAGGATCACGTCGGCGGTGCCGGCGCAGCGCAGGACGAGTCCGGGCCGCCGGTCGACCAGGCCGTTCCACACCGCGCGGGCGTCGTCGTAGCCCGGATCCTCGGGGCCGACGAGGGTGCCGCGGAGCCGGTCCCGCAGCGCCGCCACGTCGGTCCCGGCCACGATCCCGACCTGGCCGGAGAGCGTACGAAGCTGCGTCTCGGCCATGGTGCGCCGCCTCCCGGTGCTCGTCGTCCCGTCCTACCCCTAACGCCGGGTGGGCCGGGGGAGTGGCGGCACTCCGCTCCCGGAGGAAGCGATGATCCACTCGATGTCCGTGACATCGGCCCCTCCATCCGACGTGGACCCCCCGATGTCCTGAACATCGAGTCGATCAGTCTGCCGGGCTCGCCCAGGCCGGCGGCGGGGCTGGCCCTGCTCGCCGCGGCCCGCGCCGGCGGGGCGCTGGACGCCTACCCGCTCGCCGTCGCGGCGGAGGCCGAACTCGTCGCCCGCCAGGGCGACCGTGACCGGGCGGCCGAGCTGTTCCGGCGGGCCGCCGCGGCCCACGCCGGGGCGGAGCGCCGCGCCCTGCTCGACCGCGCCGACCAGCTCAGCTGATGTAGTGCAGGATCACGTTGTGCACGTGGTGGCTCTTCTGGGCGCCACGGAACTCCACCTCGTAGGTGTGCGTGCCGACGTGGACGGCGATCGCGCCGGTGGAGAAGAACGAGCCGCCCCACGACTTGTTGCTGACCACGCTCACGCTGGTGATCTTCGAGTACGGGATGCTCGTGATGGCGTACCGCTTGCCGACGAACGAGCGGTCCTGGATGATCACGCGCCGGTCGGTGAGGCCGATGAACCCGGTGCCGGTGCCGACGGCGTCGTAGACGGCGATGATCTGTTCGCCGTCGAGCAGGCCACTCTGGATCTGCTGGAACTGCTCCTTGCGGTCGTACGTCGCGTTCGCCATGCCTTCACGGTAGGGCGGACGCGCCAACCGCAAGATCATCGGCGTTGGCGAGGACGAGGAGCTCGCCGTCGCCCCGCCCGACCGGCTCCCCGCGCCAACCGCCGTCGATCCGGGCGACGGTGAAACCGGCCGACCGCAGCGAGGCACGCAGCTCGTCCTCGGTGCGGAAGCGCAGGGTGGCCGAGCTGAGCAGCTCCTCGCCGTCGTCGAAGAGGTAGTGGTGGGTGAAGCTGACGGTGTGGCCGCCCTCGACGGCGGTCACCTCGGTCCACGCCCGGACCACGCCGCCGTCCGGCAGCGGGATCCACCGCCGCGAGAAGACCGGGTTCCAGCGCTCCCACCGCCGGTCCGCCGGGTCACGGGAGTCGAAGACCAGCCGACCGCCGGGCACCAGCGCCCGGCGCAGGTCGGCCAGGGCCCGCGCCCAGTCGGCGTCGGCCACGAGGAACTGCGCCACGTGGCTGGTCATCACCGCCACGTCGAACGACCGGTCCGGAAGCACGGCCGAGGTGCCCTCGATCCACCGCACCCGCCCGGCGCCCGGCTTGGCCCGGGCGGCGGCCAGGGACGGGCCGGCCGGGTCGACGCCGGTGACGGTGTGACCGGCCGCCGCGAGGGCCAGCGTCAGCCGCCCGGTCCCGCATCCCAGGTCGAGGACGCGGGCGGCCGGAGTCTCGTTCACCACCGCGAGGAAGAAGTCGTCGTCGGGGCCCCAGGGGCACTCGGCGTCGTAGACCCGCACCAGCCGTGGATGGTGGAACTCCCCGTGTCGCATCGACGCATGTTGTCGGCGTGCCCCGGTGGGGCCGTAGAAAGTCAACGACCGAGCACGAGGTAGGCGAGCCCGAGTATCCCGCGATAGGCGGTGACGTAGTCCCGCAACCGGGTGTCGAGTTCCTCGCGGAGCGCCGCCGCGCGCGCGTCACCCGGATGCTCCAGCAGCCACTCCTGCCGGCCCGCCAGCCACGTGGACTCGAAGTCATCCCATTCCCGCTGGTCGGCGGTGCTGAGGTGCAGCACCCGCCAGCCCCGGTCGCGGGCGTGCTCCGTGAGCTCCCCGAGGGTCGGCACCTCGTCCCCGAAGATCGCCAGCGCTTCGGGAGTGGGTGGACGCTCCCAGAACGCGTCACCGAACAGCAGCCGCCCGCCGGGCCGAACGAACCCGCCGAGCGCGTCGAGGGCGCCGGCGGCGCCGCCGAAGGCGTGCGCGGCGCCGACGCAGAGGACTCGGTCGGCCGGCTCACCCCACGCCGCCGACTCCCCCTGCACCAGGGTGACGTGCTGGTCCAACCCCCGGTCGGCGGCCAGCGCCCGGCCCCGCTCCAGCGCCGCTGAGTCCGTGTCGACACCGACGCCCGTCGTCGCGTGCGTACCGTCCACACCGCCGGCGGCAACCGCTCGGAGCAACAGCTCACCCCACCCACAGCCGAGATCGAGCACGCGCGCACCGGCCTGGATGTCGAGCCGCCGCAGGAGCAGTTCGGCGTGCTCCTCCGACAACGGCGTGTTCCACCGCATGCGGGCGTAACGGCGGGACAATGGGTCGTCGGTAGGGGGCATCCGTGGATGCTGACAACCACCGATCATCGACGCAAGGCCTTTTGGTACGCCGTCCCGCCGCCCCGCCGCTTGCCGTCCCGCCGTCGCGCCGCCTTGCCGTCGCGCCGCCTTGCCGTCCGCTTCCGGTGGCCTGGCTTCCGCGTCCGGCGTACGTCTCAGGTGTTGGCGTCGGTCGCGGCGCGGACGAACTCGCGGACCCGCACCGTGGTGTTGCTCTCCCGCCAGACCAGGCCCCGGCGGATCGGCGGCGCGTCGCGGATCGGCACGTAGGCCACGTCGGGGCGGGGGTAGTAGCGCCGGGTGTGCTCGCCCACCGGCAACACACCCCGGCCCATCGCGACCAGCGTCAGCATCTCGGAGAAGGTGTTGCCCGCCGGCCCCTTCGGCACCGGCCGCCCGGACGGGGTGTGCTCCGGGGTGCGGTCGCGCTTGAACTCCGCCGAGGTCACCGCCGGGTACTGGACCACCGGGTGGTCGGCGAGGACCTCCAGGGAGACCGACTCCTCCCGGGCGAGCGGGTGCCCGGCGGCCACCGCGAGCACCCGGTCCTCCTCCAGCAGCGCCGGCCCGCAGGCCATCCCGTCGAAGGGGTACGCGGCCATGAGGATGTCGATCGAGCCGTCGACGAGGCTCGGCCGGGAGTTGAAGAGCTGCACCTCGTGCACGTCGACCTGGCACTCCGGGTGCCGCTGCCCGAACAGGGCGACCGCCTTCAGCAGCACCGGCGCGGTCCACTCGCCGAGGAAGGCGACCCGCAGGTGACCGGAGACCCCGCGTCCCGCCTCGACGGCCCGGCGTACCGCCTCGTCCATGCCGGCGACCAGCGGCGCCAGGTCGTCGGCGAGCTGCCGGCCGATGGGGGTGAGCTGGACGACCCGGCTGGTACGCGCGAACAGCGGTGCGCCGATCCGGCGTTCCAGCTTCTTGACCACGTGACTGATCCGCCCGGTGGTGACCCGCAGGCGCTCCGCCGTACGGCCGAAGTGCAGTTCCTCGGCGAGGGTCAGGAAGGTCTCCAGCTCGTGGCGTTCCAGCACGTACCCGTCCCGTCGTTGAATCCGGCTCAACGATCGTAGTGTGATCCCGGCTTGGTCGGCGTCGCCCACCGGCGGATCGTGAGAGCAGCACAAGCGCTCACGAAAGGGCACCCCGATGACCGTCACCGACCACCCCGCCACCACCGACACCCGGCTGCGCGTGAGGGGCTTCGACCACCTCGTGCTCAACGTCGCCGACGTCGAGCGCGCGCTGGATTTCTACTGCGGCCTGCTCGGCCTGACCCCGGTACGCGTCGACGAGTGGCGCGCCGGCCGGGTGCCGTTCCCGTCGGTGCGGGTCACCGCCGAGACCATCATCGACCTGGTCCACCGCGACCGGGGCGGCGCCAACGTGGACCACTTCTGCCTGGTCGTCGAGCCGCTCGACTGGCAGCAGGTGATCGACTCGGGGATCTTCACCGTCCTGGAGGGGCCGGTGGGCCGCTTCGGTGCGCGGGGCAGCGCCACCTCGGTCTACGTACGCGACCCGGACGGGAACTCCGTGGAGCTGCGCTGGTACCCGCAGGACGCCGACGGCTGAGCGGCCGGGCCACGCATGCGCACCCGGTGCACCCTGGGGGCCGGCCGAGGTGGGCCGCCCGGCGCCGCCACCCCACCGGTCAGCGGCGGGTGGTCGGCGGGGCACGGCCGAGCCGCAGCACGGAGCCCCGCCGCCGCATCTGCGGATGCGGTCGACGGGGCTCGAGTGCTGCGGGGGGTTTACCGGCTGGTGCGCGGGTCGTTGTCGCGGCTGCGGCTGCCGGACTTGGCCAGGCCCCGGCTGATCAGGTAACCGATGGTCAGCAGGGTGATGAACCACCAGGCCTTGTCGGCGGCGAAGTAGTCGCCGCCGTTGTTGGCGGCGCCGTCACCGACGGCGTTGGAGGCGATCAGCACGCCGATGACCGAGAGCAGGTAGACGGCCAGCTCGGTGGTCTTCCACGACGGCTTGGTCTCGTCGCCGTGCCGGTGGAGGGTCCGGACGTCGTGGTCGGTGTGGTGGTCGCCGTGGTCGGTCAGCCGATTGGTGGTGGGCGAAGTCATGTCAGCTCCTGAAAGGTGCGTTATCAGAGGTTCGGTCCATTGCGGGCCTGTTGTCTGCTCCCGCGCCGAATCTGTACCCCCACCCGTTCTCAGGAAACCACCGAACTCTCAGGTTCTTCCCAGGCGCGGTCGACCGGCGGTGACCCGGCGTTCACCGGGCGGCAGACCCGAGCGCACCGCGCTCACCGGGTCGCCGCGCACACCGCCCCAGCAGTGCGCCCGGTTCCAAAGGCCACCGACCGCGCTGACGCCCGCCCTGGCGCGCGGCTCGCAGCCCGGCGCGCAGCCCGACGGCCGGACCGCTGTCCGGCGGCGCAGCTGTTGCGGCACCCGTGACGGCGCAGATGTTCAGGAACCCGTTACGGCGCGGTACGCGTCCTCGATGCGGGCGGCCAGCAGGACCTCGCCCTCGGTCAGCGGGGCGTTGCCGTGCCCGACGCGGATCTGGGTGTGGTCGGCGCGGCGGCTGATCTCGGGGCGTACGCGCAGCGCGTCGGCGACCACCTTCACCCGCTCGGTGAGGGCCGCGTGCTGGGTGTCGTCGATCACGAGGGTGCGCCGGATCTGCTCACCCTCCCGGATCCAACCCGTCAGCAGGGTGAGAGCGTCACTGAGGTAGTCATGCTTCGCCCGGCCGTTGAACAGCACGCGCATCACCGCACCTCCCAGGCGCCGTTGCCGGCTTGTGGCCAAATCGTCGCCGTCCCGTGTCTTGTCGGTGCCCTCTAGTCTGTCGTCGCACCGGGGGTGTGTCCACGCCCACACTTCCGGGTTCTCCTGCCCTGACGGACGGCCACGGTACCCAAACCGCCGATAGATCTGGCACGCTGGACGCCCGTGCGGACCGAACGGGCTAACGGCGGCGGGCAGGCCGAACGACGGGACCTGAAGGTCGTCGTCGGAGCGGCGATCATCGAGGACGGGCGGGTGCTCGCCTGCGCCCGCTCCGCGCCTCCCGAGGTGGCGGGCATGTGGGAGTTTCCCGGCGGCAAGGTCGAGCCCGGTGAGAGCGAGACCGCCGCGCTGGCCCGCGAGTGCGCCGAGGAACTCGGCATCCGTGTCGCGGTGGGCGACCGCGTCGGCCGCAACGTGCGGATGGCCCACGGCCGCTCCGTGCTCAAGGTGTACGCGGCCCGCCTGCTGCACGGCGACCAGCCGCAGGCCCTCGAGCACTCGGCGCTGCGGTGGCTCTCCGCCGCCGAACTCGACAGCGTCACCTGGCTCCCCGCCGACGCCCCCATCGTCGCCGCCCTCCGTCCCCTTCTTGCCCCCCGCTGATCCCAGCGAACGGGCGGACCGAAACGGAACGGGGGCCGACGGCATTCGCCGTGGCCCCCGTTCTCGTTCGCGCTCTCAGTGCTTGTCCTGCTCCGGGTGGGCGAAGTTGAGGTGTTCCGGGGGCATCGGGAAGGTCACGTCGTCGCCGAACGGCGAGGGCGCCGCCGCGCGGTCGAAGGTGAGCTCCGTCAGCGGCAGCCTGCCGCGGGTGTCGACCGCCGGCGCCGTCGGGTGCGGCACCTCGCGGTTCCAGTTGACGCCGCCCTGCGCCTGCGCCTCGGCCTGTGGGTCGTGCGAGCCACCCGCGTGCGAGTGCACGCCGCCGTGCCCTCCACTGGCGTGCACAGCACCGCTGGAGTGACCGCTGGTCACGCTGGTCTGAGGCACCTGACCCCTCCGGAAGATCTTGCTACCAAGCCACACGAGGGGATCGTACCTGCGGTCGACGACCCGCTCCTTCATGGGGATGATCCCGTTGTCCGTGATCTTGATGTGCTCAGGGCAGACCTCGGTGCAGCACTTGGTGATGTTGCAGAGGCCGAGACCCTGCTCGGCCTGCGCGTACTCCCTGCGGTCGGTCTTCACGTCCAGCGGGTGCATGTCCAGCTCGGCGGCCCGGATGAAGAACCGGGGACCGGCGAAGGCCTGCTTGTTCTCCTCGTGGTCGCGGATCACGTGGCAGACGGTCTGGCACAGGAAGCACTCGATGCACTTGCGGAACTCCTGCGAGCGCTCGACGTCGACCTGCTGCATCCGGTAGTCGCCCGGAGCCAGATCGGGCGGGGGCGCGAACGCCGGGGTCTCCCGGGCCTTCTCGTAGTTGAAGGAGACGTCGGTGACCAGGTCCCGGATGACCGGGAAGGTGCGCAGCGGGGTGACCGTGACCGTCTCGTCCTCCTCGAAGGTCGACATCCGGGTCATGCAGCTCAGCCGCGGCTTGCCGTTGATCTCCATCGAGCAGGAGCCGCACTTGCCGGCCTTGCAGTTCCACCGGCACGCCAGGTCGGGGGCGTCGGTGGCCTGGAGGCGGTGGATGACGTCGAGGACCACCTCGCCCTCGTTCACCTCGACCGCGTAGTCCTGCAGGTCGCCGCCGCTCTCGTCACCCCGCCAGATCCGGAACTGGCGCTTCGCGGCCGGCTTGCCGGCCGGAGAGGTCTCGTTGGCCATTCGTCAGCGCTCCTTCTCGGCGTCGGCGTCGTCGGCGACGAGGGCTTCGAACTCGGCCAGTTCCTCGTCGGTCAGGTACTTCGCCAGCTCGGCACGGTCGAAGAGCCCGACCAGCTCCGCTCGGATCTTCGGCAGCGGCTTGCGCGCCAGGCGTACGGTGTCGCCCTCCAGCGAGCAGACCAGGTTGACCCGGCGCCACTTCGGGTCCATCGCCGGGAAGTCCTCCCGGGTGTGACCGCCGCGCGACTCCTGCCGCTCCAGTGCCGCCTTCGCGGTGCATTCGGAGACCACCAGCATGTTGCGCAGGTCCAGCGCCAGGTGCCAGCCCGGGTTGTAACGCCGGCCGCCGGCCGCGCTCACCTTCGCCACCCGCTCGCGCAGCTCCGCCAGCCTGCTCAAGGCCTCCTCAAGCTCGCCCTGCCGCCGGATGATCCCGACCAGATCTCCCATCACCGCCTGGAGGTCCTGCTGGAGGGTGTACGGGTTCTCGCCGGTGTCCCGCTGCAACGGGGCGAGGGCGGTCTCCACCGCGGCCTCCACCGCGTCCACGGCCACCTTCGGCCGCGCCGGCAGGCCGTCGGCGTAGCTGGCCGCGTGGCCGCCCGCCCGCTTGCCGAAGACCAGCAGGTCCGACAGCGAGTTGCCGCCGAGCCGGTTGGAGCCGTGCATGCCGCCGGAGACCTCGCCGGCGGCGAAGAGCCCGCGCACGTGGCCGAAGGCGGCACCCGAGTCCGGGTCCACCTCGACGCCGCCCATCACGTAGTGGCAGGTCGGCCCGACCTCCATCGCCTCGGCGGTGATGTCGACGTCGGCCAGCTCCTTGAACTGGTGGTACATCGACGGCAGGCGCCGGCGGATCTCGTCGGCCGAGCGCCGGCTGGCGATGTCCAGGAAGACGCCGCCGGCGGGGGATCCCCGCCCGGCCTTGACCTCGCTGTTGATCGCCCGGGCCACCTCGTCGCGGGGCAGCAGCTCCGGCGGGCGCCGGTTGTTGTCCGGGTCGGTGTACCAGCGGTCCGCCTCCTCCTCGGTCTCCGCGTACTGCTTGCGGAAGACGTCGGGGACGTAGTCGAACATGAACCGCTTGCCCTCGGAGTTCTTCAGCACGCCGCCGTCGCCGCGCACCGACTCGGTGACCAGGATGCCCTTCACCGAGGGCGGCCAGACCATGCCGGTCGGGTGGAACTGGAGGAACTCCATGTTGATCAGCGTCGCGCCGGCCCGCAGCGCCAGCGCGTGCCCGTCCCCGGTGTACTCCCAGGAGTTCGAGGTGACCTTGTAGGAGCGGCCGACGCCGCCGGTGGCCAGCACCACGGCCGGCGCCTCGAAGAGGATGAACTCGCCGGACTCGCGGTAGTAGCCGAACGCGCCGGCGATCCGGTCTCCGTCGAGCAGCAGCTCGGTGATCGTGGTCTCGGAGAAGACCTTGATCCGGGCCTCGTAGTCGCCGTGGTCGCGCTTGTCCTCCTGCTGGAGCGAGACGATCTTCTGCTGGAGGGTGCGGATCAGCTCCAGGCCGGTCCGGTCGCCGACGTGCGCCAGCCGCGGGTACTCGTGGCCACCGAAGTTGCGCTGCGAGATCTTCCCGTCTCCGGTGCGGTCGAAGAGCGCGCCGTACGTCTCCAGCTCCCAGATCCGCTGCGGCGACTCCTTCGCGTGCAGCTCGGCCATCCGGAAGTTGTTGAGGAACTTGCCGCCGCGCATCGTGTCGCGGAAGTGCACCTGCCAGTTGTCCCGGCTGTTCACGTTCCCCATCGCGGCGGCGGCGCCGCCCTCGGCCATCACCGTGTGCGCCTTGCCGAAGAGCGACTTGGAGATGATCGCGGTCTTCTTGCCGGCGAGCCGGGCCTCGATCGCCGCGCGCAGCCCGGCGCCGCCGGCCCCGATCACGACGACGTCGTAGTGGTGTCGTTCGATTCGCGTGGTGGTAGTGGTCATGTCAGGGGCCCTCTAGTTGATGAACCGCAGGTCGTTGAACCAGCCGGCCGCGACCGCCATGACGTAGAAGTCCGTCAGGGCCAGGGTGCCGAGGGTGATCCAGGCGAGCTGCATGTGCCGGACGTTCAGGGCGGAGACGAAGGTCCAGGCCTTGTAGCGCATCGGAGCCTTCGAGAAGTGCTTGAGCCGCCCGCCGATGATGTGCCGGCAGGAGTGGCAGGAAATGGTGTACGCCCAGAGCATCACCACGTTGAGCAGCAGGATGATGTTGCCCAGCCCGAACCCGAAGCCCTTCGGGGAGTGGAAGGCCAGGATCGCGTCCCAGGTGTTGATCAGCGAGATGATCGCGGCGGCGTAGAAGAAGTAGCGGTGCAGGTTCTGGCCGAGCAGCGGGAAGCGGGTCTCCCCGCTGTACGCCTTGTGCCCGTCCGGCACCGCGCAGGCCGGCGGCGAGAGCCAGAACGACCGGTAGTACGCCTTGCGGTAGTAGTAGCAGGTGAGGCGGAACAGCAGCAGGAACGGCAGGGTCAGCGCGGCGTCCGGGACGATCCACCAGCCGGGGAGGAACCGGCCGAAGTGCGCGGCGCCCTCGACGCACCGGTCGGTGACGCACGGGGAGTAGAACGGGGTCAGGTAGTGGAAGTCCTCGACCCAGTACCACTTGTGCATGAAGACCCGGACCGTCGCGTACGCGACCCACGCGCCGAGCCCGACGACGGTGAGCAGTGGGGCGAGCCACCAGCGGTCGGTACGCAACGTCTTCGCCGCGATGGCGGCGCGATCCCGCGCCCTCCGCGGCTTCGTTGCCGGTGATGTCATTCGAGTCGTCTCCCTGACGGGGCCCTGGAAGGGCGGCGGTTCGAGTTCCGGTCGGCACGCGGACCGGCGAACCCGCACCCGCTTGCCACGTCATGCGCACACCAACGACCACGCCGGCGATACGGCGCAGCTAAGTGACACACGTTACGCCGATCTTCGCGAGCCGTCCGCGCAAGGCAGTGTCCCGTGTGTCCCGCCCGGTGGAAAGCCCCGCAGGATGATCGATGTCCGGATGTTACGCCTGACGGATCAGCCGGAAGCCCCGCCGGTGAAGTTCCAGGAGGCGAGCCGCAACGGCGGCGCCTCCCACCAGACGCCGTCGGTCCGGTCCGGCTGGCGGACCGCCCGGGCACCCAGGCCGAGCACCGCCCCGGGGCCGAGGGCGCGCGGGTAGGACTCGGTGAAGCGCAGGTCGCGCACGGCCCGGGTGACCACGCCGTCCTCGATCAGCCAGACCCCGTTGCGGGTCAGGCCGGTGACGACCAGGCTCTTCGGGTCGAGCACCCGGGTGTACCAGAGGTCGCTGACCAGCAGCCCCCGGCGCACCTGCCCGACCAGCGCGGCGGTGTCCCCGTCGACCACGGCACCGCCCGCGCCGCCCGCGCCGCCCGCACCGCCGGCACCCGTAGCGGCCGCGCCGCCGGCACCCGCCGGGCCGGTGCTGCCGCCGCTGTCCGTGGTGGCGGCCAGGCGGAGGTTGCGGGGGATCGGGCCGAAGGTGGACCCGCCGAGCATGCCGTGGCCGGTCGACCCGGTGCCCGCCTCGGCGCCGCTGCGCCGGTCGTGCGTCACCGCCCGGGTGGTGCCCGCCTCGACCAGGGTCAGCGGTCGCCGCGGGGTGCCCTCCACGTCGTACGGGAGGCCGGAGCCGTGCAGCGGATCGTCGACCAGGGTGACCGTCGGGTCGAACTGGGCGGCCCCGAGCTCGGCGAAGGACTGCCGTTCGGCGTAGCGCTTGCCGTTGAAGCCGTACCAGGAGAGGCTCTGCAACAGGTCGGCGACGGCGGCCGGTTCGAGCACCACCTCGTAGCGGCCCGGGGGCAGCTCTACCGGGTCGACGGCGGCCCGGGCCCTCGCCGCGGCCCGGGCGCCGAGGGCGGCGCCGTCGAGGTCGGCGAGACGGTCGACGCAGAGCCGGGCCATGCCGTCCGCGCCACCGACCCGGGCGATGCCGTCCATCGCCGCCTCGGCCGTGCGCCCCCGCGCGGAGTGCCCGGCGGAGTTGGCGAACGCCCCGGACCGGTACGACGTGCGGCAGTAGCCGGCCGCCTCCAACCCGCCGACCGCGTCCACGAAGGCGCGCACCCGGTCGGCCCGGTCCTCCGGCTGGGCGCCCGTGATCGCCTCGTCGACCGGGCCGCTCGGGCCGACCGGTGCGGGTGGGGTCAACCCCGGCCAGGCCGGGTCGGGCGGGCAGAGCCGCGCCGCCGCGAGGGTGCGGTCGACCAGGCCGCGCAGGCCGTCGGGGTCGACCCGGCTGCCGCTGCCGGTGGCGGTCCGCCCGTCGACGTGCACGCGCAGCCGCACGGAGAAGCTCTGCTCGGCGACGTTCTGGTGGATGAAGGAGTTCGCGAACCGGGTCAGCTCCAGCCCGTAGCGGGTCACCGACACCTCGGCCTGCGCCTGCGGCCCGGCCAGCCAGCGGACCAGTTCCACCACCTCGCCGGCGACCGCCAGCTCCGTGCCGCTCACGCGCGCACCCCCACCCGGACGCCACGGAAGCGGGCCGGCGCGGCCGGATGGCCGGTGTGCCCGACCTGACCCGGCTGGCCCTTGCCGCAGTTGGGCGTGCCCCAGGAGACGGTCTCGGCGGAGAGCATGTCCATCGAGCGCCAGAAGAGGGGGCCGATCCCGGTGTACGTGGGGTTGCGCAGCATCCGTCCCCGCTTGCCGTTCCTGATCTCCCAGCCCACCTCGCAGCCGAACTGGAAGTTGAGCCGTTTGTCGTCGATGGACCAGGAGCGGTTGATGTCCATCAGCACCCCGTCGTCGGTGGCGGCGATGATCTCGTCGAGGGTGTGCGGCCCCGGCTCCAGGCCGACGTTGGTCATCCGCACCATCGGCAGCCGGGCCCACCCGTCGGCGCGTACGCTCCCGCCGTGGTCGAGGCCGGCGACGGCGGCCGAGTCCCGGCCGGCGAGCACGCCCACCCAGCGCCCCTCGCGCACCGCGTCCCGCTTGACGGCGGGGGAGCCCTCGTCGTCGTAGCCGAAGCTGCCCAGCGCACCGGGGATGGTGGGGTCGATGGTGACGTTCATCAGCTCGGAGCCGTAGCGCAGCGAGCCGAGCTGGGTGAGATCCAACCAGGAGGTGCCGGCGAAGGCGGCCTCCCAGCCGAGGATCCGGTCCAGCTCGATGGCGTGGCCGACCGACTCGTGGATCTGCAACGCGAGCTGCTCGCCGCCGAGGATCAGATCGGTCTCGCCGGCCGGGCAGAGCGGCGCGGTGAGCAGGGCCCGGGACTCGTCGGCGATCCGCGCCGCCTGGGCGGTCAGGTCGAGCGACTCGACCAGCTCCCAGCCGGTGGTGCCGTACTGGCCGCGGTAGCTGGGGTAGGAACGGCGTTGTGTCTCTCCGTCACCGATGGAGGTGGCGGAGATGCCGCCGCCGCATTCGCGGATGTGCTGGTCGATCCGGTGGCCCTCGCTGGAGACGAACCACTTGGCGGTGTCCCAGATCTGGTAGAGCCCCTCGGCCACGTCGGCGCCGTGCTCGGCCATCGTCCTGGTGGCCTCCACCAGCAGGTCGCCCTTGCTGGAGAGCGCCACGCCGAGCGGGTCCACCGTGCAGGGCGACGCCCAGCTCGCGGTCGCCGCGCCGGTCGGCACCAGCTCGACCGGGGGACCGGGCACCCGCGCGCTCGCCGCGGCGATCCGGGCGGCGCGCCGGCCGGCCTCCCGCGCGGCGGCGTCCGTCAGGTCGGGTACGGCGTGGAAGCCCCAGCTCGACCCGACCAGTGCCCGGACGCCCAACCCGATGCTCTCGTCCTGGGTCAGCTCCTCGAGGTCGCCGTTGCGGGCCGACATGGACTCGTAGCGTCGGTGCATCACGCGGGCGTCGGCGTACCGGGCTCCCGCGTCGAGCGCGGCCTGCACCGCGGCGGTCGCCGCGTCGAACTCGGTCATGCGCCCGACCCTAGGCGAGCACACCGACATCCGTCAGCCGAGCAGGTCCTCCGGCCGGATGGTGGCCCGCACCGGCTCGGTCAGCTCCAACGCCTCGCCGGCCTTGGTCACCGACCGCTCGACGTAGTGCGTGCCCTGCCGCTGGTAGAGGTGGATGGCCAGGCTCTCCTGATCGATCAGCAGGTACCACTCGATGCCCGCTGCCGCGTAGTAGTGCATCTTGAGCACCTTGTCGGTGGCGGCGGTATGGGGCGCGGTGACCTCACCGACGAGTTGAACCGCGGCCGCCGGCACGCAGAGCGCGTGGAAGTCGAGGTCGGTGAGGACGACCAGGTCTGGATTGAGAATCCTCCCGGCTTCGAGGCGGAGGTTGATCACCGGCAGTGGGGTCAGTGACGCCGTCGCGCATCCCGGCCTCAGCGCAGCGAGCAGGTTCCCCACGATCACCTGGTGGCGGACGGCAGGCGGAGGCCCGATGAGAAGGCCGCCGTCGACGAGTTCGATCCGGCAGGTCGTCTCGCCCAGGGCGAGGTAGTCCTGCTCTGTCCAGGGCAGCGGGTTGCCGAGGACGTCGGGAGGAAGCACAGGCCGAGTAAAGCGCACGACCTGGCCGTCGAGCGCGATTGACCAGCGGTGTGTCCGGTAGTTGCGGTGCTGGATGGCGCGGCGAGGGGTGTCGGGGGGCGTTGTCGAGTCGTTACGCTGTGGCCCGCTGACAGGCCCGGCTTTGTAGCTTATTTTCACCCTCTGAGTTCTGCTGTAGGTTCTCTTCGTCGCGTGGCGGGAGGCGCCAGAGGGAGGCGGTCGTGGACAGGTCGGATCCGGCGCCGTCCGGGGAACCGGACCGCCCCAGCGTGCCGGAGCAGCGCTCCGGCGAGGACCCGTACCTGCGGGTGAACGACCTGCGGGTCCGCTTCGACACCTCCGACGGGGTGGTCCGTGCGGTCGACGGGGTGTCGTTCAGCGTGCAGCGGGGTCGCACCCTCGGCATCGTCGGGGAGTCGGGCTCGGGCAAGAGCGTCACCTCCCTTGCCGTCCTCGGCCTACACGAGGAGAAGCGGACCACCATCACCGGGGAGATCTCCGTCGGCGGCCGCCAGCTGGTCGGCCTGCCGGAGGAGGAGGTACGCCGGCTGCGCGGCCGGGACATGGCAATGATCTTCCAGGATCCGCTGTCGGCGCTGCACCCCTACTTCACCGTGGGCAGGCAGATCGCCGAGGCGTACCGGGTGCACCACCCGAAGGCCGGGAAGCGGGCGGCCCGGCAGCGCGCGGTGGACATGCTCGGCCGGGTCGGCATCCCGCAGCCCGCCCGCCGCTTCGACCAGTACCCGCACGAGTTCTCCGGTGGCATGCGGCAGCGGGCGATGATCGCCATGGCGCTGGTCAACGATCCGGACCTGCTGATCGCCGACGAGCCCACCACCGCGCTGGACGTCACCGTGCAGGCGCAGATCCTCGACCTGCTCGCCGACCTCCAGGCCGAGTTCCACTCCGCGATCATCATGATCACCCACGACCTGGGTGTGGTCAGCCAGATCGCCGACGAGGTGCTGGTGATGTACGGCGGCCGGGCGGTCGAGCACGGCAGCGTCGAGCAGGTGCTGCGCCGGCCGCAGCACCCGTACACCTGGGGGTTGCTCTCCAGCGTGCCGTCCTTGCACGGCGACGCGGACGCGGACCTGGTGCCGATCGCGGGCAATCCGCCGAGCCTGATCAACCTGCCCTCCGGCTGCGCCTTCCACCCGCGCTGCCGGTACGCCGACCGCAACGGCGACCGGTCCCGCACCGAGGTGCCGCAGTTGCGCCCGGCCGGCGGGCCCGGCCACCTGGTCGCCTGCCACCTCTCCGCCGACGACCGGACCCGGCTGTACGCGGAGGACATCGCACACGTGGGGGTGGCCCGGTGAGCGCGAGGAACGCAGCGCAGCCGAGTCCCGCAGTCGCGAACGAAGGTGGGCTGGGATGAGCGCGAGGAACGCGGCGCAGCGGAGTCCCGCAGTCGCGAACGAAGGCCAGGCTGGGATGAGCGCGAGCAGTGCGGCCCCGGCCGTCGCCGGGGAACCGCTGCTGCGGGTGCGCGGGCTGAGCAAGCACTTCCCCGTGCGTGACGGCCTTCGCGGCGGGGGCCTGGTGCGGGCCGTGGACGGGCTGGACTTCGACGTGCGCCCGGGCGAGACGCTCGGCCTGGTGGGGGAGTCGGGCTGCGGCAAGACCACCACCGGTCGGATGCTGGTCCGGCTGCTGGAGCCCACCGCGGGGACGATCGAGTTCGCCGGGCGGGACATCACGCACGCCGGCCGGCGGGAGCTGCGCCCGCTGCGGCAGGACCTCCAGATCATCTTCCAGGACCCGTACGCCTCGCTGAACCCCCGGCACACGGTCGGCCGGATCGTCGCGATGCCGTTGCAGGTCAACGGGATCAACCCGCCCGGTGGCGTCAAGGCCCGGGTGCGGGAACTGCTGGAGCTGGTCGGGCTCAACCCCGAGCACTACAACCGCTACCCGCACGAGTTCTCCGGCGGCCAGCGGCAGCGCATCGGCATCGCGCGCGCCCTGGCGCTGCGACCGAAGCTGATCGTCGCCGACGAGCCGGTCTCCGCCCTGGACGTGTCGATCCAGGCGCAGGTGGTCAACCTGCTGCGCGACCTGCAACGCGACCTGGGCCTGGCGTTCGTCTTCATCGCGCACGACCTGGCCGTGGTCCGGCACTTCTGCCAGCGGGTCGCGGTGATGTACCTGGGCCGGATCGTCGAGATCGGCGACCGGGTCGACATCTACGAGCGCCCGCAGCACCCGTACACCCGGGCGTTGCTCTCGGCGATCCCGGACGTCACGAAGCTCGGCCCGGCCGGCCGGATCCGGCTGACCGGCGACGTGCCCACCCCGCTGAACCCGCCCTCGGGCTGCCGGTTCCGCACCCGCTGCTGGAAGGCGCAGGACATCTGCGCGACCGAGGAGCCGGCGCTGGTGCCCCGCGACGGCGGACGCCAGGCCACCGCGTGCCACTTCCCGGAGTCGGGGCCGGTCGGCGCCGGCCCGGACGCTCACGCGGTCGCCACGGGTCCGGGCGCTCGGGGGGTCGGGACGGGCCCGGGCGCCACGGCGGCGGGCGTCGAGGAGGTGTCGAAATGAGCATGTCCCCGGTGGAGGGCGTGGCGCTGGCCGAGATCGGGGCCGGCGGTGGCGCCGACGTGCCGAAGGAGAAGGGCTTCGTCGGCCGCTCACCCGGCCAGCTCGCCTGGATCCGGCTGCGCCGGGACCGGACCGCGATGGTCAGCGGGGTGCTGCTGATCTTCTTCGTGCTGGTGGCGCTCTCCGCGCCGCTGGTCGAGCTGCTCTACGGCATCGGTCCGCGCGACCAGTTCCAGGGCAAGCTGGACGGCTTCGGCATGCCGCTCGGCTACGCCGGAGGCGTGTCGGGGGACCATTTCTTCGGGCTGGAGCCCGGACTGGGCCGCGACATCTTCGTCCGGCTGGTCTACGGCCTGCGTACCTCGCTGCTGATCGCCTTCGCCGCGGCGGTGATCACGGCGGTCCTCGGCATCGTGCTCGGGGCGCTCGCCGGCTTCCTCGGCGGCTGGCTCGACGCGGTGATCAACTGGGTCACCGACCTCACCCTGGCCATGCCCTTCCTGATCATCGCGCTGGCGCTGACCCCCACCCTGACGTTGCGCTTCTACGGCGAGCGGGAAGCCGTCTCCCCGGCCTTCGGGGTGGCGGTGCTGATCGCCGTCTTCGCGATGTTCGGCTGGACCAGCACCGCCCGGCTGGTCCGCGGGCAGGTGATCGCGCTGCGCGAGCGGGAGTTCGTGGAGGCGGCCAGGGCCAGCGGCGCCGGGCTCGGGCACATGATCTTCCGGCAACTGCTGCCGAACATCTGGGCGCCGATCCTGGTGTCGTTCTCGCTGGCGGTGCCGCAGTTCATCACCAGCGAGGCGGCGCTGTCGTTCATCGGCGTCGGCCTCACCGAGGAGACCCCGAGCTTCGGTCGGATGATCTACGAGAGCCTGGACTACCTCCAGACCGACCCGGCGTTCGTCTTCTTCCCCGGCATCACGATCTTCGCGCTCGTGTTCGCGTTCAACCTCTTCGGCGACGCGCTGCGCGACGCGCTCGACCCGAAGTCGTCCCGGTAGGGGTGCCGGGATGAGCGCGAGGAGTGCGGCGGAGCGGAGCCCCGCAGTCGCGAATGGAGCTGGACACTGATGGCGCGCTTCCTGATCAAGCGGATCTTCTCCGCGGTGCTCACCCTCTTCGCGGTGAGCGTGCTGACCTTCCTGATGTTCTTCGCGCTGCCCCGTGACCCGGTCAGCGGCATGTGCCCGAAGAACTGCAACCCGGAGCGGCTGGAGCGGGTGCGCCAGGAGCTGGGCCTGCGCGACCCGCTGGTCACCCAGTACGCCGGCTACATGAAGGGCATCTTCACCGGCCGGGACCTGGGCAGCGCCCAGGGCGGCCGGTGCGACGCGCCCTGCCTCGGCTGGTCGTACGTCAACAACGAGGCGGTGCTGGACACCATCACCCGGGTGCTGCCGGTGACGCTGAGCATCGTGATCCCGGCGGCGATCCTCTGGCTGCTGCTCGGCGTGGGCCTGGGCATGGTCTCCGCGTTGCGCCGTGGCACCTGGCTGGACCGGGCCGCGATCGGCTTCTCGCTGACCGGCGCCTCGCTCCAGCTCTACTTCGTCGGCGCGGTACTGCTGATGATCTTCGTCTACAACCTGCGCTGGCTGCCGGTGCCGAGCTACACCTCGGTCTTCGACAACCCGGTGAAGTGGGCCAGCGGGCTGGTGCTCTCCTGGATCGCGCTGGCCTTCCTCTTCTCGGCGATCTACGCCCGACTGTCGAGGGCGCAGATGCTGGAGACGCTGTCGGAGGACTTCGTGCGGACCGCGCGGGCCAAGGGCCTGGCCAAACCCGCGGTGTACGGGCGGCATGCGCTGCGCGCGGCGATCACCCCGGTGGTCACCATCGCCGGCTTGGACGTCGGGGCGGCGCTGGGCGGCACGGTGATCACCGAGACCACCTTCGGCATCCAGGGGCTGGGGCGCACCGCGGTCGAGGCGGTCCGCGCGGGCGACCTGCCCACCATCATGGCCACCGTGCTGATCTCGGCGGTCTTCGTGGTGCTGGCCAACGTCCTGGTGGACCTGCTCTACGCCGCCATCGACCCCCGCGTCCGGCTGGGCTGACGCCCGTGCTCCGGCCGCCTGGCCGGGTCGGGCGTCCGCCGGTCGGACGGCGGTGAAATTTATCGACAACTGTTACACAACTTGTAGGTTTTCTTCTTTACGATCCTCGACGTGGGCGGTTCCCGCCCGGCGGACGGGGTGGAGGAGGTAGGAGATGCGACCACGCGTGGCGGCCGCCGCAGGCGGCGCGATCGCACTGGTTGTGGCACTGGGTGCATGCTCGGAGAACACGGGCGAGGGCACCACGGTGGACACGAACCGGCAGCAGACCGGGGTCATCGCGACCGACCCGAAGGACTCCATGGGGCCGGCGGCGGAGGTGGCCGGCGCCCAGAAGGGCGGCACCTTCACCATCATCCGGGAGACCCCCATCTCCCACCTGGACCCGCAGCGGACGTACTCGTTCGCGGGCCTGATGGCCAACCCGCTCTTCGCCCGCTACCTGACCACCTGGAAGGACGACGGCAAGGGCGGCCTGGTCCTCGTCGGTGACCTGGCCGAGACGCCGGGCACCAACGTCAACTCCGATTGCAAGGTCTGGGAATTCAAGATCAAGGACGGGGTGAAGTTCGAGGACGGCAGCGCGATCACCGCCAAGGAGATCGCGTACGGCATCGCCCGTTCCTTCGACCCGGACCTCTCCGGCGGTCCCACCTACATCCAGGAGTGGCTGGCCGACAGCCCGCAGTTCGACACCAAGTGGGACTTCAAGAAGAACAAGACCTCGCTGCCGCCGGGGCTGACCACCCCCGACGACAAGACGCTGCGCTTCGAGTTCGCCAAGCCCCGCTGTGACCTGCCGTTCGCGGTCTCGCTGCCGACCACCGCGCCGCTGAAGGCCGACAAGGACACCGGGGTCAACCTGGACCAGCGGCCGTTCTCCTCCGGGCCCTACAAGGTCGCCAAGAACCAGGCGGGCGTCCAGCTCACCCTGGACCGCAACCCCAACTGGGACCCGAAGACCGACCCGGTGCGCCACCAGTACCCGGACCAGTTCGTCTGGAGCTTCGGCCCGACCGCCGACGCCGCGAACAACCGGGTGATCGCCGACAACGGCGCCGACCAGAGCGCGCTGGCCTGGAACTACGTGCCGGCCTCGCTGGTCGCCAAGGTCGCCAACGACCCGGCGCTGAAGTCCCGCAGCATCCTGTCGCCGACCCCGAGCGCCAACCAGCTGGTCATCAACACCCAGCGGGTCACCGACCTCAAGATCCGCCAGGCGCTGAACTACGCCATCGACCGGGACGGTCTGGTCAAGGCGCTCGGCGGCCAGACCGTCGCCGCCCCGATGACCACGCTGATGCCGCCATCGACCATCGGCTACAAGGCGTACGACGCGTACCCGGCCGGGGCCAACGGCAACGTCGACAAGGCCAAGGAGCTGCTCGGCGGCCAGACGCCGGAGCTGGTCTTCGGCGCGGCCGACAGCACGACCGAGCAGCAGATGGCCACCCAGCTCAAGGGCAACCTGGAGCGGGCCGGCTTCAAGATCACGATCCGGAACATCCCGGACGACGCCAAGCTCGACGAGGTCAAGAAGAAGAACAACCCCTGGGACCTCTACATCGGTAACTGGGCGGCGGACTGGCCCAGCGGCGCCTCGATCCTGCCGGTGCTCTACGACGGCCGGACCATCAAGGCCGACGGCAACAGCAACCAGTCGTACTTCAACGACGCCGCCATCAACACCGAGATGGACCGGATCCTGGCCCTGCCGCCGACCGAGCAGGGCCCGGAGTGGGGCAAGCTCGACGAACGGATCATGAAGGAGCACGCCCCGGTGGTGCCGCTCTTCGTCGACGTGGCCTACGCGGTGCACGGTTCCAAGGCCGGTGGGATCTTCATCTCCAGCGTCTTCGGCTACCCGTCCTTCGTGAACGCCCACGTCAAGCAGTAACCCCGCACCACCGCACGGACGGGCCCCCGGTCGACAACGCCGTCGACCGGGGGCCTTCGCGCGTCAGAGGTGCTGGCGCAGGAAGTCGAGTTCCAGCCTCAGCAGGCGTTCGGCGGTGCCGCCGGCGGCCATGTGGGTCGCCCCGGTCAGCGGCAGCACCGCGTGCGGGCGGCCGGTGGAGAGCAGCGCCGCCGACAGGCGCAGCGTGTGCGCGGCCACCACGTTGTCGTCGGCCAGGCCGTGCACCAGCAGCAGCGGCCGGGCCTGGTCCGGGCCGGTGAGCGGCTCGGCGGCCAGCTCCACCAGCGAGTGGTGCGCGTAGACGTCCATGCCGTCGTCCGGCAGGCCCAGGTAGCGCTCCGTGTAGGCGGTGTCGTAGAGCGTCCAGTCGGCCACCGGCGCACCCACGATCCCGCACCGGAACAGTTCCGGATGCCGCAGCACCGCCAGCCCGGCCAGCCAGCCGCCGAACGACCAGCCCCGCACGGCCACCCGTTCCAGGTCCAGATCCGGGTGCTTGCCGGCCAGCGCGGTCAGCGCGTCCACCTGGTCGGTCAGGATGACGTCGGCCATCCGCCGGTGGATCGCCTTCTCGAAGGAGGGGGCCACCCCCGGGGTGCCGCGGTTGTCGATCGTCACCACCGCGAAGCCGGCGTCGGCCCACCACTGCCGCTCCAGCCAGGCCGCCCGGGCGGCGACCACCTCCTGGTGCCCCGGGCCGCCGTAGACGTCCAGCAGCACCGGCAGCCGGCGGCCCGTGACGTAGTTGTCCGGGTAGAGCACCGCCGTGGGCAGCCGCCGGTCGGTCACCCGCTCCAGCAGCGGCAGCGGGGCGTACGGCGGGGTGGCGGCGAGCGAGCGCAGCACGGCCACCTCACGGTCGCCCCGCCACACCGCCCACCGGGTGCCCGGGTGGTCCAGCGAGGCGCTCCCCACCACCAGCACGTCGCCGCCGACGGCCGCGGTGTGCCAGCCCGGGTCGTTGGTGACCCGGCGGGCGTCGACGCCGCCACCGATGGTGGTGCGCACCCGGAACAGGTGCCGCTCGCTCGGCTCGCCGTCGCTCGCCTCCACCAGCAGGTCCGCCGGCCCGGTGCCGCCGGGCAGCCGGCCCACCACCCGCCGCACGTAGAGCGACGGCGGCGTGAGCAGGGTGCCGTCGGCGAAGAGGCAGCGCGCGTCGTACCCGTCGTGGGCCAGCTCGCCGCCGACCAGCACCCGGCCGTCCGGCAGGTGCGCCGGGGTGCCGGGGATCGGCTCCACCCAGCGCGGGTCGGCCAGTTCGGCGTGCACCTGGGTCTCGCCGGTGCGCGGGTCGACCGCGAGCACCAGGCCGTGCTGCTGGGAGCGGCGCAGCACGGTGATCAGCGGACCACCCTCGGCCCAGTGCACGGCGGTCAGGTACGGGTAGGTCTCACGGTCCCAGTGCACGTCGACCCAGCCGCCGTCGAGGTCGAGCAGGTGCAGGCTGACCTCGGCGTTCGGGCCACCCGCCCGCGGGTAGGCGACGGTGGTGGGCGGGTGCGCCGGATCGGCCGGGTCGTGCAGGTGCCAGCGGTCCAGCCGGGACTCGTCGACCCGGGCGGCCAGCACCGAGCGCCCGTCCGGCGCCCACCAGTAGCCCCGGAACCGGGCGAACTCCTCGGCCGCGATGTGCTCGGCGAGCCCCCACGTCACGCCGGAGTCCTCGCCGGCCAGCAGGTTGTCGGTGCCGTCGCCGTCGACCACCCGCAACTGGCCCCGGCGCACCCCCTCCGCCGCGTCGGTGACGTACGCCAGGCGTTCCCCGGTCGGATCCGGCCGCGGGTCGAGCACCGGACCGACGGCGTCCACCTCCACCACGTCGCCGTGCACCAGGTCGGCCCGGAACAGCCGACCGGCCAGCGCGAAGACCGCCACCCGCCCGGCGGCGTCGAGGGCGTACGAGCCGATGCCGGCGGCGCTCAGCCGCAACCGCTCACGCAGCGCGCGCTCACCGGGGCCCAGCGCGTCGGCGTCGGCCCCGGCGCCCAGCAGCGTCGCCGGCTCGGCGACCAGCCGCTCCTCCCCGGTGCCCACGTCCAGGAGCCAGAGCGCGTCGGCCGGGTCCTCCGGGCCGGCCGAGCGCAGGAAGACCACCCGGGAGCCGTCGTCAGCCACGGAGACGGCGCGCGGCGCCCCGTGGCTGAACCGGCGGGTGCGGGCGGCCAGCTCCGGAAAGTCCACAGGCCAGATCGTAAAGCGGCGCCGAGGGCGATGTGGCCGACCTGCGTGGACGCGTCGGGGCCGGCGGCGGAATACCGCCGGATAGAGTGACCGTCGTGACGACGCTGCCCGACCGCCGCCTCCTGCTGGTCCACGCGCACCCCGACGACGAGTCCATCGGCACCGGCTCGACGATGGCCCACTACGTGGCCGCCGGCGCGCACGTCACGCTGGTGACCTGCACCCTCGGCGAGGAGGGCGAGATCCACGTGCCGGCGCTGGCCCAGCTCGCCGCCGCCGAGGCGGACCAGCTCGGCGGCTGGCGGATCGCCGAGCTCAACGCCGCCTGCGCCGCGCTCGGCGTCACCGACCACCGCTTCCTCGGCGGAGCCGGCCGCTACCGCGACTCCGGGATGATGGGCCTGGCCACCAACGAGCACCCCCGGGCCTTCTGGCAGGCCGGCCTCGACGAGGCCGCCGGGCACCTGGTGGAGATCATGCGGGAGGTACGCCCGCAGGTCGTGATCACGTACGACGACAACGGCTTCTACGGGCACCCCGACCACATCCAGGCGCACCGGGTGACGATGCGCGCCGTCGAGCTGGCCCGCGCCGAGGGCTTCGCCCCGGCCAAGGTCTACTGGACGGCGATGCCGCTCAGCGTGATGGAGGCCGGCATGACGCACTTCGCCGAGTCGTCCGACAACCCCTTCGCCGGCATCGCGGACCTCTCCGAGCTGCCCTTCGGCACCCCGGACGCGCAGATCGCCGCCCGGATCGACGCCACCGAGCAGCACGCCGCCAAGGAGGCGGCCATGCGCGCGCACGCCAGCCAGATCCCCGACACTTCCTGGCTCTACACGATCGCCGGGAACTTCGGCAGCGAGTTCATGGGCGTGGAGTTCTACACCCTCGCGGTGGGCGAGAAGGGCCCGGGCAGCGGGCCGTACGGCTGGGAGGACGACCTCTTCGCCGGGCTCGCCGCCGCCGATCACCCGGACCGGTCCCCGGTCGGGGCGTCCGGCCTGCGATGACCCTGCCCGCCGCGCCGATGACCGTCGTCCCGGACGAGACCGCCCCGCCGCCGCCCGGGCGGTCCCGGCGGCTGCTCGACCTCGCCCTGCGGGTAGCCGGCGGGCTGGTCGCCGTCCTGGGTGGGGTGCTCACGGCGGTGCTGGAGCTGCTGCTCGCCACGGTCCGGGTGGGCGGGCAGCTGATCGGCGTCTCGGTGCTCGTCGCGATCGGCGCGAACATCGCGCTGAGCTGGTTCGCCCACGTGGCGGTCGGCCGTCGCTGGGCGGTCGCGCTGCCCGCGGCGCCCTGGTTCGTACTCATGGCGGTCGCGGCCGTCCGGACCACTGAGGGGGACCTGCTCCTCGCCGGCGACAACTGGGTCGGCCTGGCCATGATCGTCGCCGGCGCCATGACCTTCGCGGTGATGGGCTTCCGGCAGGTCCTGTCGCCCCCGCCGGTCCGGATGAGGGACTGACGGCACACAGCTTCCGGTGGTAGATATTCCTGCCAGGAAGCCCGCCACCGCGGCGGGCGGTACGGCGGGAGGAGTACGATGAGAGAGCGGTGGCGCGCGATCGGGTTGCTCGCGGTCGCGCTGTTCGTGGTCAACGTGGTCGCCCGGCTGGTCATCCGGTTCGGCTCCGACGGTGACGACAGCGCCGCCGCCGACCGGGTGTCGCTCGGGATGTTCGTGGTGATCGGGCTGATCCTGGCCGCGGTCGCCTTCGTGTGGGGCCGGCGTCGGCCGGCCGCCGCCTGGGGGGCGGACATGGCCGCCGGGGTCGGCATCGCGCTGCTGCTGACCGTGCTGGTGGGCCCGCTGCTCGTGGGCGACAACCCGTTCGGCGGTGGGGCCGGCACCTTCTTCGCCCAGATCTGGCTCTACCTCGCCGCCACCGGCGCCGGGGTGCTGCTCGGCTACCTGGTCCTCACCGCGCTCGGCCTCGACCACCGCTCGCAGACCCTCAAGCGGTACGCCGAGATGAAGACCGCCAAGCCCCGCCGAGTCGTCCGCCGCTGACCCGCCGCCCCCGCACGTCCGTTGCGGCCCGGCGCGGCCCGCCGGTCGGATCCGAGCCGGACGACGGGAGCGAGCCCGATCCGGGCTGGACGACCGGAGAAAGCCCCGCCGGTCGGGTCCGGGCCGGACGTCGCCGCTCTCGGCGCGCCCGGCCCGGTGCCGCCCTGATGGTCTACCGGGCGGAGGAGGGCGTCCGCTCCCGACGCTCCGTCGTCGGCAGGGGCGGGGTGGCCACCGCCGCGTCGGCCGACCCGGCCCCGGCGGTGAGGATGGTGCCCTCCGGGGTGACCACCTCGTCGACCGGATCCAGCTCCGCCGGCACCATCGAGGTGAGCACCCGGTCCGCCGTCTCCATGGTCAGCTCGGGCCCCGACCCGGCTGCCCCGTCGGCAGTGCGCACGGCCTGCGCGGCCTCCGGACCGGTCGCGCCCCGGGGCTGCGGAACGTGGGCCTTGCCGGGCCTGTCCGCCTCGTCGGTCCCGCCGGGGGGCGTGGGGGTGTGGCCCTCGGCAGTGGCGTCCGCGTCGGCCGGCGCCGGCGGTAGCGCGGGCGTGTCGGGTGCCGCGTCCGCCGGGGGAGCCGGCAGCGCCGTGCTGCCGGACACCGCCGCCTCCAGCTCCGCCGCTCGCCGCTCCACTTCCTCCACCTCCGCCGCCTGCGGCGTCACGTTCTCCAGTTCCGCCGCTCGCCGCTCCACCTCCGCCAGCTCCGCCGCCTGGGGCGAGTCCGACCGTACGGCGCGCGAGCCGGAGCTGCCCCGTGCCGCTGCCGTGGCGCGGCCGGCCGAGCCGGAGCCGGTCCGGGACGGGGTGGTCTTCCGGCCGTCGCGGAGGGCTGTGATCAGCGCGTCGACCAGTTCGTCCTTGCGCATGTCGGCGGTGCCGGTGATGCCGCGTCGGCGGAGTCGGTCGCGGAGCTGGTCGACCTTGAGCCGGGCGATCTCGCTCTCGTTGATCTCCGGGGTGTTCGGCGTCTGGTTGCCGGGGACGTCCTTCGTCGCCGTCGCGCCGCCGGCGCGCCCCGATGCGCTTCGCGTGGCCATCGCGTGGTCCTTCCTGAGCCGGGGTTGCGGGGGGTGTCACGACGCGCACCGCGCCGCGTCCACCACCTCCCGTACCCCGGAGGACCTGCGGGAATCCCGCGAGTGCCGTCAGGTCGGCGGGGCGACCCGGGTCAGGTAGGTGTGGTGGGTGGTGAAGCCGAGCCCCCGGTAGAGCGCCACCGCGCCGGTGTTGCGCTGCTCCACCTGAAGGAAGGCGTGGGTGGCCCCCTGCGCGGCGGCCCAGTCGACCAGTTCGTGGATGACGAAGCGGGCCAGCCCTCGCCGCCGGGCGGCGGGCACCACCTCGATCAGGCTGAGCCCGAGCCAGCGTCCCTGGCCCGTGACGGTGCCCCGCCCGATCGCCACCAGCGCGCCGTCGACGTACACGTGGGCGAAGCGGACCCGGTCCACGGCGGTGAGCACGTGCCGGGCGGCGTCCGGCAGGCCGCTGACCTCGGCGATGTCGCCGTCCGTGGCGTGGATGAGCGCGGCGATCGACGAGCGCGGCGCGGTGGAGATCTCCAGTTGCCCGCCCGGCTCCACGGTCACGGTACTGCCGTGCCGGAGCTGCTCGGCGGGGCTCGTGCGATCAAGCGTGTGGGGGCTGTGCGGCCCCAGTGCCGCCCGGAGCCGCTCGCCGTCGACCGGGCGGGCGGGGTCGGCGGCGTCGTGCACGGTCCATTCGAGTTCGACGCCGGCGCGGGTCGGCGGCCCGGTCTTGAAGCAGATCCGGGCGAGGTGGCTGGCCGCCGCGCCCGACTCGCGCAGGACGCTGGCCCGATCGACCTCCGGCGACGTCACCACAGGACGGACTCCCTTCCCCGCACCGGCTTCCGCTCGTGCCACCGTAGCGCCACCCACCGACATCGGCGGGGGCGTCGCGGGTCCCACCAACTCCTGTCTAGCAGAGAAACTCGGTGCGACCGGCGGGAACGGGCGGGGAGTTCAGTCGTCCGCCCCGGGAGTCGGCGGCGCCGCCGGGGAGGGCGACGACCTGCCCTTCGTCGGCTTCTCCGGCTCGGCCTCGGGCAGCAGCTCCCGGCAGTGGTCGCCGACCTTCTCCCGGCCGCCGGCGGCGGTCACCAGGGCGGCGTACGCGGGCGTGTCGAGCAGGTCCTCGCGCTGCGCGGGCGGCCGCGCCAGGTACGACCGGCAGAGCCCGCGCAACTGCTCGGTGCGCTGCTCCGGCGTCTGCGGGACGCCGGCGGTGCCGGCGCTTGGCGTGGGCGCGCCGGAGGACGGGGTGGCGGACGCGCTCGGGGCGGCTCCGGTGGGGGTGCCACCACCTCCGGTGGCGCCGGTCGACTCCCC
>NZ_JAMOKF010000129.1 GCF_023656545.1 Micromonospora phytophila | reverse complement strand
GGTGCGGCGCCGGCGATCAGCGCGCGCAGCGCGGCCTCCTGCTCACCGGCCAGCCGGGCCAGCTCGCCGGCCTCGCCGTCCAGGTGCGCGCCGCGCCGCTGCACCAGGGCGAGCACCTGGAGCACCGAGTCGTGGATGCCCCGGGCCAGCCGCTCCCGTTCCCGGGTGGCGGCCTCCAGCTCCACCGCCCGGTGCAGCCGCTCCTCGGCGGTCACCGCGAGCCGGACGACGTGTCCGACCACGACGCCGGCGAGCAGCAGCAGGATCACCCCGGTGAGAGAGGACTGGCCGATCCGTCCGCGGGTGGCGAGGTCCGCGGCGCCGAGCACCAGGGCGGCGATCGTGCCCCGCCGTCGGCCGCCGGAGACGGCCCAGGCCAGCACCGGGCCGGCGAGCCAGGCCACCGCGAGGGTGGGGGCACCGGCGGCCAGCGCCGCGCGCCCGACCACCCACGGGGTGACCAGCAGGATGCCGATGACGACCCCGAGGTCGGCCAGGAGCAGCGGCCAGCCCCGCCGGGCCGGTCGGGCGTAGCCGACCGCGGTCACGCCGGTCCACGCCGCCATCAGCAGGACCACGCCGGCGGCGGCGAGCGGGTGCGCGTACCGGTCGGCGTCGCGCAGTGCCAGCACGCAGACGTACGCCAGGGAGGCCACCCGGAACACGGCGATGGCCCGCCAGAGCGGGACCTCGAAACCACCGGGTGGCGTCGGCACGTCGTCACGATGCCACAGCCCGGCACCCGCCCGGCGGGCCGACCGGTGCGCCTCGGGAAACCCTGACGTACGGTGGAAATGCCGCGAAAACTTCCAAGATCTGCTGTCGGGACGGGGCCATGACGAACGCAGAACCCCGCGCACCGCGTACGGTTGTGCCCATCGAAACTTCCCCCCTCATCGCCGAAGCCTTCGATCAGGCTCAGGTGACCGAGCTTCGACACTCGGTCACCTCCTGCGCGTACGCCGCGGGGCTGAGCGGGCAACGGCTGGACGACTTCGTGCTGGCGGTCAACGAGCTGATTACCAACGCGGTCCGGCACGGCGGGGGCCGGGGCTGGCTGCGGATGTGGCGACAGTCGGGGCAGCTGGTCTGCGAGGTCTCCGACCACGGGCAGGGGATCAGCGCGCAGCGCCTGGGCGACCGGAGCCGCCCGGCGGCGGACACCGCCGGCGGCTGGGGGCTCTGGCTGGCCCGGGAGTTGAGCGACAGCATGGACGTCGGCACCAGCGCCGCCGGCACGACGGTACGCATCAGCGCCGCCGTGACGGCCGACGAGCGCATCGGCCGCCACCGCCACTGATCTCCCCGGTCAGGCGAAGAGGGTGCTGACCGATTCGCCGTTGTGGATCCGGCGCATCGCCTCGGCCAGCGCCGGCGCCACCGAGAGCACCCGCAGCTTCGGCACCCGCTTGTCGGCCGGGATCGGCACGGTGTTCGTGCACACGATCTCCAGCACGCCCTCCTGCCCGCTCAGTCGCTGCAACGCGCCGCTGGAGAAGAGGCCGTGGGTGCAGGCCAACCGGATCGAGCGGGCCCGCAGCTCGCGCAGGTGCTCCATCAGCTCGATCACCGTGCTGCCCTTGGCGATCTCGTCGTCCAGCACGATCACGTCCCGGTCCGCCACGTCGCCGATCACCGCGCTGATCTTGACCCGGTCGTCGCTGTACCGCTGCTTCGCTCCGGCCGCCACCGGGGTGCCGAGCCGCCGGGCGAAGGCGGCGGCCTCCTTGGCGTTGCCCAGGTCCGGCGAGACCACCACGGTGTTGCTCAGGTCGTGGCCCCGGAAGTGGTCGGCCAGCTCGCGCAGCGCGTGCAGGTGGTCGACGGGGACGCTGAAGAAGCCGTGCACCTGCGGCGAGTGCAGGGTCATCGCCAGCACCCGGTGCGCGCCGGCCGAGGTGAGCAGGTCGGCCACCAGCCGCCCACCGATCGAGATCCGCGGCGCGTCCTTCTTGTCCGACCGGGCGTACGCGTAGTGCGGCAGCACCACCGTGATCCGGCCGGCCGACGCGCCCCGGGCGGCGTCGATCATGAGCAGCAGCTCGACCAGGTGCTCCTGCACCGGCGGCACCAGCGGCTGGATCAGGAAGACGTCCCGCTCCCGGCAGTTGGCCTGCAACTGGACTTCCAGGCAGTCGTTGGCGAACCGGGAGACCCGCACCGGATGCAGCGGCACGCCGAGGTGGGCGCAGATCTCGGCGGCGAGTTCGGGATGGGCGGTTCCACTGAAGACCGCGATGTCACGCACGTTGTCAGATCGTACGGCCGCGGGGCGGGCCGCCCGCCCGACGGGGCCGGCCGGGCGGCGGGCGTCGGCGGAGCGCGGCCGGTCCGGGTACGTGCTGCCCTGACCCCGCAGTACGTCGCCGCCATCGACCGCGGCGCACCCTCGACTGGGTCGACTGAGGCTACTGCCAGCGGTTGCCGGTGAGCTTCTCGTAGACGTCGACGTAGCGGGCCCGGGTCGCCTCGACCACCTCGGCCGGCACCTCGGGGACCGGGGCCTGCTTGTCCCAGCCGCTCTGCACCGCCCAGTCCCGGACGTACTGCTTGTCGTAGGAGAACTGCGCCCGCCCCGGCTGGTACGACTCGGCGGGCCAGAACCGGGACGAGTCCGAGGTGAGCAGCTCGTCACCGATCATCAGGGTGCCGTCCGGCGTCCAGCCCAGCTCGATCTTGGTGTCGGCGATCAGGATGCCCCGGTCGGCGGCCAGCTCGGCGCCGCGCCGGTAGACGTCGATGGTGATCTGGCGCAGCCGCTCGGCGGTCTCGGCGCCGACCTTGTCCACCACCTCGGCGAAGATGATCGGCTCGTCGTGCTCCCCCACCGGCGCCTTGGTCGACGGGGTGAAGATCGGCTCGGGCAGGATGGACGCCTCGACGAGGCCGCGCGGCAGCCGCACCCCGGAGACGGCGCCGGTGCGCTGGTACTCCGTCAGGCCCCCGCCGGTCAGGTAGCCCCGGGCCACGCACTCCACCGGCACCATGTCCAGCCGGCGGCAGCGGATCGCCCGCCCCGCGAACTCGGCCGGCACGTCGGTGGCGGAGACGACGTGGTTCGGCGCCAGGTCGGCGAGCTGCGCGAACCACCACAGCGAGAGCGCGGTGAGCAGCTTGCCCTTGTCCGGGATCGGCGTGGGCAGCACCACGTCGTAGATGGAGATGCGGTCGGAGGCGACCAGGACCAGGTCATCGCCGTCGGCGTAGACGTCCCGTACCTTGCCCGAGTGCAGAAGTTCCACGCGGCCTAGTACACCATGCGGCCTGCGTACGGCCGTGGGCGGTGGCCCGCGTCGATGCGTACGCCCGCAGGCGCGCGGTGTGGCCGGACGGACGTTGACACCCTCCCGCGGTGCCTGCGTGAATGGTCCGGCCGTCACCGCCACCGCGCGACCAGGAGAGCCAGTGCCCGCTGCCCGATCCCCGCTGCCCGCACCCGGAGCGGACCCGGGCCGGCGCCGGGTGCTCGCCGCGCTGCTGGGCGCGCCGGTGCTCGCGACCGGCGGCCTCACCGGGTGCAGCGACGAGCAGGCGGCCCCGGCGGAGACCGGGCCGATCGAACTGTCGGTCTTCTGGTACGGCGGGACGAAGCGGGCGGAGCTGACCGAGCGGGCGCTGCGGCTGTACTCCGACCGGAACCCCCGGGTCAGCTTCCGGGTCACCTGGCAGGGCGCCAACGGCTACTACGAGCGGCTGGCCACGCAGGCCGCCGGCGGCAACGTGCCCGACCTGATCCAGCTCGACGACAGCGTGCTCACCGAGTACGCGCAGCGCGAGATCCTCCTGGACCTCAGCGGGTACGTCGCCGACAACCGGCTGGACCTGCGCGCCCTGCCCCCGGCCCTGGCCCGGTACGGGCAGGTCGACGGGCGCACGGTGGGCGTCCCCGCGGCGCAGACCGTCGCCACGCTGGTCTACGACCGCGGCCTGCTGCGCCGACTCCGGGTGCCCGAGCCGCGCACCGGGATGTCGTGGCCGGAGTACATCAGCTGGGCGCAGCGGGTCACCCGGGCCAGCGAAAGTCGGGTGGCCGGCACCATGGACCCGTCCGGTGACTACCGGGCGCTCTGGCTCTGGCTGCGCGGCCGGGGCGGGGAGCTCTACCGGGGGCGGCAGCTCGGTTTCGACCCCGACGTGCTGGTCGAGTGGTTCGAGCTGTGGCAACGCGCCCGCGCCGGCCGGGCCACCCCCAGCGCCGCCCTCGTCGACCAGGCCGACGGTGGTGAGCCGGCCCGGCAGCTGGTGGTCACCGGCGCGAGCGCCGCCTCCTTCGCCTGGTCGCACCAGTTCCCGGAGCTCCAGCGCCTCACCGGCGCCGACCTCGGCCTGGCCGCCCTGCCCGGCCCGCTGGCCGCACACTGGCCCCGGGCGTCGATGTACTGGGCGGCGTTCCGCGGCACCCGGCACCCCGGCGTGGTGATCGACGTGATCAACTTCCTGACCGGCAACGGCGAGGCGGGCACCGTCCTCGGCCACGAACGCGGCTTCAGCGCAAGTCTCGCCGTGCGCCGCTACGTCGAGGGCAGCATCACCGACGAGGCCCAGAAGCGCGCCGCCGCCTTCGGCGCCACGCTCGGCGACAACCTGGGCCCGGCGCCCAGCCCGCCGCCGAAGGGCCACTCCCGCGTCCGTGAGCTGCTGCTCGCCGCCGCCGAGAGCATCCGCTCCGGCGAGGCCGGCACCCGCGCGGCGACGACCCGCTTCATGGCGCGGGCCGACGCCGCGTTGGCCGAGTAGCCCGGGTGTGACGGGTCAGCGCGGCGGGCCGCCGCGACGGTTGCGCATCATCCGCAACACCAGGTAGACGATCACGGCGACGACCGCCAGGCAGCAGAGCAGGCCGAGGAAGCCGAAGCCGCCACCACCGCGGCGCCGCCGCGCGGCTTCCAGAACCACCTCACCCGTGCCGGACGACGCCCAGGCCGCGACGGGTACGAACACCGACAGCACGACCGCACCGAGGACGGCGCTCAGCCGGCCCCACCACTTGCCGAAAGAAGACATGCCAACATCCTCGCCGACAACCGCAAGTCCGGCACGTCGGTCGGCCGGAACACGCCCGGTGGCGAACGCCGAAACGCGACAGGCCCCGGAGAAGATCTCCGGGGCCCGTCGAAACAGTAGCGGGGACAGGATTTGAACCTGCGACCTCTGGGTTATGAGCCCAGCGAGCTACCGAGCTGCTCCACCCCGCGTCGACTCACCTACTCTATCGCATCCGGCACCCGATGATCAGCGGGGGCCCGAACCCGTCCACACCACGGCCCCCACCTGCGCCGACAGGGCCGCGCGACCGCCCGTACGGCACGGGTCTTCGATGTCGTACGGGCCCGTTCGGGACGTCGAGCGGCAGCGGATCGTCGGGGCCGTTGCGCCTGATCCGTGTGCTCCGCGGCGAGAAGCGGATCCGAAGGGCCTGACCGCTGGACCTGCGCGCCGTGGCGAGAAGCGGGCGGACGGGAGCGAAAGAGTGGAAGACGCCCCGGAGATGCGGAACGGCCCCGAGGAAGTATCCTCGGGGCCGTTCGTCGTGGTAGCGGGGACAGGATTTGAACCTGCGACCTCTGGGTTATGAGCCCAGCGAGCTACCGAGCTGCTCCACCCCGCGTCGACTGGTTAACCGTAGCCTACCCGGGGGCGATGCTGCAAAACGACCCGGACGGACCGTCGGCACACCGCCCCTGAGCTGGTCGTTCTGCCGCCGGAAGCGAGCCGGTCAGGCTGGCCGAGGCCCGGCGCGAGCCGGGCGGAGGCAACTGCCCCCGACCCCGGCGCCCGCCCGTCAGCCCTCCAGCCACCTCTCGACGGCACGTTGCGCCCGGCGGCTGTAGTCGTCGACGTGGCTACGGTCGCTGGAGGTGCTCTCCCAGCCCTGCTCCCAGAGCACCGTCACCACGTCGCCCACCCGGATCGCCCGGACCAGCCGGACCGTCTCCCCGGCGGCCGCGTTGCCCGCGTCGTCGCGGGTCGGCCATCGCAGCTCGAACAGCACCGACTCGTCGCCGTGGTCCCCGCTGCTCAGCAGCCGCTGGCGGGAGACGGTTCCCGAGCCGACCTCCTGCTCGGGGCAGTCCCGGACCGCCTGGCGCAGATCCGCCATCCAGTCGTCCGCCCGCCCGGCGCGGTGGATGGTGATGGTGTGCCGGTAGCTGCCGTCCGGCACGTACCCCTCGGGTCGGGGCTGGAGGTGGTAGGTGAGCGCGCGGGTCCGGCGCTGCGCCACGCCGTCGTCCAGCCGGGCTCCGCACAGCTCCGGCAGCACCTCCGGTCGCTCGGTGAAGAACGGCGGCATCACCGTGGTCTCCGCCGGCGGCGTGAAGAACGCCCGGTCCGGGATCGAGGTGGGGGTGCGCGGTGGCGCAGAGCCGGCGGAGCTCGCCGGGGTGCCGGTTGGCGGAACGGACGTCGGTGCGGTGCTCGGCGTCGGCACGGCCTCGGTCACCGACGGCGACGGCGACGGGGTGCCGCCGGGTGGCGCGACCGGGCCCCGCTCCGACGAGAGCGCGAGCTGGGTGCCGGTGACCACACCGCCCACCAGCACGGCCGCCGCGAGCGCGGTGCCGGCGAGCCGGACCCGGGCGCGCCGGTCGGCACGCCGCCGGAGCACCTCGGGGACGGCCAGGTGACGGCCGTCGGCGTCATCGGCGAGCGAGCGGTAGAGATCGGACAGTTCACGCGACATCGTTGGCCTCCAGCTTCTCGTCGGCGAGGTCGGGCAGCAGCGCGGCGAGGCGGGTACGGCCGCGGGACAACCAGGACTTCACGGTGCCGGTGGGCACCCCCGCCTCCCGGGCGATGTCCTCCACCGACATGTCGAAGAGGTAGTGCAGGGCGAGCGCCTGCCGCTGGGCGGCCGGCAGTTGGCGCAGGGCGGCGGCCAGCAGCACGCCGTCCTCGCTCGGTGGGGGCACCGGCCCCGGCGGCCCCGTACGGCTCAGCGCCACCCGCCAGCCGGTCAACCGACGCCACCGGTCGGTGGCCAACCGGGCGACCACCAGCCGCAGCCAGGCCTCCGGTGCCGGGTGGGCGGCCAGCTTGCCCCACTGCCGCCAGGCCCGGGCGAACGCCTCCTGCACCAGGTCCTGCGCCTCGGTGTGGTCGCCCGCCACCGCGTAGCCGTAGCGGAGCATCCGTCGTGAGGTGCTCCGGTAGAACTCGTCGAAACTCGCTGCGTCCCTCATGTCCCGACCACGCGTCCCCCCGGTCGATTCCGCATTTGCAGAGAGGACGGGGCTGCGGCCCGGCAGGTTGCAGCCGGCGGCCACCGTCGGGAAAACGACAGCGCCCCCGGCGTCGGGACCGGGATCGGTCCACCAGCCGGGGGCGCTGTCGTCGCTGTCGCGAATCAGCCGCTCGGTGTCGGCGCGGCGCTGCCGCCGGGCGTCGGCGACGCCGCCGGGCTCCCGCCGGGCCTGGGCGTCGGCGTCGGGACGGCCGCCTGCTGGGCCGCCTGGAAGGCCGTGAGCGCCTCGTCCAGGGCCTTCAACGCGCGGCCGTACCGCTCGAAGTCGCCGGAGGTCTGCGCCGCCCGGACCTCAACGATGGCGGTCTGCACCCGGTCCGCCGCCTGGGCCAGCTCACCGGTCAGCGCGGGCGGCGTGTCGCCCGGCGGCGGCGGCGGGGCGCCACCGTCCGGCGGCGGGGTCGGGGCCCCGGCTCGCTTGCCCTGCTCGACGAGCTGCTTGATGCCGTCGGTGAGGTTGTTGGCCAGCACCACGTACGAACCGCCGTCGCCGTAGGAGAGCAGCACCTTCTGCAGCAGCGGGTACGCGTCCTGCTGGTTGCTCTTGACGTAGACCGGCTCGACGTAGAGCATCCCGTCGCCGAACGGCAGGGAGAGCAGGTTGCCGTACTGCACCTGCGCCTGGTTGGAGGAGAGGAAGTTCAGCTCCCGCCGGATGTCCGCGTTGTTGGTCATCTGCTGGTGCACCTGCACCGGGCCGGAGATCCGGGTCTGGTCCGGCAGCTCCAGCACCTCCAGCTGCGGCCGCCCGTCCACGTACGACCCGGAGATCAGCGCGGCGAGGTTCTGCCGGCCGTTGGGGGTGACCGCCGCGGTGAGCTGGAAGCGCGACGACTCCTGGCCCGGGAACTGGGTGAACAGGTAGTAGGGCGGCTGCTTCTGCCCGCTGTCCGGCGCGTCCGGCACGTTCGGCACCTGCCAGAAGTCCTGGCCGGAGTAGAAGTCGCCCGGGTTGGTCACGTGGAACTTGGTGAGCAGGTTGCGCTGCACCTTGAACAGGTCGGCCGGATACCGGAAGTGCTCGCTCAGCTCCGCCGGGATCTCCGCCTTCGGCACCACCAGGTCGCCGCCGAACGCCTTATTCCAGGCCTTGAGCACCGGGTCGGTCTCGTCGAACTCGTAGAGCCGGACCGTGCCGTCGTACGCGTCGACGGTGGCCTTCACCGAGTTGCGGATGTAGTTGACGTTCTCCCGGGCCAGCTGGAACGTGCCCCGGCCGGTCAGCTCGTCGGTCGTCTCCTGCTGGAGGTTGACCCGCTCGGCGTACGGGTAGGTCGCGGCAGTGGTGTAGCCGTCGATGATCCACTGCACGCGCCCGCCGATCACGGCCGGGTACGGGTCGCCGTCGACGGTCAGGAAGGGGGCGACCTTCTCCACCCGCTCGCGCGGGTTGCGCACGTACAGCAGCTTGGAGTTGTCGTTGACCGCCTCGGAGAGCACGAAGTTCGACTCCTGCTCCTTGATCGCGTACAGCAGCCGGCGGGTGAACGAGCCGATCTCGACGCCGCCCTCACCGGTGTAGGTGTAGTAGGACTCCGGCCCGTTCTCGCCGCCGTCGCCGACCGGCCGGTCGAACTCGGCGGGGCTCGCGTCGGGGTTGCCCTTGCCGACGATGGCGTAGTCGCCGGCCTCCATCCGCTCCCCGTAGTAGATCCGCGGCTGGCTGGCCGGGATCTGCTCGGTCTGCGAGGAGCACGCCTCCTGCGACTTCTCGCCGAGGAAGCCGGAGACGAAGAACGGCTGGCCGCCGCAGACCACCTGGTTGGCCGGCGCGGCCACCAGGCCGTAGCCGTGGGTGTAGACGGTGTGCCGGTTGATCCAGTTGTTCTGCTGCGCGGTCAGCTCGTTGTAGTTGATCTCCCGGACGCCGACCACGTAGTCCTTGGTCCGGCCGTTGATCCCGTACCGGTCGATGTCGAGCTTCGGACCGAAGTCGTAGAAGCCACGGACCTGCTGGAGCTGCGTGTAGGTCTCGCTGACCAGCTGCGGGTCGAGCAACCGGGCGTTCGGCACCACCGCGGTGTCGGTGGCCAGGGTCGCCGGCGGGGTGAGGTTGTTCGCCGCGTACGGCACGGTCTTGGTGGCCCCCAGCGAGAACGCCGCGCGGGTGGCGTCGATGCTGCGCTGGATGTACGGCGCCTCCTTGTCCCGAGCGCTCGGCTTGACCTCGAAGGTCTGCACCGCCCAGGGGTAGACGCCGCCGATGGCGACGGCGGAGACGCCGAGCAGGGCCAGGGAGATGCCCGGCCAGACCAGGTTCCGCATCCACGCGTTGGAGAACACGATGATCGCGATCGCCACCACGATGGAGATGTAGGCGAGGATCTCCTTGGCCGGCAGCAGCGCGTTCACGTCGGCGTAGCCGGCGCCGTAGACGTTGGCGCCGTCGTTGTACTCCAGCAGCATCGCCCGCCGGTCCAGCACGTACGCGATCGCCTTCAGCAGGACGAAGACCGCGACCAGGGTGCTCAGGTGGGCCCGGGCGGCATTGGTCATCCGGTCACCGACGCCCTGCAACCGGACGCCGCCGAAGACGTAGTGCACGGCGAGCGCGCCGATCACGGCCAGCACCACCGCGGTGAAGCCGACCCCGAGCAGGTAGCGCCAGAACGGCAGCTCGAAGACGTAGAAGCCGACGTCGATGCCGAACTCCGGGTCCTTGACGCCGAAGTCGCCGCCGTTGCGGAAGAGCAGCCACTGGTTCCAGCGACTCTGCGCCGACAGCCCGGCGAAGAGACCGACCACGGCGGCGACCAGCGCGATCCAGGTGCCGAGCCGGGGGCTCAGCAGCATCCGGTAACGCTCCAGGGTGGCCTGTTCCGGCGAGTGGGGCCGCAGGTGGGGGCGCAGCCGGTGGGCCAGCCAGAGGTTGCCGCCGACGATCACGGCCATGCCGAGACCCACGGCGAGGAAGAGCAGCAGCCGGGTGGCGAGCACCCCGGTGAAGACCTCGGTGTACTGGACCTCGTCGAACCAGAGCCAGTCCGTCCAGGCCTGGACACCCCAGCCGAGCAGGGTGAAGAGCACGAAAACCCCGACCAGGACACCGATCGTGACGCGTCCGCGTCGGCTCATCCTCGGCAGGGGGCTGCTGCTACGCATGACCACTGTTGGCTCCGCACGCTCGATATGATCGGCTCCGACCAGGCACCCAGAGTACGGGGTGTTCCTGAACGTGTCGGTCCAAGGTCAGCCGGTGTCTCTCGTCGGACCTCAGGGACGCGCCGCAGGTCCCGTCGAGGCCCGCGATCCCCGGACGCGGAGCTGATCGGGAGCGGTCAGCAGCGGGTCGGCTGACCGCCCGCACGCAGCGTCTCCAGCGCGACCAGCGCCTCGTCCAGCGAACCGACCCGCAGCATCGGCAGGCCGGGCTGCGGGTTACGGACCGCCTCGGCGCAGTTGCCCGCCGGCACCAGGAACGCCGTCGCGCCGGCCTCCTTCGCGCCGACCAGCTTCTGTGCGATGCCGCCGATGGGACCGACCCGGCCGGTGTCGTCGATGGTGCCGGTGCCGGCGATGACCTTCCCGCCGGTCAGGTCCTCCGGGGTCAGCTTGTCCACGATGCCGAGGGCGAACATCAGGCCGGCGCTCGGCCCGCCGATGTCCTCCAGGTCGATGGCGAGGGTGAACGGGTGCGGCTGCTGCTGCTCGATCTCGACGCCGATCCGGGGCCGGCCGTCCTGCTCCCGGCTGGTGACCTGCGCCGTCGCCGCGACCCCGCCGCGGGTGTAGCCGATCGCCAGCGCGCTGCCCGCCGGCTTCGCCCGGATCAGCTCGGTGAGCCGGGCGGCCACCGGCACCGGCTGCCCGTCGACGGAGGTGAGCACGTCCCCGGGCTTGAGCACGCCGGCGGCCGGACCGTCGGCGGCCACCGTCTTGACCACCACCTGCACCGGGAAGCCCAGTTCCCGCAGCGCCGCCGTCTCCGCGCTGCTCTGCGAGACCTTGAAGTCCTCCGCGTTGCGCTCCTCGACCTGCTCCTGGCTCTCCCCGGGCGGGTAGACCAGTTCGCGCGGCACCACCGCCTCGTCGTCGGAGAACCAGCCCTGGATCGCCGAGCGCAGCTTGACCGTGGGCTGCACCCCCACCGTGGTCAGCCGGAGCTGGCCGGCGGAGGTGGACGTCTGGCGGCCGGTCACCTGGATGACCTCCTTGCCGTTCTCCTTGCCCAGCGTGTTGACGGTCGGTCCCGGGCCGAGCACCACGTAGGGGATGGGCGCGCCGAGCACGCCGATGCTGAGCAGGGTGGTGAGCAGAGCACCGAGCAGGACGGTCACGCCGCGACGTCTCATGCCGCAGAGCGTACCGAGCGGGGTGGGGGCCTCCGGCGGACGAACCGCGACTTCGCCCTCAGCGCAACGCCAGCGGGCTCGACCTGGGGCGCGGCGCGCGTACCGTAGACGTCGTGCCTGATATTCCGTTCGGTTTCGCGCTCCCGGGTGGTCAACCACCAGACCCCAACGATCCCGCGCAGATGCAGCAGTTCATGTCGCAGTTGCAGCACCTGCTCTCCGCGCCGGGCAGCGGGCCGGTCAACTGGGACCTGGCCCGGCAGGTCGCCGCCAGCCAACTCGCCGCGACGGGCGACCCGGCGGTCTCGCCGTACGAGCGCAACGCGGTGGAGGAGGCGCTGCGGCTCGCCGACCTCTGGCTGGAGCCGGCCTCCGCGCTGCCCTCGGGCATCCAGACCTCCGTGGCCTGGAACCGCAACGAGTGGATCTACAAGACCCTGGACGTCTGGCGCAAGCTCTGCGACCCGGTGGCCAGCCGGATGGTCGGCGCGATGGGCGACCTGGTGCCGCCGGAGGCGCGCGCCCAGCTCGGCCCCATGCAGTCGATGGTGGCGACCCTCGGTGGCGCGCTCTTCGGCGGCCAGCTGGGCCAGGCGCTGGGCTCGCTCGCCGCGGAGGTGCTCTCCGCCGGCGACATCGGGCTGCCGCTCGGCCCGGCCGGTACGGCCGCGCTGATCCCGGCCAACATCCGGGCGTACGGCGAGGGCCTGGAACTGCCCGAGGACGAGGTCCGCCTCTACGTCGCCCTGCGCGAGGCCGCCCACCAGCGGCTCTTCCAGCACGTGCCGTGGCTGCGCGGGCACGTGCTCAGCGCGGTGGAGATGTACGCCTCCGGCATCCGGGTCAACCGGGAGGCGATCGAGGAGGCGATGGGGCGGGTCGATCCGACCGACCCGGAGTCGATGCAGGCGATCGCGCTGGAGGGCATCTTCACCCCCGAGGACAGCCCCGCGCAGAAGGCCTCGCTGGCCCGGCTGGAGACCGCGCTGGCCCTGGTCGAGGGCTGGGTCTGCCACGTGGTGGACAGCGCCGCCGGTGGCCGGCTGCCCAACGTGGTCCGCCTGGGCGAGGCGTTCCGCCGGCGTCGGGCCGCGGGTGGCCCGGCGGAGCAGACCTTCGCCGCCCTGGTGGGGCTGGAGCTGCGCCCGCGCCGGCTGCGCGAGGCGGCGGCGCTCTGGGCGGCGCTCACCGAGCACCGCGGGATCGGCGGCCGGGACGCCCTCTGGGGCCACCCCGACCTGCTCCCCTCGGACGACGACTTCGCCGACCCGGTGGCCTTCGCCATGGCTCAGCTCGACCTCGGTGAGCTGGAGAGTTTCGACTTCAGCGCGCCCGGCGGCCCGGAGGAGAAGGCTGTGGGCGAGCCGGAGCAGCGCCCCGAGCAGGGCCCGGACGGCACCGAGGGCGGCGACGGGCGCTCCTGACCCGCCCCTGACCGGGCCGGGTCCCGCACGACCCGGCCCGGCCCACGGCCGCCCGGGGACGCACGGCCGGCCGGCATCCCGCGGGCCGACCGGGTCGGGTCAGTGGGTGCGACCGGCGCCGGAGAGCAGGGCC
>NZ_JAMOKF010000128.1 GCF_023656545.1 Micromonospora phytophila | reverse complement strand
GGCCCTGGCCGCCGGGTGTGACCGCCCGGCGGCCACGCCCGAGCGCCCGCCGACGCCCGTGCCGTCGGCGACGGTGACGGCCACCCCGCCGGGTTTCGTGGTCCTCTCCGACGTCGACCCGCGCATCGTCCACGACATCCGGTACGCCACCGCGCACAACTTCGTGGGTCGGCCGATCGCCGGCTACCCGGAGCCGCTCTGCCTGCTCACCCGGCGGGCCGCCGAGGCGCTGCGCCGGGTGCAGAACGCCGCGCTGGCTCGGGGCCGCAGCCTGAAGGTGTACGACTGCTACCGCCCCCGCCAGGCCGTCGACGAATTCGTCGCCTGGGCGAAGCAGCCCGACGACCAGCTGACGAAGGCCGAGTTCTATCCCCAGGTGGCGAAGTCGGCGTTGTTCGCCGATGGGTACGTCGGCGCACCCACCTCGCACAGCCGGGGCAGCACGGTCGACCTGACCCTGGTCGACGTGCCCACGCCGGAGCAGCCCCCGTACGCCGAGGGCCAGCCGCTGGTCTCCTGCACGGCCCCCCGGGCGCAGCGGTTCCCGGACAACAGCGTCGACATGGGCACCGGATTCGACTGCTTCGACCCGCTCGCGCACACCGACTCGCCCCGGGTGACCGGCGCGGCCCGGGACAACCGGAGGATGCTGCGGCAGTTGATGACCGCCGGCGGGTTCGTCAACTACGACCACGAGTGGTGGCACTACCGCTACCGAAACGAGCCGTGGCCGGACACGTACTTCGACCTGCCGGTGGCCCGTTCCTCGGCCCGCTGAGCCACCCGAGGGGCGGTCCGCACCGGTGGTCCCGGCCCGAGGTGGCCGCGCCGGCGGGCCGCAGCCTCGGGCATGATCACGGTGGGGGCTCCGCCCGGTGGGACCCCGGACCCCACGGTCCGCCGTCGCCAGGAGGGATCAGGCAGTGACCAGCATCGAACGGATCGGCCCGCCCGTCAGCGGAGACGAGCGCGAGATGCTCCGCGCCTTCCTGGACTACCACCGGGCCACCCTCGAGCTGAAGTGCGACGGACTCTCCGACGATGAGCTGCGCCGGCAGTCGATGCCACCGTCCACGCTGTCCCTGCTCGGCCTCGTCCGGCACATGGCGGAGGTGGAGCGTGCCTGGTTCCGCCGGGTCATCAACGCCGAGGACATCCCGCTGGTCTGGTCGGAGTCCGGTGACTTCCAGGTCGCGTACGACGCCCGCGCGGCGACGCGGTCCGAGGCGTTCGCCGCCTGGCGGCGGGAGGTGGAACACTCCCGCCGCATCGAGCGCGCGGCCGGGTCGCTCGACGTCACCGGCCACGTCGCCAAGTCGGGCGAGGATGTGTCGCTGCGGCTGGTGATGCTGCACCTGATCCACGAGTACGCCCGGCACAACGGCCACGCCGACCTGCTGCGCGAGGGCATCGACGGCGTGGTCGGCGCCTGAGTCCCGCCTCAGCCGGCGGGGCGCAGCGGCAGCCAGGCCAGCACGTCCTGGATCTTCGCGTCCCAGTACGCCCAGTCGTGCGCGCCGGGGGAGAAGTCCACGGTGAGCGGGACATCCCGTCGCCGGGCCGCCTCGACGAAGGTCAGGTTGTCCTCGTACAGGAAGTCCTCGGTGCCGCAGGCGACGTAGAGCGACGGCCGGCCGGGCCCGTCGCCGGTGGGCCGGTCGAGCAGGGCGACGGTGTCGTCGTCGCTGCCCGGCACCGTGCGGTCGCCGAAGACGGTGTGCCAGAGGGCGGGGTCGACCGGGCTGGTCGGGTGCTCCCGCCGGGTGGCGACGTTGAGCGCGCCGGAGAGGCTCGCCGCCGCCGCGAACCGGCCGGGCTCGCGCAGCGCCCACTTGACCGCCCCGTACCCGCCCATCGACAGGCCGGCGACGAAGGTGTCCGCCCGCCGGTCCGACAGCCGGAAGAACGACCGGCACAGTTCCGGCAGCTCCTGGCTGAGGAAGGTCCAGTACCGGTTGCCGTGCGCCTCGTCGGTGTAGAAGCTCCGGCCGACCTGCGGCATCACCACCGCCAGGCCCAACGGCGCCACGTACCGCTCGATGGAGGTGCGGCGCAGCCAGATGGTGTCGTCGTCGCTCAGTCCGTGCAGCAGGTACAGCACGGGCGGGTCGCCGGGCACGGTGCTGCCGGGCATGCCGATCTGCGACGCGGTCCGTTGCGGGAGGATCACCGTCATCGAGGTGCTGACGCCGAGCACCTCGGAGTGGAAGTCACAGCGGATCAGGGCCATGACCGTGGACGGTAACGGGTGCGGCGTCAGGTCCAGTAGAGGATCCGGCAGGCCGGCAGGCGGGCGGCCAGCTCGCGTTCGAACCAGGAGCGCAGCTCCGTCATGGTGTCGCGCGGGTAGACGTACTTGACCGCGCCGAACTTGCCGTACTTGCGGCTGCGGGCGGTCTCGTCCATCTCCAACCTCGTGCGCGGGTACCAGCCGAGCAGCACCTCCTTGCTGCCCGGGGTGAACCGGTGGGTGATCAGCTCGGCGGTCAGGTCGAGGGCGGGCACCCCGTGCACGGCGTCGGCGACCGCGTCGAGCAGCTCGCCGTAGTGCTTCCGCCAGTCCGGCAGCGGCATGATCGGCGCGATGGTCAGCCCCACCGGGTAGCCGTCCAGGGCGAGCCGGCGCAGCGCGGCCAGCCGGTCCGGCACCCTGGCCGTGCCGCCCTCCATCCGCTCGCTGACCGGGCGGCAGTTGACGCTGAACCGGACCCGGGTGCGCCCGGCGTGCGGCAGCCCGACGAAGGTGCCGACGTCGGCGTACTTGGTGGTCCAGCGCAGCTGCACCGGCGCGTTCCAGCCGGCGAAGTGCTCGACGGCCCGCCGCCAGCTGCCGGTGAGGTGCTCCAGGGCCAGCGGGTCGGTGTAGCAGGACGCCTCGAAGGTGGTGCCCTCGTCGACCCGGTCGGCGTTGCGGCTGGTCACGGTGCCCCGGCCGGCGTAGTCGGCGAGCCCGGCGAGGATGTCGTCCAGGTCCGCGTACACCCGGGTGACGGGCGGGCCGGAGAGCGAGCCGGCGAGGTAGCAGTACTGGCAGTGCGCCGGGCAGCCCTCGGCCAGGTCGAACCGCCAGTCCGCGCTGGGCGCGATGGGTTGCAGTTTCCGCCGCGACGGCGGGCTGACCACGATCGCCATGGTCGACTTCGCGCGGGCGTACGTCTCCCGCTCGGTGTCGCCGCGGACCCCGGTCAGCCGGTTGGCGGGCAACCGCTCGACCTCGATGCCGAGCGCCTCGACCCGCTCGGCGATCCGCCGGCCGTGCGGCTGGTCCAGGGCCGCCGGGGTGGCCACCACCCGGCGCGGCGTCCACCGCCGCGCCGGGTGCGCCGCCGGCGCCAGCCCGGCCAGGTCGCGGGTGGGCACGCGCTCGCCGCTGGCGTCGTGCGGCGCGGGAGGTACGTCGAGCGCGAGCGGCTCGTCGACGTCCACCTCGTCCCGGCTCATCCGCGCGGCGTACCCGCTGCGACGCCGATGCAACATCAGCCGGAAAACCGGGTGGCGACCCGGGCTCGCGCGCTGGGGTGGCCGGATGGATGACCGCCAGAACAGGCGGGGGTCGCCCCGGTCCGGCCGCGCGGCAACTTGCCCGTCGTACCCTGCGTCCGCCTCAGCACTCACCGGTGATCGTCTGGGATATCGTGCGCTCCCACAGCCGTGAGACGAGGAAGTAACACATGCCGGGGACAGGGCGGAGCGACGTCGGACGGCGCGCGGCGGGGATGGGTGCGCTCGTTCTCGCGGGCCTGCTGGCTGCGAGCGGCTGTTCGCGACCTGCCGACTCCGTGGAGCGGACAGCGGAGGCGCGGTCGTCGCCCTCACCGGCTGTGGCGATGCATCTCGACAAGCCGGAGAAGTTGCTGAGCGGTTGGCCCGAGTCGACGAGTGGGACGTTGAGCGAACAGGCCCAGCAGAACGTGAGCATCTTTGAGAAGCTTCTCAGCGGCGAGCCGACCAGCGCGGTCGGCACCGCCTACACCACTTTGGATGGGCAGTACAGCGCCGTCGTCAGCGGAGTGTCCGGGAAGGTGACGGATCCGAAGGCAGCTCTGGACACGCTCTTCGCCGCCCTGCCCCGGCTGTCCGATGTGAAGCCCACCCGGCCCGGCCCGATGGGAGGTGAGGCACGCTGCGGCAAGGGCGAGACCCAGGGCGTCAACGTCGACGTCTGCGCGTGGGCGGACCACCACAGCATCGGCATGGTGGCCTTCCTCGGCTTCCTGAAGTCGGGCAACCCGGACAGCCAGTTCGTGCGGGCACGTTCCCAGATCGAGCACCCGGTCACCTGAAGATGGGGGAGACGGTGCTGCGGTGCGAGCCCCGACTGGTCGGGCTTGCGGCGAACCGGGCGCTGCCTCCGGAACTGCTCGACCTCTTCGCCCGCAGGGCCGACGGCGCACTGTGCGCCTTCCTGGCCGACCGCGACGATCTCACCCCGGCCCACCGGCGATCGTTGGTGGCCGGCGGCGGGACGGACGTCGCGGTCCGGCTGGCCCGCCGCGGGCTGCTCGACGCGCGCGACGCCGACCCCGACGACGTGTCGGTGCTGCTCGCCCTGCTCGACGAGGGTGTCGACCGGCCCGAGTGGGCCCGCCGTCTCGCCCGGCACCCCGACCCGGAGGTGCGTGCCCGTCTTGCCGGGGTCGCGGGTCTTCCGCCCGACGTGGTGGTGCTGCTCGCGGGGGACTCCGACGTCGACGTGGTCGCCGAGGTGGCGCACTTCGCGCCTCTGGCCCCGATGCTCGCCGCCGATCTGGCCCGGCACCCGCACACCGTGGTGCGGCGGGCACTCGCCGCCAACGAACGCACCCCGCCGGTCCTGCTCGCCGCGCTTGCGATGGAGGGCGGGCGGCCCGCCGCCGCGCACTGCTGTGCCTGCCAGGGACCGCCGGGTCGGCACCGCGACGTGTGGTGCGAGGACGGCGGTCATCAGGACGCCGTCAGTGACATCCAGGGCGCCGCCGCCGCCAACCCGGCGACGCCGGCCGACGCGGTGGCCGGCCTGTCCGCGCATCCGTCGATGGTGGTGCGCTGGACGCTCGCCGCCCGCGACGACCTGCCCGCGTACGTGTACCGCGAGCTGGCGGTCGATCCGGTCCCGGTCGTACGCGGCGACCTCGCGCAGAATCCGGCGATCGGGGAGGACCTGATCCGGGCGATGGCGACCGACCGTGCGTACGACGTGCAGCGGCGCCTGGCCCACCACCCGCACGTCCCGCTCGACGTGCTGACCCACCTCGCCACCGTGGCGAGGATCGGGCCGACCCTGCTGCCCCGGATCGCTCTCGCCACCCCGGAGGAGATCGACCTGCTCGGCGGCTCGCCCGTGCCCGCCGTACGCATGCTGCTGGCCCGCAGAACCGACCTGCCGCCGCCGCTGCTCGCGGCCCTGGCCGCCGACCCGGACGCGAAGGTCGTCGCCGCCGTCGCCGACAACCCGGCCCTCACCGGCGCGCAATTGCGCGCCATGGTGGACGCGCACGGCACCCGGGTCTCCTCCCGGGTCGCCCGCAACCCGTCCTGTCCGCCGGAGCTGCTGGAGCACCTCGTCGCCCACGCCGGTGAGGTCCGCCGGATCCACCGGGAGGTCGCCCGGCATCCCCGCGCCACCGGCGCAACGCTCGTCCGCTGCCTGACCGACGAGCGGGCCCGTGCGGTCGCCGCCCGCCATCCCGCTCTCGATCCGGGCACCCTCCTCGTGCTGCTCGACGCCCCCGACCCCGATGTGGCTGAGGCCGCCGCCGCGAATCCGTCCCTGCCCCGACCAACGATGGAGCGGCTGCTGGCGAAAACGCGGTGACAGCCGGCGGCGGCCCCGAATACGGTGCCCGTCGACGATGGAACCGACCCGGACGGGGTGATCAGTGAGGCGACGGTCGCCGCAGGAGAAGAAGGCGCTCAGCTACGCGCGGGACTGCCGGTACAACTACGGGGAGAGCAACAAGGGCTCCCGCCGCGGCATCCGGCGCAACAAGCGCTTCCCTCACCGGGCGAACCGGCACCACGACCACCTGACCCTCGCCGCGCTTGCCGGCACACCCGATCTGCTGGTCGACGAGGCCGCCGAGGTGCGCCTGCGGGGCCGGCGCCCGAAGTCGTGGCGTAAGTGGCCCGACCTGCCGCTCGGTGTGGTCGTCGCCTCCCGGCGTCAGCCGTGAGCGACGACGATCGACCCTCCACCGCCGCCCTCACCAGCCGCCTGCGGCTGCATCGGCGCGAGTGGCGCCACGACGGGCGGAGCTACCAGGTCATCAGCCTCCGCGCGGCGGACCGCACCCGGTACGCCGCCCGCACCGAGCGGCACTGGACCGTTGTCTCCTCGGACCTGGCCGGGGCGCGGCTGCTCGGTCGGCTGCTCTGGGGCCTGTCCTACCAGCGCCGGCCGGACACGCTGCTGGTGCTGGAACCCGGCCGGATGCTGCCCGACCCGGACCACGGCCGCCCGAGCCCGACGGTCGTCTTCGCCGTGGCGGACCGTACGGTGCTCACCCCGGCCACCGCCCGCCGGCTGCGCCGCCCCGAGTTGTGGCGCACCCGTCCCAGCGGCACGGTCAGCTGGAACACCATGGGCTTCCCCGGCGCGATGCGCGCCCTGCACGCCGCCCAGGACGCCCGCCGGGACCGGGTGCCGCTGGCGGACACCTACGAACCCACCCCCCGACCGGCTCACGTCACCGTCACATCCGACGTGGTGACCGCGCTCGCGGTGCCGCAGCGGTTGCGCGACTGGGCGATCTGGGCCGGAAACGCCGGCGGTTACTGGTACGGCGACGAGTCCTGCACGGAGCTCGACTGGGCGGCCACGCTCGACGTGCACGCGGTGCGGCACTTCCACCGGCTGTCGGCCACCGCCGCCCGGGCCCGCGCGGAGGTGCTCGCCGTACCGGGGTGCCCGGCAGAGCCCGAACTGATCGACCAGCGGGTCCGGGCCCACATCGACGTCGTCGCCGCCCGTCGCCCGGGGCCGTGGGACTTCGAGCCTCCGGTCCGTCCCGACTGACCGCCCGCTGTCAGACGGTTGCGCCCGGTCGGGCCCGCACCGCGTCGATCCAGATGTCCCGTGAGGTCGGGCCGCCGAAGCGGAGCCGGTCGTACGCCGTGAACGGCGGCTCCAGCGCGTCCAACTCGTCGACCAGCGCGGGCAACCGCGCCGCGGCGTCCCCGCCGGACGGCCCGGCGTCCAGCTCCACCACCGCGGCCCGGATCGCCGCCACCAACTCGTCCTTGCGTCGGATGCCCGCCGGTGTGACGGACCGCAGGCAGACGTACTGGCCGCTGAGGTACGCCTCCCACTCGGCCGCGCCCACCTCCGCGTCAGCCCAGTGCGCGGTGAACCACGCCGGCAGGGCCTCCGTGCCGCCGGCCCGGTCGGCGAGGGCGAACAGGTCCGCCGGCACCATTTCCGCGCCGTCTGAGCGCAGGTACCCCGGCAGCGGCAACCGCCGGGCCAGCATCAACCGGCGTACGTCGTCGGCCTCGCACCCCCGCGCCGTGCACAGCTCCTCCAGCACCACGAACTGCCGACTGACGTACGCGTCGTCCGCCGCCGTCATCGGATGGTCCCCGTTGACCTCCCGGAACCGGTCGGCCACCCGTCGCTTGAGGTCCATCTGGTTCTCCCAACTCCGCAGTTGTCGAGCCGGCACCCTAACCGTCGGACGATGCGGTCGCGACCGAACCGTCCCCACGGATCCCGACGAGCCCGCCGAATATCCATTGCGGTCACCATCCGGGCTCGCCTAACGTCGTCGGCGCAAGGTCAACCGATCAACCCGGGGGAGTACGCCGTGTCGCAGCGCACCCGCACCAACGCCACGTGGCCCATGCCGTGTGGTGGTGCCCTGCTGCCCGCGGGTGAACGAGCCCGGTGTCTGCGCCGGTCCCAGCAGGGCCGGCAGCCGGGGTGGCGGCGCGACTAGCGCCAGGCGCGACGCGCAGCCGCCCACCCCCACCGGGGACCGGGCGGCTTTTTCGTTCCCGGACCGATCCGTTCCGTCCCGGCCCTCGCCGGTGACCTCGCTTCTTCTCAACTTCACAGTGGAATGGCATGACCAGAACCCGGGTGGCCCCGTGACGGGCCGACCGGGAGAACGACGTTACCGGGACGAGGGAGCTGGCTGACCCGCTCGCTTTGGGAGCGAGAGACACGGGGTTCGATTCCCCGGTCCCGGACGGCAGGGGTGGGGCGCGAGCCCTGCCAGCCGCTCACGCGCCGGGGCGCCCCGCCCGGCGGAAAGGGCTGCGCGCTGGGCGCAGAGAGGCTTTGCACGCCACTCCGGCCGGGTTCGATTCCCGGGCGGTCCACGATCATTTTCGGTCGCCCCGGGTGGGCGGCGTACGACGAAACGAGGAGAGCACGATGGTGCACACCCCGCTCGCGGGCACCCGCGCGCCGGTCCGGGTCTGGACCGACCCGTACGGCATCGAGCCGCAGGCCGCCCGGCAACTGCGCAACATCGGCGCGCTCCCGTGGGTGGAGGGCGTCGCGGTCATGCCGGACGTGCACTTCGGCAAGGGCGCCACGGTCGGCTCGGTCATCGCGATGCGGCAGGCCGTTTCGCCCGCCGCGGTCGGCGTCGACATCGGCTGCGGCATGTCCGCGGTCCGCACCTCGCTGACCGCCGACGACCTGCCCGACGACCTGGCCGGGCTGCGGTCCGCGATCGAGGCCACCATCCCGGTCGGCTTCGCCAAGCGGGACGACCCGGTCGACCCGCGCCGCGTCCGGGGGCTGGAGCAGGCCGGCTGGGACGACTTCTGGCGCCGGTTCGGCACCCTCGACCGGCGGGTGGCGCAGCTGGAGCACCGGGCCCGGCACCAGATGGGCACCCTCGGTGGCGGCAACCACTTCATCGAGGTCTGCGTCGAGCAGCGGGGTTCCGACGCGGGGCAGGTCTGGCTGATGCTGCACTCCGGCTCCCGCAACATCGGCAAGGAGCTGGCCGAGCGGCACATCTCGGTCGCCAAGCGGCTCCCGCACAACACCGACCTGCCCGACCGGGACCTGGCGGTCTTCCTCGCCGGCACGCCAGAGATGGACGCCTACCGGCGGGACCTGTGGTGGGCGCAGGAGTACGCCCGGCGCAACCGGTCCGTCATGCTCGCCCTGCTCTGCGGGGTCGTGCGGGAGCAGTTCCCGCAGGTGCGCTTCGACGAGTCGATCAGCTGCCACCACAACTACGTGGCTGAGGAGAGCTACGGCGGGGTGGAGGTGCTCGTCACCCGCAAGGGGGCGATCCGGGCCGGGCGGGGGGAGTTGGGCATCATCCCCGGGTCGATGGGCACCGGGTCGTACATCGTGCGCGGAAAGGGCAACCCGGACGCGTACTGCTCGGCCTCGCACGGGGCGGGGCGGCGGATGTCGCGGGCGCAGGCGAAGCGCACCTACAGCACCGCCGACCTCGTCGCGCAGACCGCCGGGGTGGAGTGCCGCAAGGACGCCGGGGTGGTCGACGAGATCCCCGGCGCGTACAAGGACATCACCCAGGTGATGGCTCAGCAGGAGGACCTGGTCGAGGTGGTGGCGCACCTCAAGCAGGTCGTCTGCGTGAAGGGATGACCACCGACCGGCGCCCGTGGGGGGCGGGTGCCGGTCGGCCCGCCCCGGTGGCTCAGCGGAGAGAGCGTCGGTCTACGAAACCGGAGAGCCCAGGTTCGAATCCTGGTCGGGGCACGTCCGTGCGACGGCACGGCGGAATTGCGAGCTGGTGCAATCGGCAGCACACCCGTCTCTGGAACGGGCGATGGAGGTTCGAGTCCTCCGCTCGCAGCGCAGCCTCAGGCGCCCGTGGCGCGGCGGAGAGAGCGGTGGATTTGACGCGAGAGCGCTCGACGGCGCGGCACGGGCGTCGCGGCGCAGAAGGTGACCGTCGTCCGCAGTCACAAATGTTGCCGTCGTCCGAGAAATAGACGAACGTGTAGCGGCTTCGACCCCGAAAGTATCGACGGCCGGCACGATCCGGGGATCCCATCAAAGATCATCAGTGCCATGATGTGGGACAGCTTCTCCTCTCAAGGGACCCGCATCTGTCACATGAATGAGCTGATCACGGGGGCTGGCACGGACACCTTCCGACCTGCGGGACCAACCCGCCGGCCGGTCGGGTCGCAGCATCCCCGCACCGTGCCCGCGACCGTGCTCCACCAGGGCCGAGCTGACCTGACGCCAAGCGGCCCTCGCCGACAGATCCGGACTCCCGACCACGAGCAACCGGTGGAACGGGCGCGCCTGTCGGCGGCGCTCCTCCGGCCGGTGCTGACGCACAGAAGGCGGACGCGATGACCGACGTCCTGAGGCCCCGGCAGGCGACGCCCGTCGCGTCGCTCCGGCTCGACTCCGTGGGCGCTGACCCTGCCGTCGGCCCGGTCGCGGCCTCCTACGCGCAACGCCAGATGTGGTACCTGAGCCGCCTCGACCCCGAGACGGCCACCTACCTGGTGCCGCTGGCGTACCGGCTCCACGGGCCGCTGGACGTGACGGCCTTGTCGGCGGCGCTCGACGAGCTGGTGGCCCGGCACCCCGCCCTGCGCACCACCCTCGAGCCGGCGGCGGACGCCCCGCCCGGGCCGTCAGATGTGGACGCCACGCCGGACGGTGCGGCACAGCGCCTGGCCCAGGTGGTCCACGACCCGCGCCCGGGGCTGTTGCGGGTGCACGACCTGACCGGGCTGCCCGCGTGGCAACGCGACCAGGAGGTGCAGGCCCGGCTGCACGGCGAGGCGCGCATCCCGATCGACCTGGAACGCGGACCGGTGCTGCGCGCCAGCCTGCTGCGCTGCGCGCCCGAGGAGCACGTGCTCCTGCTGACGATGCACCACGTCACCGTCGACGAGTGGTCGCTCAGCATCCTGCACGACGAGTGGGAAAGGCTCTACACGGCGCACCGCACGGGGCGACCGGCGGACCTCGACCCGGTGGACGTCGACTGCCGCGACCACGCGGCGTGGCAGCACGACTGGCTCGCCGGTGCGGAGGCGGCCGCCCAGCGCGAGTACTGGCGCGCTCAGCTCGCGGGCGCGCCCGCCGTGCTCGAGCTGCCCACCCGGGGGCCCCGGCCCGCCGTGCCGTCCAGTGCGGGGTCCATCGTGTCGTTCCCGCTGGACGTGCCCACGGAGGCGCTGGTCGCGCTCTGCCACCGGGTCGGGGTCTCCCCGTACATGGTCATGCTCGGCGTGTTGCAGGTGCTGCTGGCACGCTGGACGGGCCAGCGCGACATCGTGGTCGGCACGCCCATGGCCAACCGGCAGCGGACCGAGACCCAGCGGCTCGTCGGGCTGCTGCTGAACACCGTCGCCATCCGGGCCCGGCTGGACGACAACCCGTCGTTCGAGACGCTCCTCGGGCGGGTGCGCACCGCCGCGCTCGAAGCTTTGAGCAACGAGGAGCTTCCCTTCGGGACGCTGATCGAGTCGCTGCGCCCGGCCCGCCAGCCCGGCTTCAGCCCGCTGTTCCAGGTGATGTTCGTGTACGGCCGCGAGGCGGCGCCGCCGCGCCTCGACGGCCTCGAGGTCACCTCGATCGAGGTACCCCGCGACACCGCCAAGTTCGACCTCACGGTCTCCGTACGGGAGAACGCCGACGGCGTGCGGACCGTACTGGAGTACCGCACCGACCTGTTCGACGACGACGCGATGGTCCGCTTCGCCGGACACTTCCAGACACTGCTGCGGTCGCTGGTGACCGACCCGGGCGCGCCGGTCGGCTCGGCCGCGATGCTCACCGGAGACGAGTACCGACAGCTCGTCGGGGAGTGGAACCGCACCGCCACCCCCGCCGAGCCCGACGACCTGGTCCACGTGCTGATCGAGCGGCAGGTGCGCCGGACCCCCGACGGAGTCGCGGTGACCGACGGCGACACCGCGCTGAGCTATCACGAGCTGGACACCCGGGCCGAGGCGCTGGCGGAGACGCTGCGCCAGCGCGGCATCGGCGTGGGCGGCCTGGTGGGTGTGCTCCTGCCGCGCTCGGTCCCGTTCGTCGTGGCGATCCTCGCGGTGCTGAAGACCGGCGCGGCCTACGTACCCGTCGATCCGTCCAACCCGCCCGCCCGGCTGCGGTACGTGCTCGACGACACGGCCACCCCGGTCGTCCTCACCCGCGCCGATCTGGCGCACCTGGTGCCCGACGGTGCGGCGCTGCTGGTGCCGGGCCTGGACACGCCGGTCGCGCAGGCCGACGCCGGTCGTGGCGCCGCCAGCTCGGTCGGCGGGCCGAAGCGACGGCCGCGGCGACGGCGGAATCCGTCGGCGGAGGACCTCGCGTACGTCATCTACACCTCCGGTTCCACGGGCCGCCCCAAGGGCGTCATGGTCACGCACCGCGGCGTCTGCAACCACCTGCGCTGGGCCGCCCAGGCCTTCCGGCTGCGGCCCGGGGACACCGTCCCGCTGCAGTCGTCGGTCGCGTTCGACCTGGCCGTCACGAGCCTGCTGGTCCCGCTCTCCAGCGGGGCCACCGTCCTGATCATCGGCGAACACCTCGGCCCCGAGGCGCTGGGCGAGGCGCTGCGCCGGCAACGGACCCCGTTCGGGCTGGTCAAGATCACCCCCGCCCAGCTCGACCTCGTCAACCACCAGCTCCGCCCCGCCGAGCTGGCCGACCGCACCCGGTGCTTCGTCATGGGCGGCGAGCTGCTGCGCGCCGACCAGGTGGCACCCTGGCGAGCCCACTCGCCCGGCACCGCGCTGTTCAACGAGTACGGGCCGACGGAGACCGTGGTCGCCTGCACCGCGTACGAGGTCGGCCCGGACACGCCGGCCGTCGGTTCCGTCCCCATCGGCCGGCCGATCGCCAACACCGACCTGTACGTGCTCGACGCGTGGCTGAACCCGGTCCCGGTGGGCGTGGTCGGCGAGCTGTACATCGGCGGAGCCGGCGTGGCGCGCGGGTACCTGAACCAGCCGAGGTTGACGGCCGAGCGGTTCGTCCCGCACCCGTTCTCGTCCGCCCCCGGCGCGCGGCTGTACCGCACCGGCGACCTGGCTCGCATGCTCCCCGACGGCAACCTCGAACACCTGGGCCGCACCGACGACCAGGTCAAGCTGCGCGGCTACCGCGTGGAGTGCGGCGAGATCGAGGCGGCCCTCCGGCGGCGCCTGCCGGACAGCGAGGTGACGGTGCGGCTGCGCCGGGACGACCCCGACGACCCGCAGCTGGTCGCGTACGTGGCGGGCGCGGCGGAGACCGACCGGGACATCCCGGCCCTGCGGACGGCCCTCGCCGCCGAGCTGCCGTCCTACATGGTTCCCG
>NZ_JAMOKF010000127.1 GCF_023656545.1 Micromonospora phytophila | reverse complement strand
TCGTCGCCGAGGCGGCCCGGCGGGGGCTGGCCACCACCCGGCTCACCGCCCGGTCCTACGACGGCCGCGGCCGCTACCGAACGCGGCTGCGCGGCTGGTACATCGACCGGGCCCGCACCCGTGCGGTGGACGTCGACGGGCGGTTCCACCTGCTGACCGTGCCGGGCGGTCTGCGCGCCCGGCTGCTCGGCGCCGATCCGGAGCCCGCCCCACCGCCGCTGGTGGTGGGCGCGGGTGGCCGCGACGGCGAGTCGATACCGCTGCGGACGCTGCTCGCCCGCCGGTTGGCGGCCGACGTGAGCCCCTGACCGGTCAGGGGCGCAGAACCGCCCGTCCGGACCGCCGGGCCACCCGCCACCACCAGAGCTGCTGCACGACGAGGGTGAGCAGGCCGGCGAGCACGATGGCGCAGAGGTTGATCAGCAACTGGAGCGCCGAGCCGGCCGCCTCGTGCCACACCCCGTACGCGGCGGCGACGGCCACGTTGGCGGCGGCCGGCACGGTGGTCACCGAGATCAGCACCCCGACCAGGCTGCCGGACTTCTTCGACGTCAGGGAGAGCATGCCGGCCACCCCGGCGAGCACGCCGACCACCCAGGACAGCGCGTCGGGCCGCCAGATGAAGTCGGTCAGCGGCCGCTCGGCCAGCAGCATCTCCCGGCTGACCAGATCGGCGGCGGTCAGCGCCCAGGTGCTGAGCACGGTGGCGGCCATGGCGGCCAGGAAGCCGACCACCAGGGCCTGCACCGACCGGATCATGACCCGGGTCTGCCGGCGCAGCAGCGCCACGCAGAGCGCCGCCAGGGGTCCGAACTCCGGGCCGACCACCATCGCGCCGACGATGAGGATGGGCTGGTCGAGCAGCACGCCGATGCCGGCGATCATGGTGGCGACGACGATCAGCACCAGGTAGGTGGCGGAGAGTTCCGTCTGCTCACCGGTCTTCGCGGCGATCTCGTCCCAGACGACGGCGTCGTCGCCGTGGCCGGGGGCCTCCCGCGCGGCCCGGTCGGCCGCGGTGGAGAGGGTCAGCTCGACGTCGTCGGCGGAGATGCCGCCCCGCGCCTCCACCTCCAACTCCCGCAACCCACGCAGCACCCGGTCGGCGCTCTCGCGTACCACGTCGCAGAGGATCAGGTCGCCCACCGGCTGGCGGGCGGCGCCGGGCAGGACCGCCAGGTGGGCCACCCCCGGGTCGTCGGTCAGCAGGTCCACCACGGCGGTGGAACGGTTCGTCGGCGCGACGATCCTCAGGTGCAGCACGATTCCCCCGCCCTCCCGGCCGGTGCGGCCGTCGAGCACTGTACTGCGGCGCCGTGAGCCGCGCCGGTCGAGCCGACGCGCCCGATCACGCGTGTCCCGGTGCGGGTTCGAGCCGACCCGCCGATCACCCGTGTCCCGGTCCGGGTCCGGGCGGTTGAGCCGGGGGAACCAGCCGGATGTCGCCATTCGCGAGACATGAGCGGTTCATTGCCGTTAGAACGCATTCATGACGTTCCGTCACCCTGGTGGAGGTTCACGCGTGTCGGTGTCTGCTCAGGTGTGCGTGCCCCGCCCCGACCGGGACACCCGCCGGGACCGGGTCAAGCGCGTCATCGACCTCGTCGGCGCGGCGTTGCTGCTGCTGTTGGCGCTGCCGGTGCTCGCGGTGGTGGCCGCGCTGGTCGCCGGCGGGCTGGGCCGACCCGTGCTGTTCCGGCAGTGCCGGGCCGGGCGGCACGGTCGCCCGTTCGAGCTGGTCAAGTTCCGCACGATGCACGCGCCCGACCCGCGCCGGGGACGGACGGCCGACGGCGACCGGCTCACCCCGCTCGGCCGGTGGCTGCGGGCCACCAGCCTGGACGAGCTGCCGACGCTCTGGAACGTGCTGCGCGGCGACATGAGCCTGGTGGGCCCGCGCCCCCTGCTCAACGACTACCTGGACCGCTACTCCCCCACCCAGGCCCGCCGGCACGAGGTGCGCCCCGGCATCACCGGCCTGGCCCAGGTGCGCGGCCGCAACGCGCTGAGCTGGGAGGAGAAGTTCGACCACGACGTCTGGTACGTCGACCACCGCAGCCTCCGGCTGGACCTGAGGATCCTGCTCGAGACCGCGCGCACGGTGCTGCGGCGCGACGGCGTCAACGCCGAGGGGGTGGCCACCGCTCCGGAGTTCGTGGGCAGCCGCGCCCGGCCGGAGCGGGACCGGACCCCGGCCTGATCGCGTTCGTGCCCATTCCTCCTTTGGATCGCCCTTCGGGCGCAGGTGGCAACTTTGTGCCACGAAACGCCTTGGCGCTCCACGATTGAGTGATAGAACCGCTTTGACCGCTTCGGTGGCTTCGCGGGGGGAGGCACTTTTTATGAGACTTGTTCGGCACCGGCCGGCCGGGCCCGGTACCTCTCCGGCGACTCCTGACCCGGAAGGGAACCCATGAGCCGGACCATCCACCTGTCCCCGCCCGATGTCGGGCCGCTGGAGGAGTCCTACCTGATCGCCGCGCTGCGGTCGGGTTGGGTCGCCCCGGTCGGCCCGGACCTCGAAGCGTTCGAACGCGAGGTGGCCGCCCGCGTCGGCACCGGCGGGGCCGTCGCGGTCTCGTCCGGCACGGCCGCCCTGCACCTGGGGCTGCTCGGGGTGGGAGTCGGTCCCGGCGACGCGGTCGTCGTACCCACGCTGACCTTCGTCGCCACGGCGAACGCGGTCCGCTACACCGGCGCGCGGCCGGTCTTCGTCGACTGCGACCCCCGCACCGGCAACGTCGACGTCGCGCTCCTCGCCGACCTGCTGCACGGGCTGCGGGCCGACGGCGAGCGGGTCGCTGCGGTCGTTCCGGTGGACATGTTCGGCAGCTGCGTCGACTACGGCGCGCTGCTGCCGGTCTGTGCCGAGGCGGACGTTCCGGTGGTGGAGGACGCGGCCGAGGCGCTCGGCGCCAGTCACCGGGGACGCCCGGCGGGCTCCTTCGGCCGGGTCGGCGCGCTCTCCTTCAACGGAAACAAGATCATGACCACGTCCGGCGGCGGGATGCTCGTCTCCGACGACGCCGAGCTGCTCGCCCGCGCCCGGTACCTCGCCACGCAGGCCCGCGAACCGGTGCCCCACTACGAGCACCGGGAGACCGGCTGGAACTACCGGCTGAGCAACCTGCTCGCCGCCCTCGGCCGCGCCCAGCTCGTCCGCCTCGACACGATGATCGCCCGCCGCCGGCAGCTGCGCGACCGGTACGCCAAGCTCTTCGCCCCGTTGCCCGGCGTACGGCTGCTCGGCGAGGAGGACACCGCGTCCAACTGCTGGCTGACCAGCATCGTGGTCGACCCGGAACAGGCCGGCTGGCAGGCGGCGGAACTCGGCGCGCACCTCGCGGGCCTGGGCATCGAGACCCGTCCGGTGTGGAAGCCGATGCACCTGCAACCGGTCTTCGCCGGGGCGCGGAGCCTGCTCACCGGCACCGCCGAGCGGCTCTTCGCCCACGGCCTCACCCTGCCCAGCGGCTCCGCCCTGGACGAATCGCAGGTGACCCGCGTGCTCACCGCGATCGACGGGTTCCTGACAGCGCGGACGGGAGTGTCGCCGGCATGACCACGAACCTGGTGATCGTCGGCTGCGGCGGTCACGGTCGGGAGGTCCTGACCATCGTCCGGGCGGCCGACGAGGCCGCCCCGGCGCCTCGCTGGCGGCTGCTCGGCTTCGTCGACGACCGGCCGTCGGAGCGGAACCTCAAGCGGGTGCGGCAGCTCGACACGGAGTTCCTCGGCGGCCTGGAATGGCTGCGCGAGGCGCCCCGGGACACCCACCTGCTCGTCGGCATCGGCGACCCGCGGGTACGTCGGGCGGTGGGGCAGCGGCTCGACGGCTACGGGCTGCCGGCCGCGAGCGTCGTGCACCCGGACGCCACCGTGGGACCGGACCTCGTGCACGGCGAGGGCCTGGTGGTCTTCGCCGGGGCCCGCGTCACCACGAACGTGACCCTCGGACGACACGTGCACCTCAACCAGAACGCCACGGTGGGGCACGACAGCCGGCTCGACGACTACGTGTCGGTCAACCCGCTGGCCGCCGTCTCCGGCGACTGCCACCTGGCCGAGGGGGTGCTGGTCGGGACCACCGCGGCCGTCCTGCAGGGACTGCGGGTGGGCGCCGGCAGCGTGGTCGGAGCCGGCGCCTGCGTGGTGGGTGACGTGCCCGACGGCGTGGTGGTCAAGGGGGTGCCGGCCCGATGAGGAGCGGAACTACCCTCGCCCGCCCGTCCGACGCCGGCGCGGGGGCCGGCGTGGGACGACATGCCGCCGGCCGGGACACCGGGGCCGCCCGCGCACCCGGCGGGAAGCCACCCGGCGGCAGCCTGTCCGCCCTGGCCGGCGCCGCCGCGAGCACCGCCGGCGCGCGGATCGGCTCACTGTTGATCAGCCTCGTCGCCGGGGTGCTCTCCGCCCGCGCGCCCGGCCCGCTGACCACCGTGCTCGACCGGCTGGCGTACCTGGCGCACGCGCTGCCCGGCGTGGTGATCGGGCTCTCGCTGATCTTCTTCGGGATCAACGTGGCGTTCCCGCTCTACCAGACCCGGTGGCTGCTCGCGCTCGCCTACGCCACGCTCTTCCTGCCGCTCGCCGTCGGCGCGGTGGCCGGTGCCGCCGCCCAGTCCCCGCCAGGGCTGGAGGAGGTGGCCCGCTCGCTCGGCCGGGGCCCGCTGGCCGTGCTGCGCACGGTCACCCTGCCGCTGATCCTGCCGGGCATCGGGGCGGGCGCGGCGCTGGTGTTCCTCACCGGCATGAAGGAACTTCCCGCCACCCTGCTGCTGCGCCCGACCGGCACGGACACCCTCGCCACCGAGCTGTGGACCGCCACCGCCGTCGGGGCGTACGCCGCCGCGGCCCCATACGCCGCGCTGCTGGTGGCCATCTCGGCGCTGCCCACCTGGCTGCTGGTCGCCCGCAGCGGACTGCTCGACAAGGAGGACCGGTGATGAGCGAGGTCGTGCTGACCGGCGTGGTCAAGCGGTACGGGTCGGTCACCGCGCTGGCCGGGGTGGACCTGACCGTGCCGGCCGGGCTGCTGACCGCGGTCCTCGGCCCGTCCGGCTGCGGCAAGACCACCCTGCTGCGCTGCCTGGCCGGCTTCGAACGGCTCGACGCCGGGGAGATCCGCATCGACGGCGCCCCGGTCGCCGGCAACGGCCGGCACCTGCCGACCCACCGCCGCCGGATCGCCGTGGTGCCGCAGGAGGGCGCCCTCTTCCCGCACCTGAACGTGGCCGCCAACGTCGGCTACGGCCTGGACCGGGCCGCCCGCCGGGGCGACCGGGTGGAGGAGGTCCTCACCCTCGTCGGGCTCGCCGGCTACGGCGGCCGGATGCCGCACCAGCTCTCCGGCGGGCAGCAGCAGCGGGTGGCGGTGGCCCGGGCGCTGGCGCCCCGACCGTCGGTGGTGCTGCTGGACGAGCCGTTCAGCGCTCTCGACGCGGGGCTGCGCGCCGGGCTGCGGCACGACGTACGCGAGGCGCTGCGCGCCGACGGGGCGACCGGCGTGCTGGTCACCCACGACCAGGGCGAGGCGCTCTCGGTGGCCGACCGGGTGGTGGTGCTGCGCGCCGGCCGGGTGGTCCAGTGCGCAGCCCCGACCACCGTCTACCGGGGGCCGGCCGACGAGTGGGTGGCCGTGTTCGTCGGCGACGCGGAGCTGCTGCCGGCGGTCGCCGAACGCGGCGCGGCCCGGACGGCGCTGGGCACCGTTCCGATCGCCGGGGCGGCCCCGGACGGCCCGGTGACCGTGCTGGTCCGCCCGGAGCAGGTCCGCCTCTCCCCCGGCCCCGGGGCGGTCACCGCGACGGTGCTGCGGCACGACTTCCACGGGCACGACGCGCTGGTCGGGCTCCGGCTCGCCGACGGCACCCGGATCACCGCCCGGATCCTCGACGACGCGACGGCGGTACCGGTCGGGGCGGCCGTCTCGGTGAGCGTGGACGGCGCGGGCCGCGCCTTCCCCGCGGCCGGCGCGGCGACCCCGACCGAACGAGCCGGACAGAGCGTCGCCGCCTGATCCGCCGGCCGGCGACGCCCCGAACCCGGGCACGGACCGCACCCGGCGGACCGCGCGAGGCGGTCCGCCGGGCCGGTCGGGGTCAGTTGACGACGAAGAGCAGGCGGTTCGGCGACCCCGAGCCGGGGTTGGTCACCTTGCCGGTGGTGGCGTTGGTGGTCAGGTAGCTGGCCACCTGCGCCGGGGTGTACGACGGGTTGGCCGAGAGCACGAGGGCGGCGGCGCCTGCCACGTGCGGCGAGGCCATCGAGGTGCCGCTGAGGGTGCTGGTCGCGGTGTCACTGGTCCGGTAGGCCGACAGGATGCTCGAGCCGGGGGCGAAGATGTCCACGCAGGAGCCGTAGTTGGAGAAGGACGACCGGGCGTCGCTGCTGGTGGTGGAGCCGACGGTGAGCGCCGCCGCCGCCCGGGCCGGGGAGTAGTTGCAGGCGTTGGCGCTGGAGTTGCCGGCGGCCACCGCGTAGCTGATCCCGGAGTTGATCGAGTTGGTCACCGCGTTGTCGATGGCGCTGCTGGCCCCGCCGCCGAGGCTCATGTTGGCCACCGCCGGCTTGACCGCGTTGGCGGTCACCCAGTTGATGCCGTTGACCACGCCGGTGGTGCTGCCGCTGCCGGAGCAGTTGAGCACCTTCACCGCGACCAGGCGTACCTGCTTGGCGACCCCGTAGGTGGAGCCGCCGACCGTGCCGGCGACGTGGGTGCCGTGGCCGTTGCAGTCGGTGTTGTTGCTGTCCACCGTGTTGGTGCCCCAGGTGGCCCGGCCGCCGAACTGGGTGTGCGTGGTACGGATGCCGGTGTCGATGATGTACGCCCGGACGTTGGAGGCGGTGTTCGGGTAGGTGTAGGTGCCGCTGAGCGGCAGGTTGCGCTGGTCGATGCGGTCCAGACCCCACGGCGGGTTGGTCTGCGTCGCGGCGGCGGTGACCACCTGGTCCTGCTCCACGTACGCGACGGCCGGGTCGGCGGCCAGCCGGCGGGCCTGGCCGGCGCTCATCTTCGCGCTGAACCCGGTCAACGCGGCACTGTAGACGTCGACCACGCTGGCGCCGTACCGCTCGGCCAGCTTGCCGGCCCGGTCCGGCACGGCGGTGCGGGCGGCGAGGGTGCCGGCGGCGCCGACCGCGTCCGTCTTCAGGACGACCAGGTAGCTGCCGCTGATCGCGGTGGGGGCGGAGGCGCCCCGGATCTCACCGGTGGGCGCCGCCTGCGCCGGAGTCGTGACGGCGACGGAGACGGCCGCGGCGGTGGCGACGACGGCGAACGCCCGGACGAGGCGTCGGCGCGAAACGGACCCTGTTGGCATCATGTGCCTCCCTACCTGCGCGCCCGGTCAGGCTCGTGGCCGGCACGGACGCGCCAACGACGGATGGTGCGCACATGGTAATCCATCGATCGATGAGCGTGATAGGGATGGATATCGATTGATGCTGGTGCCGCCCCCGATGTCCCGGGTGACCCGACCTCTGCCGTCGACACCAGGCAGGATGGCGACGTGGACGGACACGACATGCTGCTCTCCCCCGCCGGGGTCGACGCGCTGCGCACCGCGCTGACCCGGGCCGGATTCACCGCCAACGGCATCGCCAGCCGGCTCGGGCCGCAGGCCACCGGCGGGGTGGCCCGCAACGACTTCCGGGCCGCGCTGCGCGCCACCGAGGACCTCGACCCGCTCGGCACGCTGATCCGGGTGTTCATCTGCGAGCAGACCGAGCCGGAGGAAGCGGTGGCCGCCGCGCTCGCGCCGCTGTCGCTGGAGGAGGCGCTCGCCGGGGGCCTGGTCGAGCGGCACGGCGGCGGGCTGCGGATGGGCCTGGACCTGGAGCCGTACGGGGACGACTGGTGGGTGCTCGCCGACGTGCCGGCCAGCGCCCGGCCCGGCCGCCCGCTGCACGCCGAGCACGTGCTGGGCATCGGCGGGGCGACCCAGACGCTGATCGGCGCGACCGTCCGCCGGCAGGTCGACACCGCGCTGGACCTGGGCACCGGCTCCGGCGTGCAGGCCCTGCACCTGGCCACCCACGCCCGGCGGGTCACCGCCACCGACGTCTCCGCGCGGGCGCTGCGCTTCGCCGCCACCACCGCCGCGCTCAACGGCCAGGACTGGGAACTGCTCCGCGGCGACATGGTCGCCCCCGTCGCCGACCGCCGCTTCGACCTGGTGGTCAGCAACCCGCCGTTCGTGGTCGGCCCCGGCACCACCACCCACGTCTACCGCGACTCCGGCCGGGTGGGCGACTCGATCGGCGCCGAGCTGGCCGCCGCCGCGCCCGGCCTGCTGACCGAGGGCGGGACCATGCAGTACCTGGCGAACTGGGTGCACGTCACCGGCGAGGAGTGGGACGAGCGGGTGGCCGGCTGGTTCGCCGGCACCGGGCTGGACGCCTGGGTGATCCAGCGCGAGGTCGCCGACCCGATGGCGTACGTCAACCTGTGGCTCACCGACGTCGGCGAGGCGGCCGACCCGCAGCGGATGGCCGACTGGCTGGACTGGTTCGACGCGCACAAGGTGGAGGCGATCGGCTTCGGCATCGTCTCGCTGCGCCGGGCCGGGCACGACGACCCGGTGGTCCGCGTCGAGGAGCTGCGCCAGCGGGTGCAGACACCGCTGGGCGACCGGATCGCCGGCTGGTTCGACCGCCAGGACTGGCTGCGCGGACACGACACCGACGGGCTGCTCGCCGCGCGCTACCGGGCCGCCGACGGCCTCCAGCTGCGGCAGGAGGCCACCATGGGCGACGAGGGCTGGGCGGTGGACCGGCAGGTCCTCGCCATGCCGCAGGGGCTGCGCTGGACCGAGGAGATCGACCCCCTGGTGCTGGCCCTGGTGGGCGGCGCCGACGGGCGGCTGCCGCTGCGCGACCAGCTCACCCTGCTCGCCGCCGCGCACGACGTCGCCCCCGAGGAACTGGCCGAGGCGGCCGGCCCGATCGTGGCGCACCTGGTCGAGCGGGGCTTCATCGAGCCGGTGTCCGAGTGACCCGCCCGCCGGTGCACCCGCCCACCCCGAACCCCGGCGACCGGCCCGACACGCACCCGGCCAACCGGGGCCGCACCGACCGGTCCGGAGCGCGCCCGGCCGACCCGAGCCCCACCGACCGGCCCGGTGTCCGCACGGCCGCCCGGAGCCGCGCCGGTCGGGCCGCCGTCGAGCGGCGGCTGGCCGCGGTGTCGCCGGCCGGGCCGCGGAGGGCCGGCTGATGCGGGCGGTGGTGCAGACCGTCGGCCGGGCCGGCGTCACGGTCGACGGCGAGGTGGTCGGCGCGATCGACGACGGGCTGCTGGTGCTGCTCGGGGTGACCCACACCGACACCGTGGAGACCGCCCGGACGATGGCCCGCAAGGTGCACGAGCTGCGGATCCTGGACGACGAGCGGTCCGCCGCCGACACCGGTGCGCCGATCCTGGTGGTCAGCCAGTTCACGCTCTACGGCGACGCCCGCAGGGGCCGGCGTCCCAGTTGGACCGCCGCCGCCCCCGCCGAGGTCGCCGAGCCGCTGGTGACCGAGGTCATCGAGGCGCTGCGGTCCCGTGGCGCCAAGGTCGAGACCGGCCGCTTCCGCGCCCACATGCTCGTCGAGAGCGTCAACGTAGGCCCCCGCACCATCCTCCTCGACCTCTGACCCCTCCCCCTCCCCCCTTTCCGGATTGATCAATAAGTTTGCGTCCAGAACCGGGCCGGATGAGGACGCAAACTTCTTGATCACCGGGGTTGGCGCCCGCCGGGCGGGGCGGGGCGGGGGCGGTCAGCCGAAGAGGCCGCGGCGTTGGAGGGACTGGCGGAGCCAGGCGTCGAGCTGGGCCGCCCAGTCGGTGCGCTCGGCGGTGGCGTGCTCGACGGTGAAGCGGCCGAAGGCGTCCCGGCCCTCGGTGAAGAGGCCGCCCCGCTTGTCGAGTTCCAGCACCACCTGCATCTGCCGCGGATCGGCGATGAAGGTGACCTCGAGCTGGTTGATCGCCCCGGCGTACTGCGGGGCGGGGAGGAACTCGATCTCCTGGTAGAAGGGCAGGCTCTGCCGTACGCCGTAGAGGTGGCCCCGCTCCACGTCGGCCCTGGCGAACCGGAAGCCGAGGCGGAGCAGCGCCTCCAGGATCCGCTCCTGCGCCGGCAGCGGGTGCACCGCCACCGCGTCCAGGTCGCCCTTGTCCACCGCGCGGGCCACCTCCAGCTCGGTACGCAGCCCCATCGTCATGCCGTGCAGGTGCCGCCCGTACAGCTCGGTGACCGGGGTCTCCCAGGGCACGTCGAAGCGGAACGGGATGTCGTGGCGCTGCCCCGGCTCCAGCCGGAACGCGCCGGTCGCGGCCTGCCGGTGGAACTCCTGGGTGGTGTCGTAGTCGTTGTCGCCGCTCTCCACCTCGACCCGGGTGACCAGGCCCAGGGCCACATAGGAGACGTCCACCGGGTGGTCGCCGCCGGCCACGTGGACGGTGCCGGTCAACTGGCCGCCGGGGCGGCAGTCCGGGTTCGCCAGCACGGTTTCCACCGACGGGCCACCGACGCCCATCGCCTGCATGAGCCGCTTGAAGACCACGACGTCCTCCGTTGCCTGATCGAGGTACGCCGACGATGGCCGGCGCCGGTCGGCCCCGCGGGCCGACCGCTGGCACGGTAACCGGAGCCGGCAAGACACCCTCGGCGACGACACGCGTACGCGGTGAAGGCGTCCGACAGCATTCCTGTCGGGTCCCCGATCGCCTCACTCCCGTTTCACGCCCCGCCCGCCAAGCTGTGTGTCACACCGGCACCACTGGGCCGGAGCGACGCGGCACAGACGTGGACACGGGGAGAGACAGAGATGGCCCTGCAGATGATGGAGCACCGGACGCGCCCGGCCGGCACCACCGAGGCCGACACCGCCACCGACGCCCTGACCGACCTGGACGCCACCGACGAGCGCGGCGTCTCCACGGATCTGGTCCGGGCATACCTGAACGGGATCGGCCGCACGAAGCTGCTGACCGCCGCGCAGGAGGTCGACCTGGCCAAGCGGATCGAGGCCGGGTTGTTCGCCGAGGAGAAGTTGACCACCTGCACGCCGGTCTCCGGCGAACTGCGGGCCGACCTGGAGCTGGTCGTCGCGCAGGGCCGGGCGGCGAAGGACCACCTGTTGGAGGCGAACCTGCGCCTGGTGGTCAGCATCGCCAAGCGGTACACCGGTCGCGGGATGGCCTTCCTCGACCTGATCCAGGAGGGCAACCTCGGTCTCATCCGGGCGGTCGAGAAGTTCGACTACGCCAAGGGCTACAAGTTCTCCACGTACGCCACCTGGTGGATCCGGCAGGCGATCACCCGGGCGATGGCCGACCAGGCCCGCACGATCCGCATCCCCGTGCACATGGTCGAGCAGGTCAACCGGATGGTCCGGGCCCGCCGCGAGCTGGCGGTCTCGCTGGGGCGCGAGCCCACCCTCGCCGAGGTCGCCCGGGCGATGGACGTCCCGGAGTTCCAGGTGATCGAGCTGATCTCGTACGACCGGGAGCCGGTGAGCCTGGATCAGGCGGTCGGCGAGGACGGCGAGAGCGCGCTCGGCGACTTCGTCGCCGCGGTCGACCCGGCCGCCGAGCCGGGTGACGCCGCCGCCCAGGGCGAGCTGCGCAACGAGGTGAGCATCGTGCTGGCCACCCTCTCCCAGCGCGAGCAGGCGGTGATCCGGCTACGGTTCGGCCTGGACGACGGCCGGCAGCGCACCCTGGACGAGGTCGGGCGGGAGTTCGGCCTGTCCCGCGAGCGGATCCGACAGATCGAGAAGGTGACCCTGCTGAAGCTGCGGGCCCCGGAGCGGGCGCAGCGCCTGGAGGCGTACGCCTGCTGACATCCCTGAGCCACGCGAGGCCCCGGCGGTTCGCCGGGGCCTCGCGTGCTGAGCGGTTGCTTGACCCGGCGATGGAACCGCGATAGAAACAACTTGGTTATAGAACCAGGAGGTTATGAGCGGTGGGCACCGAACTGCTGGACGCGACCTTCGCCGCGCTGGCCGACCCGACCCGGCGGGCCATCCTCGCCCGGCTGGCCGCCGGCGAGGCGACCGTGACGGAGCTGGCCGCGCCCTTCGCGATGAGCCAGCCGGCCATCTCGAAGCACCTGAAGGTGCTGGAGCGCGCCGGTCTCGTCAGCCGGGGACGGGACGCCCAGCGGCGGCCCTGCCGCCTGGAGGCACGACCGCTGCGCGAGGCCACCGCCTGGCTGGCGGACTACCGCGACTACTGGGCGGAGAGCTATCAGCGCCTCGACGCCCTGCTCGACGAACTCCGGGCCATGGACGCCGACGACTTGGGGACCCCGACCGCCGGCGACGGTGACACCACGGACCGGGACGACGCCCGGAGCCGGACCGCCGGCCGCGACGAGGCCCGGGGCGCCGGTCGGTGACCGGGTTCGACGATCCGCTCGTGGTGCGTACCCCGGGCGACCGGGAGATCGTGCTGAGCCGGGTGTTCGACGCGGCGGCGCCGCTGGTGTTCGCCGCCTTCACCCGGCCGGAGCTGCTGGTCCGCTGGTACGGCGCGCGCGGCTGGCGGTTGGTCGAGTGCGAGGTGGACCTGCGCATCGGCGGGCGCTGGCGCTTCGTGTCGCAGGGCCCGGACGACGCCCGGATGGTCCAGAGTGGGGTGTACCGGCGGATCGAACCACCGGGCCGGCTGGTCTGCACCGAGCTCTTCGACGACCAGTCCTACCCGGGCGAGACCCTGGTCAGCCACGAGTTCACCGAGCTGATCGGGCGGACCACGGTCACCACCACGCTGCGCTACGCCACCGGCGAGGGGCGCGACGCCGTGCTGCGTTACCCGATGACCCGCGGCGTCACCGAGAGCTTCACGCGGCTCGCCGAGCTGCTGCACGGCACAGCGACGACACGAGGAGAGGCACCATGAACTGGACGTTGGAAGTGGTGGTCGTACCGGTCTCGGACGTGGAGCGGGCCAAGGCGTTCTACGCCGACCAGCTCGGCTTCGCCGTCGACCACGACACGGTGATCAGCGAGGACGCGCGGGTGGTGCAACTGACCCCGCCGGGCTCCGGCTGCTCGATCGTGATCGGCAAGGGGATGGTGCCGCAGATGCCGCCGGGCTCGCTCAAGGGGCTCCAACTGGTCGTGCCCGACCTGCACAAGGCCCGGGCCGAGCTGGTCGAGCGGGGCGTCGAGGTCAGCGAGATCCAGGTGTTGGGGGAAAATCCCCGCCCGGTGCCGGACCCGCTGGACAACGTGGGCTTCGTCTTCTTCGCCGATCCCGACGGCAACACCTGGGGTGTCCAGCAGATCTCCGAGCGCGGCTGAGCGGCCGGCGCGGTGGGCGGCCCGTCCGCCGCGCCAGCCCGTCCCCGCGCGGCCCGGCTACGCGACCTGCTCGGCGGCACCCCCCGGGACCGTTCAGAGGCGGCGGGGACCGGTGTCGGGGCGGTCGGCGGCGGCGCCGACCCGGACGGTGGCGTGCAGCACCGAGATGCCGTCCGGGCGGGCGAGCACCGGGTTCAAGGTCAGCGAACGGACCCGGGGCTGCTCGTCGGCGAGCCGGCCGACCCGCAGCAGCAGGTCGGCCAGGGCCGTCCGGTCCACCGCGGCGGCGCCCCGGTGCCC
>NZ_JAMOKF010000126.1 GCF_023656545.1 Micromonospora phytophila | reverse complement strand
CGAGCCGTCGACCACGTGCGCGGCGGCGATGCCGGTGCCGATGGCGACGAAGAGGACGTGCCGGGCGTCGCGCCCGGCGCCGAGCCGGGCCTCGGCGAGGCCGCCGACGCGCACGTCGTGGCCGAGGGCCGTCGGCAGGCCGAGCCGCGCCACCGCCAGGTCCCGCAGCGGTACGTCCCGGAAGCCCACGTTCGCCGACCAGACCGCCACCCCGCACGCCTCGTCGACCACCCCGGGCACGGCGACGCCGAGCGCGACGGGGGTGAGCCCCTTCGCGCGGGCCTTGGCGGCCAACCCCTCGGCGACCTCAAGAATCGTGTCGACCACGGCGTCCGGGCCGCGTCCGGCGTCGGTGGGGTGCCGCTCGGTGTGCAGCACGCCGCCGTCCGGGCGGACCAGGGCGCACTTCATCCCGGTGCCCCCCACGTCGAGCGCGATGACGACCGGGTCGGTCGCGTTCGCACCGACGACGGCGCGCCCCCCGACGACGGGGTCCCCGACGGCGTTCACACCGACGACGGCGTCGTCGTCCGAGTTCGCACCGACGACGGGGTCGTCGGTCATGCGAGGACCACGGAGCGGGTCAGGTGCCGCGGCGCGTCGGGGTCGAGCCCCCGGCTGGTGGCGAGCGCGACGGCGAAGCGCTGGGCCAGGATCAGGTCGGCCATCGGGTCGACCGGCGTACGACCGGCGGACCAGCTGCCGAGCACCGTGCGGCAGCCGTGGGTGCGGCTGTGCACGAAGGCCGCGCCGGTCGCCGCCACGTCCTCCGGCAGGCCGTCGGGCAGCTCGCCGAACGCCCAGACCAGCCGGCCGGGCGCGGCCACCGAGATCGGGCCGTGCCGGTAGTCCATCGCCGGGTACGCCTCGGCCCAGAAGGTGGCCGCCTCGCGGCACTTCAGCGCAGCCTCCTGCGCCAGCCCGACGGTCCAGCCCCGACCGAGGAAGGTGGCCTGCTCGATCCGGGTGGGGTCGATCGGCAGCGGGGCGCGCACCGCCACCTCCGCGTCGGCGGAGAGCGCGGCGATGTTGTCGCCGAGATGGGCGCGGAGCAGCGCGAGCGCGGTGGTCGCGAAACGGGTCTGCACCACCGAGCGCTCGTCGGCGAAGGGCATGGTCACCGCGGCGGTGGCGAACTCGACCGCCGGGGAGGCCGGGTCACCGACCAGGACGGTGGTCGGCACCTGCCCGCGCAGCGCGGCGAGCAGCTCGGTGACCTCGGTGGTCGTGCCGGAGCGGGTGATCGCGACGAGCCGGTCGTAGCGGCGGCCGGTGGGGAACTCGGAGGCCTGGAAGGCGTCGGTCTCGCCCTGGCCGGTCTGCTCGCGGCGGGCCGCGTACGCCATCGCCATGAACCACGACGTGCCGCAACCGACGACGGCGACCCGCTCGCCGGGGCGGGGGAGGTGGTCGGTCACCGCGGCGGCGAGTTGCGCCGCCTCCCGCCAGCAGTCGGGCTGACTCGCGATCTCCGCGTCGACGTACGACATGAGAACTCCTACGCAGGGGAGCGTTGCGCAATACGGCTCGTTAGACCCGTCTTTCGCGCGCTATTCTGCGCGAACCCCGGTGGTCGTGGCAACCAGCCCTCCGATCGAGCAGGCCAGGGTTTTGCGCCCTCGTAGTTTCGCGCACTAGTGTGCACGCAATCAATCACCGACCGTGCAGTAACTGGAGGCCCTCGGGTGGACCGGTACGCCAGATGGAACGCCCTGCTCGAAATGCTGACCGGCACCGGCCGGGTCAGCGTCGAGGAGGCCGCCGAGCGACTGGACGTCTCCCAGGCCACCATCCGGCGTGACTTCGACCAGCTCGCCCAGCAGCAGATGATCACCCGGACCCGGGGCGGCGCGGTCGCCAACGGCGTCTCGTACGACCTGCCGCTGCGCTACAAGACCGCGAAGCACTCGGCCGAGAAGCAGCGGATCGGTGCCGCCGCGGCGGCACTGGTCTCCCCGGGCACCGTGGTCGGCCTCAACGGCGGTACCACCAGCACGGAGGTGGCCCGGGCCCTCGCCGTACGCCCCGACCTGAACACCAGTGCGGAGGGCGCCCAGCTCACCGTGGTCACCAACGCGTTGAACATCGCCAACGAGCTGCTGGTCCGTTCCCGGATGAAGGTCGTGGTGGCCGGCGGCGTGGTCCGCCCGAAGTCCTTCGAGCTGGTCGGTCCGCTGGGTGGGGCGCTGTTGCGCGAGGTCACCCTGGACGTCGCCCTGCTGGGCGTGGACGCGATCGACCCGCAGCTCGGCGCGGCCGCCCACCACGAGGGTGAGGCGGCGATGAACAACCTGATGGTGGCCCGCGCCAAGCGCGTGGTGATCATCGCGGACTCGTCCAAACTGGGCGGTCACGCGTTCGCCCGGATCTGCCCGGTGGACCGGGTGGAGACGCTGGTGACCGACTCGGGCGCCGCGCCCGAAGTGGTGGAGGCGTTCCGCGCCGCCGGGGTCACCGTCGTCTGCGCCTGATCGTCACCCCGCGTAACGGGCATCCGCACCCAGCGCCCCGATCGGGCGGTTTTCGACGCGCCGATGCATACCCGGTATTGCGCGACTTTGCATACCGCGTATGGTGTCGCGTGTCATGGCGCCCGTCATCGGGGGAGGTGCAGCTTGCCAGCTGTCCTGGAGATCGAAGGTCTACGTAAGACGTACAAGAGCCGCCGGCGGGGTGCCCGCAACGCGCTGGACGGCTTCGACATGCGGGTCGAGGCGGGGCAGGTGCACGGCTTCCTCGGCCCCAACGGCTCGGGCAAGACCACCACCCTGCGGACGCTGCTCGGCCTGATCCGGCCCGACGGCGGCCGGATGCAGATCCTCGGACACGAGGTGCCCGAGGCGCTGCCCACCGTCGCCCGTCAGGTCGGCGCGATCGTGGAGAGCCCGCAGTTCTTCCCGCACTTCTCCGCCCGGGACACGCTGTCCCTGCTCGCGGGGGCCGGGGAGGTGCCGGCGATCCGGATCGACGAGGTGCTGGAACTCGTCGGGTTGCGCGACCGGGCCGGTGAGCGGGTCAAGACGTACTCGCTCGGCATGAAGCAGCGGCTCGCGGTCGCCTCGGCCCTGCTCAAGAGCCCGAAGCTGCTGATCCTGGACGAGCCGGCCAACGGCCTGGACCCGGGCGGCATCCGCGAGATGCGCACGCTGATGCGCACGCTGGCCGAGTCGGGCATGACCGTGGTGCTCTCCAGCCACATCCTCGGCGAGATCCAGCTGATCTGCGACTCGGTCACCATCATCTCGCTGGGCCGGCGGGTCGCCTACGGCCCGGTGGAGGAGGTGCTCGCCCAGCACTCCTCGGGCTCCGTGCGGGTGCGGCTGGAGGCGGTCGCCGACCTGGCGGCCGCCGCCGATGCGCTGACCAGGGCCGGGGCGCGGGTGACCCCGCATCCCGACCACCTGATGCTCGCCGGTGTCGACAAGCCGGCCATGGTGACCCGGCTCCTCGCCGAGCAGGGCCTCTACGTCAGTGAGCTCGCCCCGGTCGCCGTCGACCTGGAGAGCGTCTTCCTCGACCTGACCGCCACCGCGCCGGTGCCCGGCCAGAACCGGCAGGTCGACCAGTCCACGAAGGTCGGTGGGGCGGGGCAGCCCGGCGCCACCACGGGAGGGTGGGGCGCGTGAGTCTCTACCGTACGGAGCTGCGCCGGCTCGGCAAGCGGCGTTTCACCCGCTGGGCGGCGCTGCTCGGCCTGCTGGTCCTCCTCGCCGTCGTCGTCGGGGGCTTCTTCACCAACGAGAAGCTCGACGCCGCCGCGCTGGCGAAGGCCGAGCGTGCCGCCGAGCAGCAGTGGCAGCAGGACGTCCGCAACAGCGAGCAGTTCCGCGCCGAGTGCGAAAAAGCCAAGAACGGTGGCACCGCCGAGCGCGGCCAGTTCCCCGAGGACTGCGCCGTGATCGCGCCACCGCCCCGGGAGGCGATCGAGGCGGAGTGGTTCCTCCCCTCCACCTTCAACTTCCGGGAGAACTTCGGCTTCACCCTGCTGCCGTTGGCGGCGATCCTGGCGCTGGTCGGGTTCATCGTCGGCGCCTCCTTCGTCGGGGCAGAATGGAACACCGGCGGCATGATGAACCTGCTGCTGTGGCGGCCGAAGCGGCTGACCGTACTGCTGACCAAGCTGGCGGCGCTGCTCACCGGGCTGCTCGCGGTGGCGCTGCCCGCGACGGCGCTCTGGTTCGGCAGTTTCTGGCTGGTCGCCACGCTGCGCGGCACCACCGAGAAGATGACCTCCGGGGCCTGGCAGTCGTTCGCCCTCACCGGGCTGCGGGGGCTGGTGCTCGCGCTGGTCACCGCGACCATCGGCTTCGCGCTGGCGTCGCTGGGCCGGCACACCGCGATGGCCCTGGGCGGGGCGATCGCCGTGATGGTGGTCGGTCAGTTCGGCCTCGGCATCCTGCTGGAGATGGCCGGGGCGCGCTTCGCCGAGGCGTGGCTGCTGCCCACGTACGCCCTGGCCTTCATGCAGAAGAAGGTCACCCTGGAGAACTGGGACGCCTGCCAGGCCACCTACTTCGGGGAGTGCAAGCCGGAGACCCTGGACATCACCTGGCAGCAGTCGTCGGTGCTGCTGGCGGTCGGGCTGACGGTGATCCTCGGCGCGGCACTCTGGGCGATGCGCCGGCGGGACATCTCCTGACCGACGCGGGCGGCTGACCGGAGGCTCTGACGGGCCTCCGGTCACCCGTCCGACCGTCGGGCCCGGCCCGGGCGGAGCGGCGCCCCGGCGGACCAGCCGGGTCCGGCCCGGCCCGGCCGCGGGGGCCGACACGGTACGCGGCGATGCGGTCACCTTCCGGCGCCGTCGTCTGATGCGGTGCGGATCGGCCCTGGTTAGGCTGATGTCCCCCCGGTCGGCGTCGTCGTGCCGTCCGCCCTCGCGAGGAGTGCCATGCAGCCCGCCGACGCCGCCCCGGCCGCCACCGAGCCGCCCGCAGCCGACCGGGCCGCCGACGAGCCGACGACGGGCGGGACGCGGGAGGCATCCTCCGGCGCGGTCGTCCCGCAGCCGCGCACCGACCCGGGCGCCGAACTCCGCACGGACCCGGGCGCCGAACCTGGCACCGACCCGGGCGAACTCCGCACCGTCCCGCAGCCCCGCTCCGGGACGGAGCCGGACCCCGCCGGCGCGGCGGCCTCGCCCGGCGAGGTCGGCGACGTCGATCTGGTGGGTGCCGGCGAGACGGACCCGGGTGGGATCACCGGGCTGACCGAGCGGGAGCGGGCCATCCTCGCCTTCGAGCAACAGTGGTGGCGGCACGCCGGCGCGAAGGAACAGGCCGTCCGGGACCGCTTCGGCCTCTCCGCCACCCGCTACTACCAACTGCTCAACGCGCTGCTGGACAACCCGGCGGCGCTGGCCGCCGAGCCGGTGCTGGTCGGCCGGCTGCGCCGGTTGCGCTCCTCCCGGGCCCGCAACCGCCGCCGCTGAGCGGGTCGGTGCTTTTCGTCCGCGCGCAGGCCGTTCGTCCCCGCCGTCCCCGTTCGCGCCGCGACCGCCCGCGCCGCCGTCCCGACCGTCGGTGCTGGTCAGCGGCGTCCACGCCGGGAATGGTGACCGGGCTGGCCGCAACCGGAATGTCGGGCAGCCGTGCGGGTAGGCAGGGGCGTTCCGGGCCGCGACTGTCGCGGCCGGTTCACGTTCCGGGCCGCGACCCTGCGGCCCCGGGGCCGACGGAGGGAGCGGGCGATGACGGGAATCAACCCGAGCCGGCCACCGGACGGTGCGGCCGGCGCCGGGCAGCAGGCACGGCAGGCCGGACAGCAGGCCCGGCAGGAGGCGTCCCAAATGGGACAGCAGGCGGCTCACGCCGGTGGGCAGGTGGCCCACGCCGCCGCCGAGCAGGGCGGTCACGTCGCCGCCGAGGCGAAGCATCAGGCGTTGAACCTGGCCGGCGAGGCCACCAACCAGCTGCGCGGCCAGGCCGGTGCGCAGCAGCGGCGGGCCGCCGAGGGGCTGCGCGGCTTCGGCCGTGACCTTGGCTCGATGGCGGAGCGGTGTCCGGACTCCGGGCTGGCCGGCCAGGCGGTCCGGCGGGCGGCGGACGCCGCTCAGCAGGCCGCGGGCTGGCTCGACGAACGGGAGCCGGCGGCGGTGCTCGACGAGGTGCGCGACTACGCGCGGCGGCATCCGGGCACCTTCCTGGCCGGCGCGGCGTTGACCGGCCTGCTGGTCGGACGGCTGACCCGCAACCTGACCTCCTCCGGCGCAGGCGGCGCAACCTCGCAGGGCGGCGCCCGTGGCGCGCCCGGGGCGAGGCCGCAGGTCGCACCCGCCACGGGCGGACCGCGTGCCTACGAGCAGGTGTTCGAGGAGCGGACGGTCGACGCGCCGTACGCGGCCGAGGAGGCGTACGTGGGCTCGGCGCGGGTGCGTAGCGCCACGCCGCCCGGCGGCCGGGAGCCCGACATCCCCGGTGGGGTGGCACCGTGAGCGCCCCGGAGAAGGAACGCACCGAGGCATCGGTCGGTGAGCTCCTCGGCGACGTGACGCGCGACTTCTCCACCCTGGTCCGCAAGGAGATCGAGCTGGCCAAGGCGGAGCTGCGCGAGGAGGCCACCCAGACCGGCAAGGCCGGCGGGATGTTCGGTGGCGCCGGGGTGGCCGGCTTCCTGACCGTGTTGTTCGTGTCGTACGCGCTGTGGTGGGGACTGTCCAACGTGATGGACCAGGGCTGGGCCGCGTTGATCGTGGCGGTCATCTGGGCCGCGGCCACGGGGATACTGCTCGCCAAGGCGCGGACGACGCTCAAGGAGCTGCGCGGCGTGCTGCCGCGTACGAAACAGACCGCCCGCGAGATGCCGAACGCGATGCGAGGCCGGTGAACCAGCCGGGAGGGAGCAGATCATGTCCAACGATCCGGATCGGATCCGGTGGGAGATCGAGAACACCCGCAACGAGCTGAGCACCGACGTCGACGCGCTGGCCGACAAGGTCAACCCGCGACGGATCGCCGGTGAGCGCGTCGGGCAGGCCCGCGGCGCCGTCGGCAGGGTCAGGGAGAAGGTCATGGGCACTTCGATGCAGGCCAGGGAGAGGGTGATGGGCACCTCCACGCACGCCAAGGAGAGGGTCATGGACACCTCCACGCACGCGAAGGACAAGGTGATGGGTGCCTCGATGCATGCCAGGGAGAGGGCGATGGAGGTTCCGTCGCATCTGGGGGACGGCGGGCGGATATCGCACGCCGCCGATTCGGCCCGCCACCTGGGGCAGCAGTCCCGGCAACAGGCGCAGGGCAACCCGCTCGCCGCCGGTCTGATCGCCTTCGGCGCCGGGCTGCTGGTGGCGTCGCTGGTGCCCCCCAGCCGGCCGGAGCGGCAGTTGGCCGGGCAGGCCCGCGGCATGGTCAGCGAGCACTCCGACCAGCTTCGCGAGCAGGCCGGCCGGGTCGGTCACAACGTGCGCGACAACGTGCGCGACAACCTGCGCGACAACCTGCGTGAGCCCGTCAGGCAGGCGGCGCAGGCGGTGGGCTCCACTGCGGTCGGCAGCGCGCACGCCGTACAGGAGCAGGGCCGCTCGGCCGCCCAGCAGGTGCAGGGTCAGGCGCATGAGGCCGCGGACGACCTCCGGCGCCGCTGAGGCGATCCGCTCGGTGGGGGCGGCGCGGACGATGCGGGTACGTTCCGCGTCCGCGCCGGCCCCCGGCCGACCGGTCAACGAGGATCTGGTTTTCCGGTTCGGACCGCTGGTCGGGTTGTTGGACGGCGCGACCGTGCCGGAGGGCTTCGACACCGGATGCGCGCACGGCCCGTCCTGGTACGTGCGGCACCTCGCCGCCCGGCTCGGGGTGGCCGAGGCGGCCCGCCCGGGGGCGACCCTGATGAGCAACCTGGCGGCGGCGATCCTCGCGGTCCGCGCCGACCACGGCGACGGGTGCGACCTGGACCACCCGGGCACCCCGTCGAGCACCGTCTGTCTGCTGCGCGACGGGGGTGACCAGGTGGACTACCTCGTGCTCTGCGACAGCCCGCTGGTGCTGGACGACGGGAGCCGGATCTCGGTGGTCACCGACGACCGGCTGGACACCGCGATGGCGGAGCTGCGGGCGACGGTCGCGGCACTGCCCGCCGGCTCCGGCGACCGGGCCACCCGGTTCCGGCAGGCGGTCGGCGTGCAGCGGGAGCGGATGAACCGGACCCACGGCTACTGGGTGGCCGCCGCGGACCCCGACGCCGCGTACCACGCGGTGACCGGGACGCTGCCGTTGCGCGGGCCGGGCGCGCTGCGCCGGGCGGCGCTGCTCAGCGACGGGGCCTCCGCGGTGGTGGAGCAGTTCGGCCTGCTCGACTGGGCGGGGCTGCTGGAGGTGGCGAGCGCCGAGGGCCCGGCCGCGCTGATCGGCCGGGTGCGCGCCGCCGAGCGCGACCATCCCGACCGGCTCCGCCGCCACAAGCCCGCCGACGACGCCTCGGCGGTCCTCTGCGAGTTCGACTGACCCCCGGCGTGCCGGGCGGTGAAGATCGCGTGCCGGGTGTTGACAGCGGAGCGTGAGGTGGACCACGCCTGCGGGCCGACCGGCCGGTACCTTCCGCCGGACCGCCAGTCAGTGCCCAATGGGGTGGACTTGGGCCGGTACGGCCGGCAGACTGCGGCACGTGGCGGGTGCGGTCCGGTTGGAGCCGGTTGACGAGCGGAACCTGGAGGCGTTGCTCTCCGTAGCGGCTGCCGAGGCGGAGCCCGGCGACGTCATGCCGCCGGTGGAGGCGCCGGCCGGGTGGTCCCACGCGCGCCGGGAGGCGTTCCGGGAGTTCCACCGGGCGAGCTTCGGTGGCCTGGGCGGCCCCACCGCCACCCAGATGTACGCGATCCTGGTCGGCGGCGAGGTGGTCGGCATGATCCGGATGCGCCGTTGCGACGAGCCGGGCACCGTCGAGACCGGCATGTGGCTGGGCCGGTCCGCCCGCGGTCAGGGCATCGGCCCGGCCGCGCTGCGCGAGTTGCTGAACGAGGCCGCTGCCGCCGGCATGCGGCTCGTCGTCGCCGAGACGGACCCGAGCAATCTCGGCGCGCTCTCGGTGCTGCAGAAATGCGGCGCGAAATTGCGTGGGGCCAACGGCAGGGTCCATGCGGAAATATGTCTCGACTCGCCGCCTCCGGCATTCTGACGACGAATCGTCAAATTCCTCCTCTCTGAGGTTGTCGCTGCTCATCAGGGTACGGCTGTCCGTATTGTGCCGTTGGCGAGGGTGCTGCCCACCCCTCCGGGAAAATGCGTCGCAACAATGCGGAAATGTTTCGTCGATAGGTCACCGGGTACTGCCGGCCGAGTCCGCTAGAAACGGGACACCTCATTGCGACTCGGGCTGATCCCCGGTAGCCGGTCCGGCCGTCACAGGCCAGGTGTCTCCGCGCCGGGGAGCAAAGGAGAACTGATGAAAAGCGGAGCACGAATTGGGCTCGCGGTGGGCTTCGGCTACCTGCTGGGGCGCCGGCGCAAGCTGCGGAAGGCCCTCGTCCTGGCCGCGGCCGTCGCGGCCGGCCGGGCGAGCCAGGACTCCGGCGGACTGCTGAAGCTGGGCTCGAACCTGATGCAGTCGTCCCCCCACCTCACCAACCTCGGCCGTCTCGGCGGCCCGCTCGCCTCGGCCTCGAAGGCCGCCGCGACCGCCGCGGCCGGCAGCGGCATCGATGCGCTCAGCGGCAAGCTGCGCGGCTCGGCCGACGCGCTGCGCCGCAAGGGTGGCGCCGGTGGCGGCGACGGGGAAGGGTCGGACGGCGGCGAACGGTCGGACGACGGCGGCGACCGGCAGGAGCGCGACGCCGGGGGCGCCGAGGAAACCGACTCCGACCAGCGGGGGCGGTGACCATGGCACCCACCACGAACCCGGGCGGGCTCACGGACAAGGTCCGGAGCCAGCTCTCCGGCGAGGTGCGGAACCTGGCGAGCGCGATCGGTGAACGCGCCGTCCACGCGGTGACCGAGCGGATCACCGGCGCGACCGGCCGGCTCAGCGAGTACGCGAAGCAGGGCGGCGGCCCCGGCCTGGTGGCCGCGGCGACCGGCGCGCACAAGCTCGCCCAGGGCGGCTCACCGGTGAAGGCCATGTTCCATGCCGGTATGGCCGGCGGTAAGGAGAAGGTGATGGCGGCGTTCGGCCGCGGCAAGGGTGGCAAGGGTGGCAAGGGCGGTGGCAAGAAGCTCAAGGTCACCAACATCGTCGAGGCGATCGAGGTCGGCGTGCCGGTCCGGGTCGCGTACAACCAGTGGACCCAGTTCGGCGACTTCCCCAGCTTCATGAAGAAGGTCGAGCAGGCCGACTGCGAGTCGGACGAGAAGATGACCTGGAAGGCGCAGGTCTTCTGGTCGCACCGGACCTGGGAGTCGACCATCGTCCGGCAGATCCCGGACAAGCTGATCCACTGGCGGTCCAAGGGCGAGAAGGGCTCGGTGGACGGCACGGTCAGCTTCCACGAGCTGACCCCGGACCTGACGCGCATCCTGGTCGTGCTGGAGTACCACCCGCAGGGCCTCTTCGAGCACACCGGCAACCTGTGGCGCGCCCAGGGCCGCCGCGCCCGGCTGGAACTCAAGCACTTCGTCCGGCACGTGATGACCCAGACCGTCCTCGACCCGGACTCCGTCGAGGGCTGGCGCGGCGAGATCGAGGACTCGCAGGTGGTCAAGGACCACGAGACCGCGCTGCACGAGGAACAGGAGGAGCGCGAGCAGCGGGAACAGCAGGCCCGCGAGCAGCGTGAGCGGCCGGGCCGTGAGCCGGAACCGGAGGAGGAGGCCGAGGAGGAGCCGCGCGAGGAGCGCCGGCCCGCCGAGCGTGCCCGCCGGCGGCCGCCCCAGCGCCGTCCCCCGGCCGAGCAGGAGTACGAGGACGAGTACGAGGAGGGCGGCTACGACGAGGAGCAGCCCGAGGAGGAGGAGGCACCGCCTCCGCCGCGCCGCCGGGCCCCCGAGCGCGCCCGTCGCCCGCAGCCCCGGGAGCCCCGGCCCCCGGAGGAGCCCCGGCCCCGCCGTTCGCCGGAGGCGCCCCGCCGGCCGGTGGTCCGCCGCCGTCGAGAGGAGCGGGACGAGTGACGATCGCGACGAGTGGTGGCCAGGCCGCAGGCGGTGCCCTGGAGCGGGGCGGAGCGGGCTCCAACCTGGCCGACGTCGTGGAGACCGTGCTGGACAAGGGCGTGGTGATCGACGCCCAGGTGTCGGTGGCCGTGGTCGGCATCCAGCTGTTGGAGATCAACGCGCGGGTCGTCATCGCCAGCGTCGAGACGTACCTGCGCTTCGCCGAGGCGGTGGACCGGTTCGACATCACCCCGAAGGGCCAGAAGGGGCTGCCCGACCTGCTCGACGGGGCCTCCGGGGCGCTCGGCGCGGGCAAGGCCGTCTCCGACGTCGGCAAGACCGTCGGCGCGATCGGCGGCGTGGTCAGGGACGCCGTCGGTGAGCTCGGCTCCGACGACCGCGAGCGGGACCGCGACTGGGACCGACCCCGGCGGCGCCGGGACCGGGAGGACTGATGGCCGAGGAGAGCGGGCTGTTCATCTACGGCATCGTGCCCTCGGACGTGGAGCCGACCCCGGACGCCGTCGGGGTCGGCGACCCGCCCGGTGAGGTGGCGGCGATCCGGCACGGGGAACTGGCCGCGCTGGTCAGCGAGGTCGGCCTGACCGAGCCGTTGGGCCGGCCGGCGGACCTGAGGACGTACCAGGAGCTGCTGGACGGGACGGCGGCGGTGGCCCCGGTGCTGCCGGTGCGCTTCGGCACCGTGGTCACCGGGCCGGACGCCGTCGCCGACCTGCTGGAGGCGCACCACGACCGGTTCGCCGCCGCGCTCGACGAGTTGGAGGGGCGGATCCAGTACACGGTGCACGGCCGCTACGACGAGCAGAACCTGATCGCCGGGGTGCTGGCGGACAATCCGGCCGCCGCCGACCTGGCCGACCAGGTGCGCGGGCAGCCGGAGGCGGCCACCCGCGAGCAGCGGATCCGGCTCGGCGAGATGATCAGCCAGGCCGTGGAGCTGCGCCGGGAGGCGGAGAACCGCGCGCTGCTCGACGCCCTGGGACCGCTCGCCGTGGCGACCGCGCCCCGGGCGCCGAGCAACGAGCTGGACGCGGCGAACGCCGCCTTCCTCGTCGACGGCGACCGGTCCGACGAGTTCATCGCGGCGGCCGAGGAGTACGCCGAGCAGCGCCGGGAGCTGATCCGGGTGCGGCTGCTCGGCCCGCTCGCCCCGTACGACTTCGTCAGCGCGCACCAGCTGGTGGAGTGACCGGTGGACATCCTCTGGGCGCTGCTGACCCTCCCGTACGCGCCGGTGCGGGGCCTGACCGCGGTGGTCAAGGTGATCGCCCGGGAGGCGGAGTCGCAGCAGTACAACCCGGCCAACATCCGGCGGGAGCTGGAGGAGCTGGACGCGGCGGAGGCGGCCGGGGAGATCAGCGCCGAGGAACGGGACCGGGGGCAGCAGCAGGTGCTGGACCGGCTGACCGGCGGCGCCCCGCGGCCACCGGCATCCCCCGACCGGGAGTCGGGGCGCGGCGGCGCGGAGGCCCGCCGCAGGACCCCGTCCCCGGACCGGGAGTCGGGGCGCGGCGGCGCGGACGCGCGCCGCAGGAAGGCAGGGACGCGGGCCCGGGCTTCCCGCCCGGGTCCGCAAGGAGCGCGGCGGAGGTCGCGTGACGGTGGCGAGGGAGGTGAGTCCGATGGCGGATCTGATCCGCGGCGACGGCGGCAGGGCCCGTAGGAACGAGCCGGAGCCGCAGCGGTACGACGAGGAGGAGGAGTACCTCGAACCGATCACGGCCGCCGAGGCGGCCCGGGAGGGCATGCGGCAGATCGTCGAGCTGACCGGCCGGGAGCCGGTGGGGACCACCTCCCTGAAGTCCGTGCGGGACGGCTGGCTGGTCGGGGTGGAGGTCGTCGAGGACCGGCGGATTCCCGCCTCCACCGACCTGCTCGGCCTCTACGAGGTGGAGCTGGACATCGAGGGCGGCCTGCTCGGCTACCAGCGGGTGCGGCGCTACCAACGCGGAAAGGGCGAGGTGGGTTGAGATGACCAGCGCGCGACCCCCGTCGGTGGTGCAGAACTCCGGTCAGGTGCTGCCGGCCGGGCACGAGCCGGCGAACCTCGGCGACATCCTGGAACGGGTGCTCGACCGGGGCATCGTGATCGCCGGTGACATCCGGGTCAGCCTGCTCGACATCGAGCTGCTGACGCTCAAGCTGCGGCTGGTCATCGCCTCGGTCGACACCGCCCGGCAGATCGGCATCGACTGGTGGGAGCACGACCCGTGGCTCAGCTCCCGGGCGAAACCCCCGGTGGAGCCGGGTCCGCGGGACCCGGAGCAGGTCGAGGCGGAACGCCGCCCCCGGGTCGCGCGGGCCGCCGCCCGGAGGGAGGAGTGGGATTGAGTTCGACGGCTGACCTGGCCCCCACCGCCGGGCCCGCGCGGCTCGAGGTCGGGGCCTGGCTGCACGGCGTGGCGCGCGACGTCGACCCCGGCCTGCTCACCGCCACCGGCGGGATGGACGGCACGCCGGTCCGCGCGGTGCGGGCCGCCGGCCTGGTGGCCGTGGTCAGCGCCGCGCCCCTGTCCGAGTACGGCGAGGAGGCGCTGCGCCGCAACCTGGAGGATCTGGCCTGGCTGGAACGGGCCGCCCGGGCGCACCACGCGGTGGTGGCGGCGCTGTCCCGGGCGGGCGCGGTGGTGCCGGCCCGGCTCGCCACCGTGCACCACGACGACGCGCGGGTGGCCGGGCAGCTGACCGCCCGCCGGGCCGAGCTGACCGCGACCCTCGACCGGCTCA
>NZ_JAMOKF010000125.1 GCF_023656545.1 Micromonospora phytophila | reverse complement strand
CGCGGCGGCGCGGCGCGGACACCGACCCGGCCGGCGATCCGGGCGAGATCACCATGTACTACCAACCGCAGATCGCCATCGCCACCGGCGAGGTGGTCGGCGTGGAGGCACTGCTGCGCTGGCGGCATCCCCGACGGGGAATGGTCGACCCGGAGGAGCTGATCCGGGTCGCCGAGCAGAGCGCGGTGATGCGGCTGCTCACCCGACGGGTGGTGGACGACGTGGTGGAACAGCTCGCCAAGTGGTCGGCCGCCGGGATCGGCCTGCGGGCGGCGCTCAACGTCAGCGTGCGGGACCTGCACACCGGGGAGATCGCCGACCAGATCGACGACCGGCTCACCCGCTACGGCGTGCCGCCGCAGCGGCTGCAGGTGGAGATCACCGAGGGCGCCCTGATGGCCGACCCGCGCCGGGTGCTGGCCACCATCTCCCGGCTGCACCGCATCGGCGTCGGCATCGCGCTGGACGACTTCGGCACCGGCTACTCGTCCTTGCAGCACCTGCGCCGGCTGCCGTTGTCCGAGGTGAAGGTGGACCGCTCCTTCGTCCTGGGGATGGCCGAGGACGGCGACGACGCGGCGATCGTCCGGTCGATGATCGAGCTGGCCGGCGCGCTGGGGCTGCGCGTGGTCGCCGAGGGCGTGGAGGACGAACGCACCTGGCGGATGCTGCACGCCGCCGGCTGCGACGCCGCCCAGGGCTGGTTCTACGCCCGGCCGATGCCGGCCGAGGAGCTGGTCGCCTGGCTGGCCCGCTACCGTCCGGTCCGTCCGACCCCCGGCCCGGACCCGGAGATACCCCGCCGCCACGCCCGCTGACCTCCCGGCGTACGTCCCGGAGGGGGAGTCGGGGACGCGCCGCCGACGCGGAACAATAGACTCGCTGCGGTCACCGCGCGTCACGCACCACCGGCCGCGCGGCCGGCACCCGACCCGATCAGCAGCACCGTCACGAAGGGGGCAACGATGGCCGCCATCTCCCGCGAGGAGGTCGCGCACCTGGCGCGGCTGTCGCGGCTCGCCGTCACGGAGGAGGAGCTGGACACCTTCGCCGGCCAGCTCGACGTGATCCTCCAGGCGGTCGCGCAGGTCGGCGAGGTCACCGCGGCGGACATCCCGCCGACCTCCCACTCGGTGCCGTTGACGAACGTGCTGCGCGACGACGTGGTGACGCCGTGCCTGACCCCGGAAGAGGCGCTGTCGGGCGCACCCGACGCCGAGGAGCAGCGGTTCCGCGTACCGCGGATCCTGGATGAGGATGTGGCTTCATGAGTGACCTGACGCGGATGACCGCGACGGAGATCGCCGGCCTGGTGGCCGGCGGCGAGACCAGCGCCGTCGAGGTCACCCGGGCCCACCTGGACCGGATCGCCGCGGTCGACGACCGGGTGCACGCCTTCCTGCACGTCGACAGCGCGGGGGCGCTGGCCGCCGCCCGGCAGGTGGACGACCGCCGGGCCGCGGGCGAGCAGCTCGGCCCGCTGGCCGGCGTGCCGGTCGCGGTCAAGGACGTGCTGGCCACCAAGGGGGTGCCGACCACCGTTGGGTCGAAGATCCTCCAGGGCTGGCGCCCGCCGTACGACGCGACGATCGTGCAGCGGCTGCGCGCCGCCGGCACGGTGATGCTCGGCAAGACCAACATGGACGAGTTCGCGATGGGCTCCTCCACCGAATACTCCGCGTACGGGGTGACCCACAACCCGTGGGACCTGGACCGGATCCCGGGCGGCTCCGGTGGCGGCAGCGCCGCCGCGCTGGCCGCGTACGAGGCACCGCTGGCCATCGGCTCGGACACCGGCGGCTCGATCCGCCAGCCGGGCGCGGTCACCGGCACCGTCGGCGCGAAGCCCACCTACGGCGGCACCTCCCGCTACGGCCTGGTGGCGTTCTCCTCGTCGCTGGACACCCCCGGCCCGTGCGCCCGTACGGTGCTCGACGCCGCGCTGCTGCACGAGGTGATCGGCGGGCACGACCCGCGCGACTCCACCTCCATCCCGCAGCCGGTGCCGGACGTGGTGGCCGCCGCGAAGCTCGGCGCGACCGGTGACCTGACCGGCGTGAAGCTCGGCATCGTCAGCGAATTCACCGGCGAGGGGGCCGAGCCGGGCGTGCTGGCCGCGTTCCGCGAGTCGGTCGACGCGCTCACCAAGCTGGGCGCCGAGATCGTCGAGGTCTCCTGCCCGAACTTCAAGTACGCGCTGCCGGCGTACTACCTCATCGCGCCGAGCGAGTGCTCCTCCAACCTGGCCCGGTTCGACGGCGTCCGGTTCGGCCTGCGGGTCGGCGACGACGGCAACCGGTCGCTGGAGGAGGTCATGTCGCTGACCCGCGAGGCCGGCTTCGGCCCCGAGGTCAAGCGCCGGATCATGATCGGCACCTACGCGCTGTCGTCGGGCTACTACGACGCCTACTATGGGCAGGCGCAGAAGGTCCGCACCCTGATCACCCGGGACTTCACCGCCGCCTTCGAGCAGGTCGACGCGCTGATCTCGCCGACCACCCCGTTCGTGGCGTTCCCGATCGGGGCGCGCACCTCCGACCCGTACCAGATGTACCTGGCCGACCTGTTCACCATCCCGACCAACCTCTACGGCGGGCCGGGCATCTCGGTGCCCTGCGGCCTCTCCGACGGGCTGCCGGTCGGTCTGCAGATCATGGCCCCGACGATGGCCGACGACCGGATGTACCGGGTCGCCGCCGCGCTGGAAAGCGTCGTCGGCACCTTCACCCCACCGGCACTGTGAGGCAGGAGCTCAGATGACGACGACACTGCCCGCGTACGACGAGGTCGTCGCGCGCTACGAACCGGTGATCGGCCTGGAGACCCACGTCGAGCTGGGCACGAACACCAAGATGTTCTGCGGCTGCCCCACCGACTTCGGTGGCGAGCCGAACACCCGGGTCTGCCCGGTCTGCCTGGGCCTGCCCGGCTCGCTGCCGGTGGCCAACAAGGCGGCCATCGAGGCGACCATCCGGATCGGCCTGGCCCTGAACTGCTCCATCGCCGAGTGGTGCCGCTTCGCCCGGAAGAACTACTTCTACCCGGACATGCCGAAGAACTTCCAGATCAGCCAGTACGACGAGCCGCTCTGCGTCGACGGTTACCTGGACGTCGAGGTCAACGGGGAACTGGTCCGCATCGGCATCGAGCGGGTGCACCTGGAGGAGGACACCGGCAAGACGCTGCACGTCGGCGGCGCCACCGGCCGCATCCACGGTGCGACCGAGTCGCTGGTCGACTACAACCGCGCCGGCATCCCGCTCGTCGAGATCGTCACCAAGCCGGTCCCCGGCACCGGCGCGCTGGCGCCCGAGGTGGCCAAGGCGTACGTGGCCGAGCTGCGCGACGTCATCCGCTCACTTGGCGTCTCGGACGTGCGGATGGAGGAGGGGTCGCTGCGCTGCGACGTCAACACCTCCCTCAACCTGCCCGGCGAGGAGTGGGGCACCCGCACCGAGACCAAGAACGTCAACTCGCTGCGTTCGGTCGAGCGTGCGGTGCGTTCGGAGATCCTGCGGCAGGCGTCGGTGCTCGACGCCGGTGGCCGGATCTTCCAGGAGACCCGGCACTTCCAGGAGGACACCGGGGACACCCGGCCGGGCCGGTCCAAGGAGACCGCCACCGACTACCGGTACTTCCCGGAGCCGGACCTGGTGCCGCTCGCGCCGGACGCCGTCTGGGTGGCCGAGCTGAAGGCCGCCCTGCCGGAGCTGCCCCGGCTGCACCGCCGGCGGTTGCAGGAGCAGTGGGGCCTGTCCGAGCTGGACATGCAGTCGGTGCTCAACGCCGGCGCGGTGGAGCTGATCGAGCAGACCATCGCCGCCGGAGCGACCCCGGCCGCCGCCCGCAAGTGGTGGCTGGGCGAGCTGTCCCGCCGGGCCAACGAGACGGGCGCGGAGCTGAGCGACGTCGGGGCCACCCCGGAACAGGTCGCCGAGCTGCAGGGCCTGGTCGACGCCGGCAAGCTCAACGACAAGCTCGCCCGAACCGTCCTGGAGGGCGTGGTCGCCGGCGAGGGCTCGCCGACCGAGGTGATGGCCAACCGGAACCTGGAAGTCGTGTCGGACACCGGCGCGCTCACCGCCGCCGTAGACGAGGCGATCGCCGCCAACCCGGGCATCGCCGACAAGATCCGCAGCGGCAAGGTCGCGGCGGCCGGCGCGCTGGTCGGCGCGGTCATGAAGACCACCCGCGGCCAGGCCGACGCCAAGACCGTCCGCGAGCTGATCCTGGAGCGCCTCAGCGCCCAGGGCTGAGCCCACCTTCGAAGGCCGCCGTCCGACCCGGCGGCGGCCTTCGGCTTCGAGTACGCGGCCACCCCGCACCCCCCTCGGCAGGGCGTCAACGGCGACGCCCGGATGGAGCCACCGTGAACGACCGCCCCGAGCACGACCTCGATGTCCTCGACGAGATCCAGCAGCGGGTGCTCTGGCTCGCCACGCGGATCGTGGACGCGGCCAACCACGACCGGAACACCGGCGACGGGGTGAAGGTCGGCGGGCACCAGGCGTCCAGCGCGTCGCTGGTCACCGCGATGACCGCGCTCTGGTTCGCCCACCTGGACGCCGAGGACCGGGTCGCGGTCAAGCCGCACGCCTCGCCGGTCTTCCACGCCGTCCAGTACCTGCTGGGCAATCTGGACCGGTCGTACCTGCCGACGCTGCGGGCGCGCGGTGGGCTCCAGTCGTACCCGTCGCGGACCAAGGACCCGGACGAGGTGGACTTCTCCACCGGCTCGGTCGGCCTGGGCGCGGCGGCGCCGCTCTTCGCCGCGGTGACCCGCCGCTACGTCGATGCGCACTTCGGCGCCCGTCCGCACTCCCGGTTCGTCGCGCTGATCGGCGACGCCGAGCTGGACGAGGGGAACATCTGGGAGGCGGTGGCCGATCCGGCCACCACGGGTCTGGGCAACGTGATGTGGCTGGTCGACTTCAACCGCCAGTCGCTGGACCGGGTGGTGCCCGGGGTGCGGATCAACCAGTGGCGCGGCCAGTTCGAGGCTGCCGGCTGGCACGTCGTGGAGGTCAAGTACGGCCGCAAGCTCGCCGAGGCGTACGCCCGGCCGGGCGGCGAGCGGCTGCGCGACTGGATCGACCTGATGCCGAACGAGCAGTACCAGTCGCTGTTCGGGCTGGCCGGGCCGGCGCTGCGCAAGCAGTTCCTCGACGGCGCGCCGGCCGGGATCGCCGAGTTCATCGCGGACATCGGAGACGACGAGCTGGGTCCGCTCGTCACCGACCTGGGCGGGCACGACCTGGCGGCGATGCTCGACGCGTACGCCCAGTGCGACGCGGTCACCGACCGGCCCAGCGTGGTCTTCGCGTACACCGTCAAGGGTTGGGGGTTGCCGATCGCCGGCAATCCGCGCAACCATTCCGCGCTGCTCACCACGGAGCAGGTCGCCGCCCTGCGCGCCGCGCGCGGCCTGACCGCCGAGACCGAGTGGGACCGCCTCGACCCGGCGTCCCCGGCGGGCATCCGGGCCGGCGAGCGCCGGGAGGCCCTGTCCCGCGCGCCCCGCGAGCGGGCGTTGGGGGTCACCGTCCCGGAGAGCACCCGGGTACGCGCGAACAAGCCGATCTCCACGCAGGAGGTCTTCGGCCGGGTGCTGGTGGAGCTGGCCCGCGACGCCCAGGTCGGCCGCCACCTGGTCACCACCGCGCCGGACGTGGCCACCTCGACGAACCTGGCCGGGTTCATCAACAAGACCGGTGTGTTCGCCCCGACGGAGCAGCGCTCCTGGACGGAGGACCGGATGCTGCGCTGGACCGAGAGCCCTTCGGGCCAGCACATCGAGCTGGGCATCTCGGAGATGAACCTGTTCCTGCTGCTCGGCCAGCTCGGGCTCTCCTGGGACCTGTCGGGCCAGCCGCTGCTGCCGGTCGGCACGGTCTACGACCCGTTCGTGCTGCGGGGGCTCGACGCGTTCCTCTACGGCACCTACTCCGGCTCCCGGTTCGTGGTCGCCGGCACCCCGTCGGGCATCACTCTCGCCCCGGAGGGCGGCGCGCACCAGTCGACCATCACCGCCTCGGTGGGCCTGGAGCTGCCCGGCGTGACCTTCCTCGAACCGGCGTACGCGGCCACCCTGGACTGGCTGCTCTGCGACGCGCTGGGCCAGATCGCCGGCGGGTCGACGCCGCCGGCGACGGCCGCGCCGGCGGAGGACGGGGCGTACTACTTCCGGCTCAGCACCCGCCCCATCGACCAGGCGCCCTTCGAAGCGGCCCGGGCCCGGCTCGGTGACGCGGTGCTGCGCCGGCAGGCCGTCGCCGGGGCGTACCGGCTGGTGGACGCCCACCAGGCGTACCCGCACCTGGCGGACGCCCCGGTGGTGCAGCTGGCCGCCTCCGGCGCGGTGCTGCCGGAGGTGCTGGCGGCCGCGGCGGAACTCGCCGAGGAGGGCATCGCGGCGCACGTCGTTGACGTCACCTCCCTGGACCGGCTCTACCGGGCCTGGCAGCGCACCCTGCGCCAGGGCGTCCGCACGGCGACCGTGCCGAGCGTGCCGGGCGCGCTGCGCTCAGCGTTCGTCGACCGGGTGCCGGTGGTGACCGTGCACGACGCCGCGTCGCACGCGATGGCCTGGCTCGGCTCGGCGCTCGGTGCCCCGGCGGTGCCGCTCGGGGTGGACGAGTTCGGCCAGTCCGGAAGCGTCCGGGAGCTGTACGAGCTGCACGACCTGCTCCCCGGCAGCATCGTCAACGCCGCCCTCGCCGCCCTGTCCCTCCGCTGACGCCCATGACCGTTCCTGCGCGCGTTCCCTCACGTCGGGGCCGTCGGGCCGTCGCGGGCTTGACGGCGCGGGCTTGAGGGCGCGGGCTTGAGAGCGCGGGCGGGGGAGCGTGGGTGGGAGAGCGTGGACGATGCGCCGGACGCGCAGCTCAGCCGAAGATCCTGGATTCACACAGGGTGACAACATGGCACGGTCACTCAATGTCACCGTGGACCCTGCTCCCCGCAGACCGCATCCGACGCTTTGCTCTGCACCCACATACGCACCGCCCTGTTTACCAGGCCTTCTGCTGGGTTGACAGAGCTGTCGCGACTGCTGTGAGTAACCGGTGCGTATTGGGCAGCAGAGCAAAGGGCTCGATGGTGTGGGGCAGCAGCAGGCTGCACCTCACGGTCCGTAACGCGGCTTCCAGATCCTCTGCGAGGCCCACCTGCTGCCCGGGGCGCGCGGTCACCCAAGCGGAGGCGCAATGGTTCAGGCGGCAGGTGGGTCAGGGGTCAGCGGGTCAGGCTCAGCGGGTCTGGGCTGAGCGGGTCTGGGCTGAGCGGGTCTGGGCTGAGCGGGTCGGGGTCAGCGGGTCGGGGTGGGGGTGACCGGAGCGGGGGCGCCCGCCTTCGGGTTCTCCACCACGTGCCGCTCCAGGTTCACCTGCGCCTGTCCGGTGCCGCCGACGGTGATGTCGTCGTACGCCTGGAGCATCTTGTCCTTGTCGAAGTAGAGCACGCTCATCGACAGCGGGGTGGGCTTCTCGCCCTCGAGGCCGCGCAGCCCGGCACCCCCGGTCGAGCCCTGCACCATCAGCTGGGTGGAGGTCCGCCCGGGCACCTGCGGCAGCTTCGACATCTGCCGGTTGTGGGTGTGCCCGGCCAGCACCAGCGGGCAGGTGCCGGAGAGCGGGCCGGCGGAGGCCGGGTCGTGGACCAGCGCGATGTTCACCGGGCTCGGTGAGCTGCGCACCGTGGCGGCGAGCTGGTCGCCGACGTCGATGAGTTGGTCCGCCACCTGCTTGGTGAGGCCGCTGCCGGCCGGTGAGGTGTTCTTGTCGGGGGTGAAGCGCGGGTCGCCGATGCCGGCGATGGTGAGTCCCGCGATCGTGGTGGTTGAGTTGCTGAGCACCCGCGCGTTCGGCTGGCGGGCCACCGCCGCGGCGGTCTTCCCCGAGTCGTGGTTTCCCCGGATGTAGACGTACGGCTTCCGGAGCAGGCCGATGGAGCCGACGAAGGAGGCCTCCGGCTCGCTGCCCCAGTCGGTGATGTCCCCGGTGTCGATCACCACGTCGATGTCGAACTGCTCCACCACCGTGCGGATGAGCTGCCAGCCGGTCGGGTTGAGGTGCATGTCGGAGACGTGCAGCACCCGGGTCGTGCCGGGCGCCGGCTCGTAGACGGGCAGCGACGACACGGTGGTGTAGAGCTGGCTGACGTTGCCGACGATGCGTTGGAGCTGCTCGGCGTACTTGCTGTAGTCGTTGGCGATCCGGCGGGCGTCGCCGACGATCGCGGGCGCGTTGACCAGCAGCCCCTCGTAGCGCGGCTCCTCGATCGACTGGGGGCGGAGGGTCGCTGCGGCGGCGCCGAGGCTGCCGGCGGTGATCACGAGGGCCAGCGCGCCGGCCCAGGCCGCCCGGCGGGCGTCGCGGAAGACCAGCAGGGCCAGCAGCAGGGTGACCAGCACCGCCGAGGCGAGCGTACGCATGCCGAGTCGCATCACGCCCTCGCGGACGTCTTCGACGGCCGACTGGCTGGCCTGGTTGATGCTGGCCGGGTCGTCGAGCAGGGCCTCGGTGCGGCTCTGGTCCAGCGCGCCCAGGTCCACCCTGAGGTGGGTCGGCCCGTCGTGGCTGTCCAGCAGCAGCGCGCCCAGCGGGGGAACGTCGACGGTGGTGCTGCCGGTGATCGCCGGGGCCACCGTCAGCTCGGCCTGGAACGGCCCGATGTCGGTGGTGACCCGGCCACCGGCGAGCACCCCGATCACCACCCCGGCGAGGGCGACGGTCACGACCGCCAGGGTCACGCCCGCGGCGCGCAGGCCGCGGCGCCACCCCCTCCGGTCGGCGGCGCCCCGACGCCGCGGCGCGAGACGCCGGGCACGACCGGTCACCGGGGTCTCGTCGCCCCGGGTGGACCGTTCCTCGTTCTCCTGCCCGTCCATGCTGAGATTGTCACCTGCCCAAGGGAGGATCTTGGCAAACCCCGGGCGAGTCGGTGCGTCAGCTGCGGCCGGCGCCGCCACCGGCGAAGACCAGACGCAGCAGCCGGTCGTCCTCCGGCTCCGGATTGCCCCGGCCGTCGTGGTTGGAGGTGCTCGCCCAGATCGAGCCGTCCGGAGCCACGGCGACGGCACGCAGCCGCCCGTAGCGGTCGGTCAACAGGTCGCGGGGCTGGCCGAGCACGGTGCCGGTGTCGGTCAGCTCCACCAGCCAGAGCCGCTTGCCGCGCAGACACGCGGTGACCAGCAGCCGGTCCGCCGCGGTCAGGCCCGAGCAGGAGGCGTCCGAGGTCGGCCACTGCGTGATCGGGTTGACGAAACGCTTGTCGTCGGCGCGCCCCTCGACCTGCGGCCAGCCGTAGTTGCGTCCCTTGGTGATCTGGTTGATCTCGTCCCAGGTGTTCTGGCCGAACTCGACGGCGTACATCCGCTTGCCGGCGTCCCAGGCGAAGCCCTGCACGTTGCGGTGCCCGAACGACCAGACGGGGGAGTTCGGGAACGGGTTGCCGGGCGCCGGCTTGCCGTCCGGGGTGATCCGCAGGATCTTGCCGCCGAGGCGCTTGACGTCCTGGGACTGCGGCCGGTCACCCGCGTCGCCGGTGCTGGCGTAGAGGTGGCCGTCCGGGCCGAAGGCGAGGCCACCGCCGTTGTGGATGCCCGCCTTGGGGATGCCGGTGAGGATCGGGGTCGGCTGCCCGCTCAGCTCCAGCCGGGCGATCCGGTTGTCCCGCTCCGTGGTGTAGTAGACGAAGACCGTCCGGTCCCGCTGGTAGGCGGGTGAGACGGCGATGCCCATCAGCCCGCCCTCGCCGCCCGCGGCCACGTCGGCGATGGTCTGCACCGGCGTGACCTTCAGCCCGTCGGGCCCCGACTCCGGGCCGACCCGGAGGATCCGCCCGCTGTCCCGCTCGGTGACCAGGGCCGCGCCGTCGGGCAGGAAGGCGATCGCCCACGGCACCCGCAGCCCCTTGGCCAGCACGGTGGTGACCACCTCCTGGCCGGCCCCGCCCGGGCTCGCCGTCGCCGAGGGGGTCGGGAAGGTGGGCGGTTCACCGGCCGGATCCGGCTCCGGCTCACCGAGGCTGCAACCGCCGGCGGCCAGCAGCAGCGCCGCGCAGGACGCCGCGAGGGCCGCGCGGAGGCGGCGGGTGCGAGGGTACGGGGGACGGGCGCTCACCCGGCCCAGGGTAGCCGCCCACCCGTCCATCCGGGCCCGGCGGAACGGACCGGTTGCCGGGACGGGGTCAGCGGGCCCGGACGGCGAGCAGCGCGATGTCGTCCTCCCGGCTGTCCGCGGCGGTCAGCAGCAGGTCGCAGAACTCGTCCAGCCCCAGCCGGTACGTGCCGCCGAGCCGCTCGACCAGCTCCGCCATGCTCTCGTCCATGGACCGGTCCCGCCGTTCCACCAGCCCGTCGGTGTAGAGCAGCAGGGTGTCACCCGCGGCCAGATGCGTCTCCCGGCTGGTCCGGCGTACCGCACGGGCGAGACCGAGCAGCGGCTCCGGCGTCCCGTCCAGCACCTGCACCGCGCCCGCGGCCCGCACCACCAGCGGCGGCGGGTGCCCGGCGTTGCACCAGGTGACCCACTGACCGCCGGCCGGGTCGGCCCGGAGCCGGACCAGGGTGGCGGTGGCGGCGACGGGGATGCGCAGCCCGCGCATCGCGCCGTCCAGGTGGGTCATCAGCTCACCCACCGCGTCCGGTCGGCCGTAGGCGTTGCCCCGCACGAGGTTGCGTAGCTGACCCATGGTCGCCGCGGCCTCGATGTCGTGGCCGGCGACGTCCCCGATCGCTGCGATCACGTCCCCGCCGGGCTGCACGAAGGCGTCGTACCAGTCGCCGCCGACCTCCACCCGGTCCGCCGCGGGCTGGTAGCGGGCGGCCAGCTCCAGGTCGTCCGTGGTGGGCAGCTGCGGCAGCATGCTGTGTTGCAGGACGTGGGCGACGTGCCGCTGCTCGCCGTACATCCAGCTGTTGGCGATCGCCTGCCCAGCGCGGCGGCCGATGTCCAGGGCGGTGATCATGTCGCCGTCGTCGAAGGGGCGCCGCTGCGCCCCGTTGACCAGCGTGATGCAGCCGAGCACCCGGCCCCGGCCGGCGTCGGTGATCGGGACGCTGAGGTGCGACGCGAAGCCCAGCCGGGCGGCGATCTCCGACATCTCCGCGCCGATCGTGCCGCGTCGCACGTCGGCGAGGGTGGCCGCGCTGCCCAGCACGGGCCGGCCCGTGCGTAGCACCGCCCGGGTGATCGACTGTGGGCCGAGCCGGGTGCCCATCAGCTCGGCGAAGCGGGTGACGTCCCGGGCCCGGGTCGGGTCCCGGTGGGCGGAGACCACGTCCCGGGGTGACCCGTTCGAGCCGACCAGGCTGACCAGGCACCAGTCGGCGAGCAGCGGCACCATGGTGTCGCCGAGGCGGCGCAGCGCGGTGTCCACGTCCAACGTCCCGGCCAGGGTCTCGCTCAGCCCGGCCAGCAGGTCCAACCGCTGGTGCGCCTCCTCGCTGCGTTGCCGCGCCTGCTCGGCGCCCTGCAACGCGATCCGCAGCCGCAGCTCGGACGAGCACGCGGCGGCCAGGTCGGCGAGGGTCCGCAGCTGCTCCGCCGTCCACGCGCGCGGCTTGTTGTCGATCGCGCAGAGCGACCCGAGGACCCGGCCGTCCAGGTCCGTCAGGGGCATGCCGGCGTACGCCACCACGCCCAGGTCGGGCACGGCCAGGTTGTCCCGCACCCGGGGGTAGAGCCGGGCGTCCGGCAGCACCATCGGAACCGCGATGTCCACGACGTGCTGGCAGAAGGAGTGGCTCAGCGGGGTCTCCCGCCGGCCGGCCCAGGGCTCGGGGAGGCCGGTCTCGCCGGGGAAGAACTGGCGGTCGGCGGTGACCAGGGAGACCAGCGCGACCGGCACGTCGAGCAGGTCCGCGACCAGCCGGGCGAACCGGTCGAACGCCTCGTCCGGGGCGGCCCCCAACCGGGTTTCGGCGAGAGACCGCAGCCGGTCGGGGTCGCTGAGCGCCGGGATCGGGGCGGCACGCCTCGCGGAGTCCTCGCGCATGCCCTCGGTCATTGACCACCTGTCTGTGGACTCCTGGGAGGCCGGCCGGCGCTCCGAGCCTCGGTTATACCCCGTCGGGCCCGCGATCGACCCGTCCAGTGGACAGTCACGCTGATCACGGGGCGGAGCCGGGGCGGCGGCGGCCCGTTCGGGTGCCGGGCGCGCCCCGACCGGCCGGGATCCGGGTCGGGGGCCTATCGTCGGCGGGCGTGAAGGTATGGATCCCGCACGAGGCCGGTCGGACACTGCTGGGCGAGCTGCCCCCGGGCGTGACGGTCGAGGCGGTCGAGGATCCGACCCGGCTCCCCTCGGAGGTGGCCGGGGTCCGGTTCTGGGTGCCGCCCTTCCTGGCCGGCGCCGACGCCACCGCGCTGTTGGCGGAACTGCCCGACGTGGCGGTGGTGCAGCTGCTCTCCGCGGGCGCGGACGCCTGGGCCGGGCGGGTCCCCGACGGGGTGATGCTCTGCGACGCCCGGGGCGTGCACGATCCCTCCACCGCCGAGTGGGTGGTCGCCGCGATCCTGTCGCAGCTGCGGGCCTTCCCCGCCCTGGCCCGGGCGCAGGCCCGGCGCGAGTGGGCGTACGACGAGGTGGCCCCCACCGACGAGCTGGCCGGCAAGCGGGTGCTGATCGTCGGGGCGGGCTCGATCGGGACCGCGGTGCGGGCCCGGCTGGCGCCGTTCGAGGTGAGTTTCACCCTGGTGGCCCGGACCGCCCGACCGGAGCAGGGGGTGCACGGCGTCGACGAGCTGCCGGTGCTGCTGCCCGAGGCCGACGTGGTGGTGGTGCTGGTGCCGCTGACCGGGCAGACCCGGGGCCTGATCGACGAGAAGTTCCTCGCCGCGATGCCGGACGGTGCCCTGCTGGTCAACGCGGCCCGGGGGCCGGTGGCCCGGACCGGGGCGCTGGTGGCCGAGCTGCGGAGCGGCCGGATCTCGGCCGCCTTGGACGTCACCGACCCCGAGCCGCTGCCCGCCGACCATCCGTTGTGGACGCTGCCCAACGTGCTGCTCACCCCGCATGTGGCGGGGTCGGTGCGGGGTCTGCTGCCGAGGGCGTACCGGCTGGTCGGTGAGCAGGTGCGGCGGTTCGCGGCCGGCGAGCCGCTGATCAACGCGGTGGTCGAGGGCTACTGAGCCGCGCCGGGCAGGCTCTGCCCGGTGGCGGAGACCAGCCGGGGCAGCTCCGTGCCCTTCACGGCCGGCAGCAGTACCTGCTCGCCGTCGTCGAGCCGGGCGACCGCCCGGCCGCGCGGGTCGGCGGTCAGCTCGACCACGTGGTCCCAGCTGATCCGCCGCTGCCCTACGAGTGCCCGCAGCCGCAGTTCGCGGGAGTCGGCGTCGGTGCCCGCCCGCCAGGCCCACACCCCGACGGCCAGCGGGACCAGCAGGACCGGCAGCAGGTACCACTGGGCGTCGGCCAGCGGCAGGGCGCCGATGAAGGCGATGACCGCGGCGACCAGGATCGCCTGGTTGTGCCGGAAGCGGACGGTCTCGGAGCTGCTCACCCTCCGATGATCCCATCCGGGCCCGGCCCGGTCCGCGCCGGGCGGCACGGGGGCGCACCGTTCCACGTGACGGGGGTCACTGTCGCTTCGGCGTCACCCGTTCCGGTCCCGCTCGTTGACGACGGTTGGGTAGCGGACTGTCGACGTCCGGCGCCCCGCACCGTCGCACCGCCCGTGCCCCCTCACGAAGGCGACCGCCGTGCCTCTCGCGTACCCGCTCCGCGCTCCCGCCTCGCGTCCGGCCGTGCCGGAGACCGTCGTCCTCGCGGCGGTCACGCTGCTCCTGGTGGCCGGCGCGGCCGGCGCGGTGCCGGCGCTGGCCGTGGTGGCGCTCGCCGGCGCCGCCGGCTCCGCG
>NZ_JAMOKF010000124.1 GCF_023656545.1 Micromonospora phytophila | reverse complement strand
GCGTTCCCCGGCCGCCATGGCCGGGCCGGACTCGCCGCGCCAGCGGGCGGTCGGTGGCGGGGCGGCGGCGCTGCTCGGCGGTGGCCAGGGCTCGGCCTTCGACGACGACTCCGACGCGCCCAAGGAAGTCCCGGCCGTGCCGTCCCTGGCGGTGCTCCGGCCCCGCCGCACGGGCGCCCCGGCGGCCGGGGGCACCGAGTCGACCGACGCCTCCGGGAAGCCGCGCAAGCGCCTGCCGAGCTGGGACGACGTGCTCTTCGGCAGCGGTCCGGCGGCCCGCGAGTCCTCCTGACCCGGTCGACTCCGCCCGGCGTGAGCCGCGTCCGGTCGACGTGAGGCACTCGAAGTGGCGCCGTGGCAGGGTGGCCTGATGGAGTACACGAATCTGGGCCGTACGGGCCTGTCGGTCAGTCGGCTCTGCCTCGGCACGATGAACTTCGGGCCACAGACCACCGAGCCGGACAGTTTCTCGATCATGGACCGGGCTCTCGACCACGGGATCAACTTCTTCGACACCGCAAACGTCTACGGCTGGCAGACCGGCGAGGGAATCACCGAGCAGATCATCGGCCGCTGGTTCGCCCAGGGCGGCGGCCGGCGGGAGAAGGTCGTCCTGGCCACCAAGGTCTACGGCAAGATGGGCGAGTGGCCCAACGAGCAGGGCCTCTCCGCCCGGCACATCGTGCGGGCCTGCGAGGATTCGCTGCGCCGGCTCCAGACCGACACGATCGACCTCTACCAGATGCACCACATCTCCCGCACCACGCCCTGGGAGGAGATCTGGCAGGCCATGGAGACCCTGGTCGCCCAGGGCAAGGTGCTCTACGTCGGATCGTCCAACTTCGCCGGTTGGCACATCTCCGTGGCGCAGCAGGCGGCCGGCCGACGCAACTTCCTCGGGCTCGTCTCCGAGCAGTGCATCTACAACCTGCTGACCCGGCACGTCGAGCTGGAGGTCGTGCCCGCCGCGCAACACCACGGCCTGGGCATCATCCCGTGGTCCCCGCTGCACGGCGGGCTGCTCGCCGGCGTGCTGCGCAAGATGGCGGAGGGCGGGGCCGCGCGCGGCGCCAGCGGCCGCGCGGCCGACGCCCTGGCCGAGCACCGATCGACCATCGAGGCGTACGAGAAGCTCTGCGCCGACCTGGGTCACGACCCGGCGGACGTGGCGCTCGGCTGGCTGCTCTCCCGGCCGGGGGTGACCGCCCCGATCATCGGCCCGCGGACGGTCGACCAGCTCGACCGCTCCCTCGGCGCCCTGGCCGTGACCCTCGACGAGGCGACCCTGACCCGCCTCGACGACCTCTTCCCGCCCGTCGGCAACGGCGGCCCCGGCCCGGAGGCGTGGGCCTGGTGACGGCCGGTCGGCGCGGCCAGGTGACGGGCCGTCAGAGGGCCCTGGTGACGGGCGGTCAGAGCGGCCAGGCGGCGACCCGGTCGTAGCTGGGCCGGGGGCCGAGGTGGCTGCGCATCAGCGCCATCTCGGCCGCCGGCCACTCCGGACCCTCGTACGCGTGCAGGGCGGTGACGTCGGCCGCCACGTCGGTCGGGGGCACCCGGTCGCCGGGGCGGGCGACGGTCAGGTGCGGCCGGAACGGTCGCTCGTCGTGGGGCAGGCGGGCGTGCCGCAGCCGGGAGCGGATCAGCCGGGCCAGCACGTTCAGCGGCTCCACGTCGCCGCGCACGTCGACCCAGAGCACGGTGAACCGGCCCCGCCCGAACCGGCCGCCGCCGCCCAGCCGGAGCCGGGGGGTGGCGTCCCGGCCGTCGCGGGACCACTCGGCGGCGAGCCCGAGCGCGCTCTCCACCTCGACCAGCCGGTCCGCCTCGACGTCGCCGAGGAAGGCGAGGGTGAGGTGCGCGTGGGCCGGGTCGGCGAGCCGGACGTTGATCCCGGCGGCGGACGCCGCGCCGATGCGTAGCCGCTCGACCTGGGCGCGCAGGTGCTCGACCGCCTCCGGCGGAGGGTGGACCGCGACGAAGAGCCTCAACCGGGGTTGCCGCTCAGGGGTGGCGCTGCCGGTGGTTGGCCCGGGCGGCGGGCAGGGCCAGCCCGGCGGCGTGCAGCACGCCCTCCACCCGGACCCGCTCGATCTCCAGGTCGACGCCCTCCAGCTCGGTCAGGTGCTCGGTGATCCCGAGCGCCCGGCAGGCCAGCCGGAGCCGATCGTCGTACGCCTGGAGCACCGCGCCGTGCCAGACCATCGACCGGCCGCTCGCGCCGACCCGTTGGCCGCCGAGGCGGCGCAGGTCGGCGGCGAGCTGTTCCAGGGGACGGCGGTCCTCCCGGTCGAAGCCGCTCAGGTCGATGTCGCGGGTCAGCGCGTCCGCCTCGACCGCCCGGTCCAGTCGGGCGATGGTGCGGCGTTCCCGCCGCCGGTCCCGCCACTCGGCGTACCCGCAGGCCACCCGGTCGATGATCTCGTCGGCACAGAACACCAGGGCGATCACCGCCGGCAGACTGGCGACGGCGATGAACGCCAGGGCCAGTAGCAGCATGCGTCCGACCTCCACGTATCGACGCTAAGCCCCATCGCACCGCACCGCCACCGGATTGGCCGCATCCGCGCCATCCGCTCAACGGGACCGACCGCCCCCGGCCCTCAGCAGTCGGCGGAGGTGACGTAGAAGCGGGGCATCGGCAGGATGCGGAAGCGCAGCCGGGCACCCGAGTGGCGCAGCTGCCAGGTGAGCGCGAGCAGGGCGGTGACCAGCGAGATCAGCCCACCGATCCAGATGCTCGCCCCGGCGCCGTAGGTCTCGGCGAGCCAGCCGATGACCGGGGCGCCGACCGGGTTGGTGCCGAGGAAGACCAGCACCCACAGGGCCATCACCCGGCCGCGGAAGGCGGCGTCGGTACCGAGCTGGATCCGCTGGTTGGCGGCCTGGGCGAAGAACACCATGAAGAACCCGGTCGGCAGCAGCAGCGTCACCACCATCCAGTACGCCGGGGCGAGGCCGACCAGGGTGCCGAAGCTGGCGAAGGCGACCGCGGCGCCGAGCACCACCCAGACCGACGGCCGGCTGCGCCGCCCGGTGCCGGCGAGCGCCCCGACCAGCGCGCCGACCGCCAGCGCGCTGCTGAACAGCCCGAACGAGGCGGCTCCGGTGTTGAAGACGGTCTTGGCCAGCGCGGCCAGGGTGAGCTGGAAGTTGAACAGCGCGGTGGCGATGACCGAGACCATCACCATCGGCAGCAGCAGGTCCGGACGGCGCCGGACGTAGCGCAGGCCGTCGATCACCTTCGCCGAGGCCCGCTCGTCGCGGGGCGGCAGCGCCTCGCGGTGCAGCTCCGCCGGGCGCATCCGGACCACGTTGACCAGCGGGGCGATCGAGCTGAGCGCGGTGACCAGGAAGACCGGCCCGACGTCGAAGGCGGCGATGGCCAGGCCGGCGACGGCCGGCCCGACGATCCGGGCGGAGTTGAAGGTGGCCGCGTTGAGCGAGAGCGCGTTCGGCAGCAGGGACGTGCCGACCAGTTCGGAGACGAACGCCTGCCGGACCGGGGTCTCCACCGCGTTGGCGGTGCCGAGCAGGGCGGCGAAGGCGAAGACGTGCCAGAGTTCCACCAGCCCGGTGACCACCAGCAGGCTCATGGCCAGCGCCAGGACGGTCCAGAACGCGTTGGCGACGAAGAGCAGCATCCGCTTGTCGTAGCGGTCGGCGAGCCGCCCGGAGATCAGGGTGAGCAGCAGCACCGGGGTGAACTGGAGGGCGGTCACCACACCGAGCGCGGTGGCGGAGTTGTCGGAGAGCTCGAGGACGAGCCAGTCCTGGGCGATGAACATCATCCAGACGCCGATCAGCTTGATCAGCTGCCCGGATGCGAAAAGCCGGTAGTTGCGGACCTGTAGGGACTGGAACATCGTGCTCAGCTTCGCCTGCACTCTTGGTGCGCCTCCTCGCGGTCGTACGCGTCATCGACAGCGGACGGCGCGGGCGCGGTGGCGCGCGGTCAGGCGCGGGCGAGCTGCTGCAGGATCTCGGCAGCCTGCCGCAGCGTGTCCCGCTCGGCTTCGCCGAGTTCGGCCAGCCGGTGGGCCAGCCACTCGTCGCGGGCGCGCTCGAACTGGTCGAGCACCGCCCGTCCTCCCTCGGTCGCGGCGAGGATGACCTGTCGGCCGTCGGTCGGGTGGGGGGTGCGCTGCACGAGGCCGCGCTCCTCCAACTTCGCGACGATCTTGGTCATCGTCGGTGGCTGTACCCGCTCGACGTCGGCCAGTTCCCGGGGCGTCAGCGCGCCCGCCAGCCGGAGGCTGGTGAGCGCGGAGAGCTGGGTGACCGTGAGGTCGCCGACCGGCCGGGCCTGGCGGACCCGTCGGTTGAGCCGGGTGATCGCATCACGCAGCTGCGGTGCCAGCTGCGCCGGTGGCACGCTTTTCGCCGTCACCGTCCGCTCCGTCACGATAGTTAGCATAACTAATGAGCCTGGCTAACGACATGCGATATGACCATGCTCACCGGGAGGATTGCCCTGCTCCGGGCCGGGTATCCGATCTGGTCACCGGCCCGGAGCGAGGCGTCACAGCACCACGGACTCGATCGGCCCGCGCAGGAAGTAGAGCACGAAAAGCGCCGCCACCCCGTACAGCAGCGGGTGGATCTCCCGCGCCTTGCCCTTGGCGAGCTTGACCACCACGTACGTGATCAGGCCGGCGCCGATGCCGTTGGAGATCGAATAGGTGAACGGCATCAGCACGATGGTGAGGAACGCCGGGATGGCGATCTCGTAGTCCGACCAGTCGATGGTCCGCACCGCGGTCATCATCAGGAAGCCGACCACCACCAGCGCGGTCGACGCCGCCTCGAACGGCACCACCACCACCAACGGCGCCAGGAACATGGCCAGCAGGAACAGTCCGCCGGTGACCAGGTTGGCCAGGCCGGTCCGGGCACCCTCCGCCACACCGGCGGCGCTCTCGATGTACGACGTGTTGCTGGAGGTGCTCGCCGCACCGCCGGCCGCCGCCGCGATCGAGTCGACCAGCAAGATCTCCCTGGCCCGCGGCGGGGTGCCCCGCTCGTCGAGCATGCCGCCCTCCTGGCCGACCGCCACCATCGTGCCCATGGTGTCGAAGAAGTCGGTGATCAGCAGGGTGAAGATGAACATCAGCACGACGACCCAGCCGGCCCGGCCCCACGAGTCGAGCACGTTGAACTTGCCGAGCAGCGACAGGTCCGGCAGGTCCACCACGGTCTTCGGCAGCTCCGGAACGTTGAGCGCCCAGCCCTTCGGGTTCGGCTTGCCGTCGACGAAGGGCGGGCCGATGTTCGCGACCGCCTCAACGATCATCGCCAGCACCGTGGAGGCGAGGATGCCGATCAGGATCGCGCCCCTGACCCGGCGGACCACCAGCACCAACGTCACCAGCAGGCCCACCACGAAGACCAGCAGCGGCCAGCTCACCAGCTTGCCGCCGATGCCCAGGCCCACCGGCACGGTGGTGTTCTGCACGTCCGGCACCCGCCGGACGAAGCCGGCGTCGACCAGGCCGATGATGGTCAGGAAGAGCCCGATGCCGACGCCGATCGCCGTCTTCAGCTGCGTCGGGACCGAGCGGAACACCGCGGTGCGCAGGCCGGTGAGCACCAGCACCGCGATGATCACACCCTCGATCACCACCAGGCCCATCGCGTCCGCCCAGGTCATCTCCGGGGCGATCTCGTACGCGACCAGCGCGTTGACGCCGAGGCCGGCGGCGAGCGCCAGCGGGAACCGGCCGACCACGCCCATCAGGATGGTCATCAGGCCGGCGACCAGGGCGGTCGCCGCGGCGAGGGCGGCAATGGGAAGCTTCTGGCCGTCGCCGTCGACGGCACCACCGAGGATGAGCGGGTTGAGCACCACGATGTACGCCATCGTGAAGAAGGTCGCCAGGCCACCGCGTACCTCGCGGCTCATCGTCGAGCCGCGGGCGGAGATCTCGAAGTACCGGTCCAGACCGCTACGCGGATGAGCGGGGTCGGGTGGTGTGCCGTTGTCGGGCGGCGCTACTGCCATCAGGTTCCTCGCAGGTGATCTTCCGTTGTCGCGCGCATCGTCCCAGATCACCGGCCGGCAGGAAAAGTTGATCGCGTACGCTTGCGGCGTGCCGAAGCAGCAGCCGCCGCGGCCCGAGCCACTCGACCCGCCGATGGTGCCGTTCGCCCTCGCCGGGATGGCGGCCTGGGCGGTCGCCGGGCTGGTGCTGCTGCTCTTCCGCGGCTGGCTGACCGAGCACGGTCACCAGGACTGGCTCTGGATCTGCCTGGCCGGTTTCCTGTGGGGGTTCCCCGGCCTCGCGACGATGATGCGGCACGACGCCAACCGCCGTCGCCGTCGCGCCAGCACCTGACCGACCCGACGCCGGCACCGCAGCCGACCCGGCCTCAGCCGGGGGCCGGCCCAGCCTCAGCCTGGGACCGTCAGGAGTGCCCGTACGGCTCCGCCGGCTCGGCGGCCTCGACCGAACCGGGCGCCCGGCTGACCGACACGGTCTCCACCGCGCTGTCGTCGTAGATCGTGGGCAACTCGTCGACCGGGGTGTCGACGGCCTCGACCAGGGTCTCCGAGTGGGCGCCGCAGCCGTGGTCGGCGCTGACCACCCGACCGTCGTCCGGCGCGTAGAAGTTGCCGCAGGCGCCGAAGGCCTGCCGCATCGCGCCGGCGAGCGGCAGGTAGAAGCCACAGGTCCCGCAGCGCGCGGCGGCGGGGGCGGCGGTCGAGATGGGCGCGGACGGGCCGTGGTCGCCGTCGTACCAGCGCTGGGCCGCCTCGCTGCGCCCCTCGCGGGAGAGCACCCGGGGCCGGCCGAGACCGAGTTCCCAGGCGGTCTCCTCGACCGCCGGGTCGTCGGAGAGCACGTAGCCGGGCTGGAGCCGCTCGTCGTCCGGCGGGGTGGGCAGCAGGTCACCGGGGCCGAGGTCGCCCGGCTTGAGCCGCTCCTGCCAGGGCAGCCAGCCCGGGGCGAGCAACGCCTCGGAGCCGGGGATCAGCACCGTCTCGCAGACGGTGACGTGCCGACTGCGGGGCACCCGGGTGACGGTGACCGCCCAGCGCCAGCCGCGGTAGCCGGTGAGCCGGCAGTCGAAATAATGGGTGACGAGCCGGTCGCCCTCCGCGACAGCCTGCAGGTGGTCGCCGATGTCTGCGGGGTCGACCTCGGTGATGGCGTCGCGCGCCACCTCGACGGCGGCGGCACACACCTGGTCGAGACGGGCGGCACGGGCGGAGGCGGGCCTGGTCACCCCTCCATTGTTCCCCATGCGTACGGCCGGCTGACAGGCACTCCCCGAGATGTTCTGCGGCGGTGGTGCGGCGTGCGCCGATCGGATGGGCGAGGATGGTGCACATGCCGCTGTTCTCCCGCTCCGGGCGGTCCGTACTCGGGCGAACCGTCGGCACGGGCATCAAAGCCGTCCGACTGCTGTTCCGGGGCTCCGTCAGCGGTGGGCGCTGGATGACCCGCCGCGCCGGTCGGGCCCGGTCCCGGGGTGCCGGCGGCGAGGTCGGCATGGTGCGCCTGTTCGACCTGCACGCGGTCTCCTGCGCCGGGGACACGCTGATCGCCATCGGCCTGGCCGGGACGATCTTCTTCAACGTCCCGCTCGGTGAGGCGCGCAGCAAGGTCGCCCTCTACCTGCTGGTGACCATGGTGCCGTTCGCCATGCTCGCCCCGGTGGTGGGACCGCTGCTCGACCACTTCCGGCACGGCCGCCGGTACGCCCTGGCCGCCACCATGCTCGGCCGGGCCTTTCTGGCCTGGCTGATCTCCGACTACATCCACGGCTTCGGGCTCTACCCGGCGGCGTTCGGCGTGCTGGCGCTCTCCCGCGCGTACGGGGTGGCCCGCTCGGCGGCCGTCCCCCGGCTGCTCCCGGAGGGGTTGGGCCTGTCCCAGGTCGGCGCGCGGGCGAGTGTCTACGGCACGGTGGCCGGCGCGCTCGTCGCCCCGATCGGGCTGGCCGCGTTCTGGTTCGGGCCGCAGTGGCCGCTCCGGGTGGCCTCGGTCATCTTCCTGGTCGGCATGGTGATTTCCCTGCGGCTGCCGCCGAAGGCCGACTCGGAACCGCCGGAGCGGGTGCCCCGGCCGCTGCGCGCGCTGGGCCGTCGCACCGGGGAACGGCCGCTGGGCCGGGGGCGTCCGGCGGGCCGGCTGGTGATCGCCACCCTGGTCGGCGCGGCGACCCTGCGCGCGGTCTACGGCTTCCTGCTGCTCTTCCTCGCCTTCGCGATCAAGGCGGGTGACCTGACCACGGTGGTGTTCGGCCGGGATCTGGGCGACGAGGGCGCGCTCGGCCTGGTCGGCGGCGCGCTGGCCGTGGGGAGTTTCCTGGCGACCGCGATCGGCACCCGGCTGCACATCCACCGGCCCGCCGCGATCCAGTCCAGCGGCATGATCATCGTCGCGGGCGTGGCGGTCCTCGCCGCGCTGAAGTTCTCGCTGCCCATGGTCGCCCTGCTCTGTCTCGTCTCGGCGCTGATCAGCGGCATCGCCAAGCTCACCGTGGACGCCTCGATCCAGGAGCGCATCCCGGAACGGCTGCGCGCCAGCTCCTTCGCCCACTCGGAGACGGTGCTGATGCTCGCGTTCGTCGCGGGCGGCGGGCTGGGGCTCGTACCCTTCGACGGCCGGATGGGGATCGCCGTCGCGGCCGGGGTCGGCGCGGTGGCGGCCGTCCGGGGCGTGGTGGTGGCGGGACGGTTGCGCGCCGAGCGGCTGCTCGGCCGCCCGCTGGGCGACGGCGAGCTGACCGACGAGACCGCCGAGGACACGGGTCTCGACGGACCGGACCGGGCCGACCGGGACGTGCGGCCCGACCGCGCCGAGCGGAAGGTCGACGGCCGGAACGCCGATCCCGCGCCCACCTCCCCGGCCCCGGTCCAAGCCGGCGCGCCGCTGGACGACCCCGGCCTGGCACCGCCGGGCTACCACATCTACCGCCCGTCGTCGGCGGTCGGCGGGCCGAACGGAGGGGGCGGGGTGGACGACGAGTCCCGGCGGGAGCCGCAGGGGCCACTGTCGTGACCGGCCTGCTGGTGGTCACCGCGGTGCCCGCCGAGGCGGAGGCCATCCGGGCCGGCCTGTCGGACCAGACGACGACCGTGCTGCCGGTGGGGGTCGGACCGGCCGTCGCCGGCGCCGCCACCGCCCGGCTGCTGGTGCTCGCCGAGGCGGCCGGCCGGCCGTACCGGGCGGTGGTCAGCGCGGGCGTGGCGGGTGGCTTCGCCGGCCAGGTGAAGGTGGGCGGCACGGTCCTGGCCAGCCGGTCCGTCGCCGCGGACCTGGGCGCCGAGTCGCCGACCGGCTTCATCCCGGTCGACGAACTGGGCATGCCCCCGGAGTGGCTCGGTGGCGGCACGACCGTCACCGCCGATCCCGAGCTGCTGGACGCCCTACGCGCCGGGCTGCCGGGGGCCACGGTGGGCCCGGTGCTCACGGTCAGCACGGTGACCGGCACCGCGGCCAGCACCGACGTACTGCGCCGGCGGCACCCGGACGCGGTGGCCGAGGCCATGGAGGGGTACGGCGTGGCCGTCGCCGCCACGCAGGCCGGCCTCCCCTTCGCCGAGCTGCGTACCGTCTCCAACCCGGTCGGTCCCCGCGACCGTGACGCCTGGCGCATGCGCGAGGCACTCGCCGCCCTCACGGCGGCCGCAACGATCCTGGCCTGACCGGCACTCCCCCAGTCGTCACGGCCGCCGCAAAGTCCTGACCTGACCGGCACGCCAGCCCTCGATCCCCGGCTCTACCGGCAGCGATGGGACATCCGCCCCTGCTGCCAACCCCGCGACAGCCGCAGCCGCCTTGAACGGCGGGCTCGCCACCCTCGGGGCGGCAGCCCCGGCGGTCCTCAAATGGCCAGCACGTCCGACGTCCTCACGGCGGCTGCGGTGGCCCTGGCCTGAAACGGCCGGTCCAGCCGCAGCGCCCACGGTCGGTTCGGTTGGAGCAGGTAGCCGCAGGCGAGCAGCAGATCGACGCCCTCGAACTCGGCGATGGCGCGGGCGGCCGTGATGCCCGCCCGATCCATCTCCGCGGTGAGCAGCCCCACCAGTCGGCGACCGATGCCGAGCCGCCGGTGCTTTCCGTCGACGAGGATCCCGTCGACCACGATCTCCCGCTCGTCGTTCGGTTCCTCGCCGTCCGCCAGATGTGGGCTGCGTTCATGGGCTCGCAGCTCACCGACCAGCTCACCGCCCGGCAGCTCGGCGACGAACCGCCACGACGTCGCCGGCAGGCCGCCGCCCACCACCCGGCGCACCCGGACCGTCCGCCGAACCTGCTCGGCCCACCGACGCCCGTCCCGGTAGCCACGGTCCCGCTCGTAGGTGACCGCCGGCACCGGCCGCGGCCACAAGGCCGGCGGCAGCTTGTACCAGTTCGCCCACCAGGCGCCCGGCCAGTCACGCGGCTCCCGCACCTCCCACGCGTCGAGATGCGCCGGATACCGACGCCCCGCCGCGTCCCGCAGCCCGTCATGCGGCACGACCGACCCGTCGCGGCGGTCCCCGTTCACAACCCCACCGCCACCGCGCCCGCCACCGATCCCACCACCGCCACCGATCCCGCCACCGCCACCACCGCCGCCGGCGGCGGCGCCGCCGAAATCGTCGGGTGACACACCGATCGTCAGCTCACCGCCGGCCGCCCGGACGAGCCTCTCCACGGTGCGGAACCGCGGGTCGACCGCCCGCCCCGACTCGATCCGCGCGATGGTCGCCTGCGGAACCCCCGACCTCTCGGCCAGGTCCCGCTGACTCAGATCCGCCCTCCGCCGAAGTGCCCGGAGGATCGCCCCCAGGTCAACGACGTCCTCCGACTCCGCCAAGAGAACGATGCTTCCGGCGTGGCGGGCGTTCCTCAACAGCCCTCGACGATCTGTGGACAAGGTTGTGGATAACTTCTGTCCCGGCAGTTCCCACCCCACCTGTCGCGCGCTTTGGAGCTGAACCGTTTACGACATCAGCCGGCCCGATCGGCCCGACCCGCGACCGCAACCGCGACCGGGTTCCAGGTGCCACTGCGACCTACCGGCTCGAATCGTTTACGACATCAGCTCCAAAGCGCCCGCGCGCCACCTTCCCGACCGGCACGGCGACCGCCACAGCGGGCGCGCGTCACAGTGGCTCGGCCGCGGGCGGGGCCGGGAGGGGGCGGGGCTACCGTGGGGGCGTGGCGCTCTCGCTGGCGATCTCGCCCTGCCCCAACGACACGTTCGTCTTCCACGCCCTGGTGCACGGCCTCGTGCCGGGCGCGCCGCCGGTCAAGGTGACGTACGCGGACGTCGACGTGACCAACACGGCCGCCGAGCGGGGGGCGTTCGACCTGGTCAAGGTGAGCTACGCGGCGCTGCCGTGGCTGCTGGACGACTATCACCTGCTGCCCTGCGGGGGCGCGCTCGGCCGCGGCAACGGCCCGCTCGTGCTGACCCGGGGCGACCTCACCGACTCTGGCTCAGGCGACCGTGACGCCGACGAGTACCGCGCCGGCTCAGGCGACCGCGCCCTCCACCTCGACCGCGCCGGCTCAGCCCACCACGCCGATCAAGCCGGCTCTGCCGACCACACCAGCTCAGCCGACCCCGACCGCGCCGACCGCGCTAGCTCAGGCAACCAACCCGACCGCGCTGGCTCAGGCGACCACCTTGACCGCGCAAACCGCGGCCTCCGCGCCGATCGCGGCGGTCATCGCGGGGTCGACCTGAGCGGCGCCACGGTTGCCGTGCCGGGCGACCGGACGACGGCGTACCTGCTCTTCCGGCTCTGGGCGGCCGACCGGCCCCCGGCGCGGATCGAGGTCGTGCCGTTCCACGAGATCATGCCGGGCGTCGCGGCCGGCAGGTACGACGCCGGTCTGGTCATCCACGAGGCCCGCTTCACCTATCCGCGGTACGGCCTGACCGCCCTGGTCGACCTGGGCGAGTGGTGGGAGGCCGACACCGGCCTGCCGATTCCGCTCGGCGCGATCCTGGCCCGGCGCGGCGCGGTGGACCCGCGGGCCGCGGCCGGATGGATCCGCGAGTCGGTCCGCCGGGCCTGGGCCGACCCGGCCGCCAGCCGGGACTACGTGCTGGCACACGCCCAGGAGATGGAACCCGACGTGGTGGACCGGCACATCGGCCTCTACGTCAACGAGTTCACCGCGGACCTGGGGGACGCGGGGTTCGCCGCCGTCGAGGCGCTGCTCGGCCGGGCCACCGACGCCGGGCTGGTCCCTCAGACCTCCAGCTCGCTGGCCACCGCGTGGACCAGCTGAGCGATCTTCTGAGCGGTCTTGCGGTCCGGGAAACGGCCCCGGCGCAGGTCCGGCTGGACCTTCGCCTCCAGCACCTTGATCATGTCCTCGATGAGGCCGTGCAGTTCCTCCGCCGGTCGCCGGCGCAGCTCCGCCATCGACGGCGGGGCGTCGAGCAGCTTGACCCCCATCGCCTGCGCGCCCCGGCGGCTGTCCACCACGCTGAAGTCGACCCGCTGACCACCCTTGAGGTCGGTGACACCCGCCGGTAGCGCGCCCTTGGGCAGGAACACGTCGCCACCCTCGTCACTGGTGACGAAACCGTATCCCTTGGCCGCGTCATACCACTTCACTCGACCCGTCGGCACCTGAGAACCCCTGTTTCGCTTGAGACGACTACTGCTCCAAGGCTAGCTGGATCATGCCGTCCAGCGCCGCTGGGAATCCGGTGAGGTCGTCCAGCACCACCTCCGCCCCGGCGGCACGCAGGTCCTCCCGGGAGCACGGCCCGGTGGCGACCGCGATTCCGGGTACCCCCGCCGCCCCGGCGGCCACCATGTCGGCCACGTGGTCACCGACGTAGTGGGTCGCCCCGTGCCGGCGCAACGCGGTCGCCTTCTCCTCGGCGAACAGGTCGCCGGCCACCTCGTCGACCACCATCCCGAGGTGCTCCAGGTGCAGCCGGGCCAGCCGGCCCAGCTTCGAGGTGACCACCAGCACCCGACCACCCCGCGCACGGACCGCGTCGATCGCCTCGAGGGCGCCGGGCAGCGGGACCGTGGGCGTGATCGCGTACGCCGGGTAGAGCTCGCGGTAGGCGCGGACGGCGGCGTCCACCTGCTCCGGCGGGAACCAGCGGGCGATCTCGGTGCGCAGCGGCGGGCCGAGCCGGGAGACGGCCGCCTCGGCGTCCACGTGCACCCCCGTCCGGGCGGTCAACGCCCGGTAGGCGTCGGCGATGCCGGGGCGCGAGTCGACCAGGGTCATGTCGAGGTCGAATCCGACCGTCAGAGCAGGCATGCGACGAACCTACCGGCACCGACCGCGGCGCGGCTCGGCCCCGACCGGCGGTGTGCCGGTCCGGCCCGACGTGCGAGGGGCAGGAAGCCCGTCGGCGGGCTAGCGTGGAACGACGATGACCACCTCACTCGCCGACCACCTGCGGTCACTGCCCGACGAGTCGCTCGCCGCCCTGCTCCAGCTGCGGCCGGACCTCGTCGTGCCGGTGCCCGCCGACGTCTCCGCGCTCGCCATCCGGGCCCAGTCCCGGGTCTCGGTGGCCCGTGCCCTCGACGGGCTGGACCAGTTCACCCTGCAGATCCTCGACGCCGCCCGGCTGACCCGGGACGCGGCCGAGGGCACCACCTCCACCGACGCGGTGCTCGCCATGGCCACCGCCGGCCCGCACCCGCCCGCCCCGACCGCCGTGCGCGCCGCGGTGAACCGGCTGCGCGCGCTCTTCCTGCTGTACGGCCCGGAGAGCGCCCTGCACGTGGTGCCGAGCGTGGACGAGGTCTCCCCGTACCCGGCGGGGCTGGGCCGGCCGGCGGCGGAGCTGGACCCGCGGACGGCCGCGCTCTGCGCGGACCCGGCGAAGCTGCGGCGCACGCTGCTGGCGGCACCCCCCTCGGCCCGGGCGATCCTGGACCGGCTGGCCGCCGGCCCGCCGGTGGGGAGCG
>NZ_JAMOKF010000123.1 GCF_023656545.1 Micromonospora phytophila | reverse complement strand
AGACACCGCCGGAGGGGCGCGGAGCGGGCGTGCCCCCGTATACCCCCGGGGTCGCCGGCGGCTGCTGGCCGTACACCGGGCCGGGAAGGCCGGGCGCGGCGGCTGGGCCCTGCGCGGAGCGGTAGGTGGTGCCACCGGGGTTACGGGGCAGCGGGACGCCGGGCAGGTCGCCGACCTGCTCCTTCTCCGACCGGGAGCGGCGGACCAACAGGACGATGAGGAGGATGCCGACGGCCACCATGGCGATGCCGAAGAACATGATCGGGGAGCCGCCGGAGGACTCGTCCGCCGCGGTGGTGCTCGCCCCACCGCCGGCACCGGCCAGGGCCGCCACGGCGCCCGCGTCCTCGGCGGTGGCCGCCTCGGTGGCAACCGCGCTCGGCGTCGGCGACGGCTTCTTCGACGGAGTCGGCGACGGCGAGGCCGAGGCGAGCCCGCCGACCACCCGGGACTCCGCGGAGCCCCTGGCGAGCAGCCGTCCGAACGCGTTGCTGGCCTCAGCGGTGACGGCTAGCCGACCGTTCGGCACCCCGGCCGCGAACGCCACCCGGTAGCGCACCGTGATGCTCTTGCCCTTGCAGAGCCTCGGGTCGGCCGGCGAGGTGGCCGAGGTGGCGACGCTCCCCGCGCCGCCGGAGAGCGGCACCGGGAACCAGCGGCCGCCCGCGTTGACCTCCACGGCTGCCTGGTCGGGGCGCAGCCCGCGCAGGCGCAGCCCCAGCGCGGTGCGCAGCAGCACGCAGCCGTCGCTGCGCTTGCGCACCTCGACCGTGACGCCCTCGGGGGAACCGCCGGCGGTGAAGCTGCCGGCCGCCCGCACCCGGACCGCGTCTTCGTCGGCGAGCGCCGGCGACGCGTTGAGTGTCACCAGGCCGCCCAGCAACGCGCAGACCGTCGCAAGCCGCGCCGCATGCCGACGTATCGCCATGATCACCTCGCCGTTCCTCCCCCGACGGGGGTCCGACGGTCAGGTTACTACCGGGTCAGGGTCACCCCCTGTCATTGAGCGCTCCGGATGTGTGCCGCGTTACCCTCGGCGGCCGCCCCGCGCTCCACCGGCGAGGGCGTCGCGGCAGAGCCGGTCCGCCGTGCGGGTGGTCTCCGGCAACCGGTGGCGCGGCGTCAGCGCCAGCACCCGGGCGGCCGCGTTGTCCAGACCCATCCGGTGGCCGACGCTGACGAAGACCGGCTTCACCCCGTCACGGGTCCGCAGCACCCGCCCCACGACCTCGTCCCCGTCGCGCAGCGGCGCCCACGAACCCCGCCGCTCGCCCGGCGGCGACCACTGCCCCACCAGCGGCGTCTTGCCCACCCCGATGGCCGGCAGGCCGGTCACCACGCCCAGGTGGCAGGCCAGGCCGAACCGGCGCGGATGGGCCAACCCGTGCCCGTCGCAGACCAGCAGCTCCGGGCGGACGGTCAGCCCGTCGAGCGCGTCGAGCAGCGCGGGCAGCTCGCGGAAGGCGAAGAGCCCCGGTACGTAGTCGAAGGCCGGCCGGCCGACGCTGACCGCCTCGTCGACCACGGCGAGGGTCCGGGCGTCCAGCACGGTGACGGCCGCCGCGAGGCGGTCGCCGCTCTCGGCGTACGCGACGTCCAGGCCGGCCACCGTCGCGGGCGCGGTCGGCCCCGGCCCGACCAGGTCGACCAATGGCCGCAACCGCTCCTGTACGGCCAACGCCCCCGCCACGCTGCCCGGCGGGTCGACGCGCCCACCGCCCCCGAGCCGCTCGCCGGCCGCGCTGCGCCCGCCCGCCTCCCCGGCGTCGTCGGGCGTCACGACGGCGTGTCGGCGTCCTGCTCGCCTGCGCCTGCGCCCTTGCGGCCGGCGGGCTCGTCATCCGGCCGGTGGCTGCGCGACTCATCTGCCTCGGGGGCATCCACCGCTCCCGGAGCGACAACGGAGGCACCCAGGCCGAGCCCGTCGCGGGCCTCGCCGATCCAGCGTGCGACTCCGTGCGCGTCACTGGTCGCCGCGAGGGCCGCCGCCTCGTCGAGCAGGCCCCGGGCCTCGTCCGGACGGCCGTCCCCGGCAGCGAGGTACGCCAGCCCGATCAGGTTCGCGGCGACTCCGGGGACGAACCCCAGTTCCCGACGCAACCTGGTCGACTCCGTCAACAGCTCCCGCGCCGCGTCGAGGCGACCGGCGGCCTGCGCGGCGAAGGTCAGGTGTCGCAGGACGTACGACAGGGTCAGTCGGTCCCCTGCCAAGGTCGCCAGCTCGCGCGCCCGGGCGAAGGCCGGCGCGGCGGTGGCGTTGTCCTGCCGGACCACCTGGTGGACGGTGCCCACCCAGAAGAGCGACTCCCCCTCGCCGCGGGCGTCACCGAGCTGCCGATAGAGCTCGACGGCCCGCTCGAAGAGCGGCAACTCCTGCGGGTCCTCGACCCGCATATCCAGGTAGCGGGCGTGCAGAATTCTGCCCCGCGCCAGCGCCAGATCCGCCTCCACACCGGCGAGGTCCCGTTCCGCCTCGTCCAACGCGGCCGCGTCGCCGCCGAACACGGCCCGCTCGTAAAGCAGCGCCGCCCGACCGATCCGGTCCGTCATCTCCACAGCCCTCACTGCCCGACCCGGCCGTCGATCAACTCGCGGAGCAGGTCGGCGTGGCCGTTGTGCCGGGCATACTCCTCGATCATGTGCACCAGCAGCTCCCGCAGGGAGATCTCCTCGCCGTGGTGCCGGCCCTTCACCCCGAGATCGGGCGACTCGGCCACGAACCTGTCGGCGAACGTCACCTCCGCCCGCCAGGTGCGCCACGCCTCGGCGACCACCTCCGAGTCGGCCACCGCGCCGTCGAAGTCGCCGTCCGGCTCGGCCTCCGAACAGTAGATCCTCGGCGCGTCCTGGCCGGCCATCGTCCGCCGGAACCAACCCCGCTCCACCTCGGCCAGGTGCCGGACCAGGCCGAGCAGCGACAGCGTCGACGGCGGTACGGCGCGTCGGGCCAACTGGTCCGCGTCCAGGCCCGCACACTTCAGTTCGAGCGTGAGGCGCTGATCGCGCAGGTACTCGACCAGGATGATGCGCTCGTCGTCGAAGCCGCCGTCGGAGCGCGGGTCGTCGTCGGGGTGGAGGAACATGTTCGACCAGCCGAAACGTCGGGCGGGTTCGTCGTCGGTGGAGGTGCCGGTGCCATGGTCCGCGGGCGAGTCAGCCATGCGAGCGACCCTGACCGACGCCCCTGCGGCACCGCAACAGGTTTCCGCGTGCCGGCCTCGGGTGCTACTTGCTCTCAAGTCCCAGTGAGGGATCGGCGGCGGGGTCTCCCGCTCGCTGCAACTCCTCCTCGAACATCACGAACGTCTTGCGCTGGATGCCTGCATCAAGGCGGTCTCGGTCGGGGACGGATACCGCCGCTCGCGAGCCTGCGCGTCCCTCATCGCCCGGACCGTCTCATACAGCGCGAAGATTGGGCCCTCACCGCGCAGGTAGTACGCGCGGTCGTGTTCAGTGAGTTGAACGAACTCCTCACGAGTCAACTGTTCGATGTCATCCCCCTCAGTGAAGAGGAGCTTGTCGATCAGCTTGTTCGCGGTGTCCAACCCCCCGTGTCCTTCGACAGGCGCCATGCGGCAATACCTCCGTCCGCCGTTTCCACCAGCTTGACGGGCGAGTCGTAGTAGCTGAAGAACGCCGGAAGAGCGAGACCAGTTGGGGCGTCCATCGCAGTCAAGCCTCACTTCCGTCATTGCTCAGCGCTCGCCAGAAGGCCTCCTGCGCTCGATGAAGCAGGGCATCGCGTACAGCCCGCTCCGCAGGCGTCAAGGGCTGATCCTGGACCCTCCCCGGTCACCGTCGGTAGGGCGAACCATACCGGCTGCCACAAATCCGTGGGGTCCGGTAGTTTCAAGGCCGTGATCGACCGCCATCAGGCTGAGCAGCTCGCCGCCGTGTGGGCCCGCCGCGATTCACAGCGTCTGGGACACGAGTGCCGCCCGACGGTCGACGAGTTCGACCTGGGGTACGTCATCACGTCCACTGTGGCCGTCGGCACGGACGACCCCCGGCGAACTGCCGACCACCGTGGTGGACAAGCAGACCGGCGAGGTGACCACCTGGCCGCGGGTGCCGGTCGGCGTGGTGGAGCAGATGTACCGGCGGAGCCGCCCGCGGGGCCCACCGCACCGCGCACGGTCGACCCGGCGAGCCAACTCCTGCGGGAGATCCGTCGGCTGCCCACCCCCAACACCGCCGCGCACCTGACTGTCGAGGGCCGGCTGTTCCGGGCACAGGGCGCCAAGGGCGACATCGCGCTGAACCACCACCCGCTGGTCCGCACCTATCTGGACGAGCTTCCCGCCGGCCACCTGGTGCGCGGTGGCGACCGGCACGCCGAGCTCATCGTCGTCTCCGAAGTCCTGCACGAGTACGACCACCGCCGCGCCGCCGAAGGCATCGCCCCGCTGGGCATGGCCGACGCGAAGGGCCTGCTGGAGACCGCGCGGTTCGAGGTGTTCCGGGTGCGTGAGCCGGGTGACCCGAACGGCGGCCCCGCCGACCGCCCCTGCGACTCGTGCGTCGACGTGCTCGTGGACTTCAACGTCCTGCCCTGGTCCGACCGGGCGTTCACCATGCCGTGGCATCCCGAGCAGCAGCCGGACCCCGACCCGGGCCGCTTTCCGCCGGACGTCGCGCAGGCGCTCGTCGCGGCTGGCTGGCGGCCCCACTTCGGGGACGAGATCGTGGCCATGTCCGCGATCAGGGACGTCAGCGCGGTCAGCGGCAGCACGTCGGCCCATGCCGACTTCCCGGCGGCCCTGGCGATGCTCCGCGCGTTTCCCAGCCTGGTGGGTGCCCGGCGCGGCCTCGGCGAACAGGTGTGGATCTCCCGGTTCGACATCCGGCCACGTCAGGTCGCCCACACCGCCGACACCCTGGCCGACTTCGCCGCGGTCCTCGGTGTGCGGCTCTTCCCGATCGGCACCGAGCGCCAGGAGAGCATCCTCGCGGTGGACGAGCACGGCCGGATCTTCGCGCTCGATCAGGCCGGCGAGTGGTTCCTCGGCGAGGACATCGACGCGGCCCTGACCACCCTGCTGCTCGGCCGCGCCCCTGCCCCGGTCCGCGACGACGGCACCTGGTGAGCGGGCGCACCCGCTACAGGGAAACCCCCGTCAGCACCATCACCCGCGGGTCGGTGTAGTCCTCCATCGCGCTGCGCAGCCCCTCGCGCCCGACCCCGCTCCCCTTCACCCCGCCGTAGGGCATCTGGTCGGCCCGGTACGACGGCACGTCCCCGACGATCACCCCGCCGACCTCCAGGGCGCGGTGCGCGGCGAAGGCGACATCGACCCGATGGGTGAAGACGCCCGCCTGCAACCCGTACGCCGAGTCGTTGACCGCGGCGAACGCGGCCTGGTCGTGCTCGACCCGGGCGACCACCAGCACCGGCCCGAAGACCTCCTCGGCGTAGACCTTGGCGTCCGCCGGCACGCCGGAGAGCACGGTCGGCGGGTAGGTCGCGCCCTCGCGCCGGCCGCCCACCTCGATCGTCGCGCCGGCCGCCACCGCCTCGTCGACCCACGCCTCGACCCGCTGGGCGGCCGCGACGGACACCAGCGGCCCGACATCGGTCAGCGGGTCGGACGGGTCGCCCGTGCGCAGTTCCTCGACGGCCGCGACGAGTCGGGGCAGGAAGCCGTCGTAGAGCCATTCGTGCACGTAGACCCGCTGCACGGCGATGCACGACTGCCCGGCCTGGTAGTTGGAGAAGGTCGCGATCCGGTGCGCGGCGAAGGTCAGGTCCTCGTCGGTGTTCCAGTCCTCGCAGATCACCGCGGCGGCGTTGCCGCCGAGTTCCAGGGTCACGTGCTTCTCCGGCACGGACCGGCGGATGGCCGCGCCGACCGGCCCGGAGCCGGTGAACGACACGACCGGCAGCCGGGGGTCGGCGACCAGTTCGGCGGCGCGCTCGTTGGGCAGCGGCAGCACGGAGAACATGCCCTCCGGCAGCTCCGTCTCGGCGAGGATCTCGCCGAGCAGCAGCGCCGACAGCGGCGTCGCCGGGGCCGGCTTGACGATGATCGGCGCGCCGACCGCGATCGCCGGGGCGACCTTGTGCGCGACCAGGTTGAGCGGGAAGTTGAACGGCGCGATGCCGAGCACCGGCCCCTTCGGTGCCCGCCGGACCAGGGCGATCCGCCCGTTGGCGGCCGGGTCCGTGTCGAGGCGTTGCAGCTCGCCGGAGAAGCGGCGGGCCTCCTCGGCCGCCCACCGGAACGTCGACACCGCGCGCCCCACCTCGGCCCGCGCCCACTTCGCCGGCTTGCCGTTCTCGGCGGTGATGAGCCGGGCGACCTCCTCGGCCCGCTCGGCGAGCCGCCGGGAGACGTGGTCCAGGGCCGCCGCCCGGGCGTGCGCGGGCAGGGCCGCGGTGGCGAGGGTGGTACGGGCGACAGCCCGCCCGTCGTACGGGTGGTGGACGGTCAGCTCGCCCTCGCCGTGCGCGGGGCGAGAGGCGACATAGAAGGCTACGGACTCCACGCCGAGCAGCGTAGACCACGGATCGGTCGACGGAAACAGTCGCCACGGGCCTTGTCTGCCGCGAATTCAGTAGCGAAGATGGCATGCAGATTGCGATAACCGCCGCAGACCGCACCACCGGACCCCTCTCGGAGAGATCCCGTCATGAGTGACCAGCAGAAGCTGCGCAACTTCGTCAACGGCGAGTACGTCGAGCCGGCCGACGGTGGCTACGCCGACCTGATCGACCCCTGCACCGGTGAGGTGTTCGCGCAGGCCCCGGTTTCCGGCCCCGCCGACGTGGACGCGGCGATGCGGGCCGCCGCCACCGCCTTCGAGGGCTGGCGGGACGTCACCCCCGCCGAACGGCAGAAGGCCCTGCTCAAGCTCGCCGACGCGGTCGAGGCCCGCGCGGCCGAGCTGGTCGACGCCGAGGTACGCAACACCGGCAAGCCGCGCCAGCTCACCGCCGACGAGGAACTGCCCCCGTCGGTGGACCAGTTCCGCTTCTTCGCCGGCGCCGCCCGGATGCTGGAGGGGCGTTCGGCCGGCGAGTACATGGCCGGGCACACCTCGTACGTGCGGCGCGAGCCGATCGGTGTCTGCGCCCAGGTCACCCCGTGGAACTACCCGCTGATGATGGCGGTGTGGAAGATCGCCCCGGCCCTCGCCGCCGGCAACACGGTGGTGCTGAAGCCGTCGGACACCACGCCGCTGTCGACGCTGCTGCTGGCCGAGATCGCCGCGGAGTTCTTCCCGGCGGGCGTGTTCAACGTGGTCTGCGGCGACCGGGACACCGGCCGGACGCTGGTGTCGCACCCGACCCCGCAGATGGTGTCCATCACCGGCTCGACCCGCGCGGGCATGGAGGTCGCCTCCGCCGCCGCGCCGGATTTGAAGCGGACCCACCTGGAGCTGGGCGGCAAGGCCCCGGTTGTGCTCTTCGACGACGCCGACGTGGCGGCGGCGGCCGAGGCGATCGCGGTCGGTGGCTACTTCAACGCCGGCCAGGACTGCACCGCCGCCACCCGGGTGCTCGCCGGCCCGGGCATTCACGACGACTTCGTGGCGGCGCTGGCCGAGCAGGCCCGCAACACGAAGACCGGCGCCCCGGACGACGCGGACGTGCTCTACGGCCCGCTGAACAACGCCAACCAGCTCGCCCGGGTCAGCGGCTTCGTCGACCGGCTGCCCGACCACGCCGCGGTGCAGGCCGGGGGTTCCCGGGTCGGCGAGCGCGGCTACTTCTACGCCCCGACGGTGGTCAGCGGGCTGCGCCAGTCCGACGAGATCATCCAGGACGAGGTGTTCGGGCCGGTCATCACCGTGCAGCGCTTCTCCGACGAGGACGAGGCGGTGCGCTGGGCCAACGGCGTCGACTACGGGTTGTCGGCGTCGGTCTGGACCAGGGACCACGGGCGGGCGATGCGGATGACCCGCCGGCTGGACTTCGGCTGCGTCTGGGTGAACACGCACATCCCGTTCGTCTCGGAGATGCCGCACGGGGGCTTCAAGCACTCCGGGCACGGCAAGGACCTGTCGGTCTACAGCCTGGAGGACTACACCCGGATCAAGCACGTCATGCACAACATCGAGGGCTGACAGTGAGCGCGAGGAGTGAGCCGGGTTTTGCGAGCCCCGCAGTCGCGAACGAAAGAAGGCACAGCCCATGACATCGTCTGAGGAGCTGCACAAGCGGCGCGGGGCGGCGGTCGCCCGGGGCGTCGGCAGCGTCATCGCGTCCTACGTGGACCGGGCGTCGGGCGGCACGATCACCGACGTCGAGGGCCGCGAGTGGATCGACTTCGCGGCCGGGATCGCCGTCACCAACGTCGGCAACTCCGCCCCCCGGGTCGTCGAGGCGGTCCGGGCGCAGGTCGAGCGCTTCACCCACACCTGCTTCATGGTCGCCCCCTACGAGTCGTACGTGGCGGTCTGCGAGCAGCTCAACGCGCTCACCCCGGGCGGCTTCGAGAAGCGCTCGGCGCTGTTCAACTCCGGCGCCGAGGCGGTGGAGAACGCCGTCAAGGTCGCCCGGCACGCGACCGGGCGGCCGGCGGTGGTGGTCTTCGACCACGCGTACCACGGTCGGACGAACCTGACCATGGCGTTGACCGCGAAGAACATGCCGTACAAGCACCGGTTCGGGCCGTTCGCCGGGGAGGTCTACCGGGTGCCGATGTCGTACCCGCTGCGCGACGGCGGGCTGTCGGGCGCCGAGGCCGCCGCGCGGGCGATCGAGACGATCGAGAAGCAGGTCGGCGCGGAGAACGTCGCCGCCCTGCTGATCGAGCCGATCCAGGGTGAGGGCGGCTTCGTCGTACCCGCGAAGGGTTTCCTGCCGGCGCTGCGCCAGTGGGCGACGGCGGCCGGGGTGGTCCTCGTCGCCGACGAGATCCAGACCGGGTTCTGCCGCACCGGGGACTGGTTCGCCTGCCAGCACGAGGGCGTCGAGCCGGACCTGGTCACCCTGGCCAAGGGCATCGCCGGCGGCCTGCCGCTGGCGGCGGTCACCGGCCGGGCGGAGCTGATGGACGCGGTGCACGCCGGCGGCCTCGGCGGCACGTACGGCGGCAACCCGATCGCCTGCGCCGCCGCGCTGGCCAGCATCGAGACCATGCACGAGCTGGACCTGGCCGGCGCGGCCCGGCGGATCGAGACGGTGATGGGTGAACGGCTGCGCGCCGTCGCCGCCCGCGACCCACGCGTCGCCGAGGTACGCGGCCGGGGCGCCATGCTGGCCGTGGAGATCGTCCAGCCCGGAACCCTCACCCCGGACCCGGCCGCCACGGCGGCGGTCTCGGCCGCCTGCCACGCCGCCGGCCTGCTCACCCTGACCTGCGGCACGTACGGCAACGTGCTGCGCTTCCTGCCGCCGCTGGTCATCTCCGACGACGAACTGGCCCGGGGCCTGGACATCCTGGACGCTGCCTTCGGCTGACGCTCGCCCCGGCCCGCCGCCTGAACCCGCCCCTCACCAGAGAGGCGGGTTCAGTGCGTTGTCCGCTCAGGAGCGATCCGCCTCTTTCAAACATTTACAGCGCGTTCCCGTCCTGCCATCCTGTCTTATAGTCTTACTGTCGTAGGACAATAGAAGGGTTACCACGGGTGATCGAGTTCGTGCTGGACGGCCGGACCAAGGTGAACACCTACGTGCAGCTGATCCAGCAGGTCAAACAGGCCCTGCGGGTCGGCCTGCTGTCGCCGGGCGACCAGCTGCCGAAGGTCCGGGACGTCGCAGAGTCGCTGGCGATCAACCCGAACACCGTGCTGAAGGCGTACCGGGAGCTGGAGATCGAGGGCCTGGTCGCTGGCCGACCGGGGGTGGGCACGTTCGTCCGACGCACCCTGGCCGGCGCGTCCCTGCCCAACCAGGCCGAGCTGCGCGAAGACCTGGTCGCATGGCTGCACCGGGCGCAGGCCGCCGGCCTCACGGCCGAGGACGTTGTCGCCCTGGTGGAGACCACGCTACGAGCCACCCTCGCCGACGACTCCCCGCAGAAGGAGCCCGCGTGAGCGAGCGCAGCGAGCGAGCCATCAGGCACAGCAGCCAGCGCCCGCGCCGCCGCGAAGCGGTGGCGTGAGCGGAACGAGAGGACAGAGGATGGACATGGTCTTGGAGGCCGACCGGCTGGGCAAGCGGTACGGCAGAACCTGGGCGTTGCGGGACTGCTCGCTGCACCTGCCGGCCGGCCGGATCGCCGCGCTGGTCGGGCCGAACGGTGCGGGCAAGAGCACGCTGCTGCACCTGGCCGTCGGGCTGCTCAAGCCCGACGCGGGCGCGGTACGGGTGTTCGGCAGGTCGCCGTACGGCGACACGGAGGGCCTGGCCGACATCGGGTTCGTCGCACAGGACACCCCGCTGTACCGGGACTTCACCGCCGCCGAGCTGGTCACCGCCGGCGGCAAACTGAACCGGCGGTGGGACGCCGAGCTCGCCCGGAACCGGCTGGCCCAGCTCGGCATACCGCCGGACCGGCCGGTCGGCAAACTCTCCGGCGGGCAACGGGCCCAGGTGGCACTCGCCCTGGCGCTGGCCAAGCGACCCCGGCTGTTGCTGCTCGACGAGCCGGTCGCCAGCCTCGACCCGCTGGCCCGCAGGGAGTTCCTCCAGTCGCTGATGGGCAGCGTGGCGGATTCCGGGACCACCGTCCTGCTCTCCTCGCACCTGCTGGCCGACCTGGAACGCGTCTGCGACTACCTGATCGTGCTCAACGCCGCCCAGGTGCAGCTCGCCGGCACGGTCGACGATCTGGTGGCCGGGCACCGGCAGCTGGTCGGCCCGCGGCACGACGGCGGCCCGATCGGGGGCGTCGCCGCCGTCGTGCGGGCCAGTCACACCGACCGACAGTCCACGCTGCTCGTCCGCACCGACGGCCCGGTCAGCGATCCGACCTGGACGGTGCGTGAGGTCGGCCTGGAGGACGTCATCCTGGCCTACCTGGCCGACGGCAACACGCGGACCAGTCACAGCGAGTGGGGGGTGCCGGCATGATCTGGCTGACCTGGCGGCAACACCGCAAGCAGGCGCTGTTCACCCTGCTGGGGTTCGCGGCGCTCGCCGCCCTGATGGTGCCGATCGGCCTGTCGATGCGGCACAGCTTCGCCGAACTCGGGCTGGTCGACTGTGTACGCCAGCTCGCCGGCACCGACGTGGCGGCGGCGACCCGGGAGACCTGCGACGCGGGCTTCCGCCGCTTCACCAACCGGTACGGCAGTTTGAACCTGGTGGCCGTGCTGCTGCTCACCCTGCCGGTGCTGGTCGGCCTGTTCTGGGGCGCCCCGCTGGTCGCCCGCGAGGTGGAGCACGGCACGCACCGGTTCGCCTGGACCCAGGGCGTCGGCCGGACCCGCTGGGCGCTGGTGAAGTTCGGGCTGGTCGGCGCGGCCGTGATGGTCCTCGCGGTCTGCTACGGCCTGGGCATGTCGTGGTGGGTCGAACCGCTCACCCAGGCCGCGTACGAGGGTCGGCTCGGCGTGATCGTGTTCGACCTGCAGGGCGTCGTCCCGATCGGATACACCCTCTTCGCAGTGGCGCTGGGCATCTTCGCCGGCACCGTGTGGAAACGGATGCTGCCCGCCATGGGCATCACGCTGGCCGGGTTCATCGGCGTCCGGGCGGCGGTGGCGGTCCTGGCCCGCCCGCACTACCAGCCCGCCCGCACCCTCACCTTCCCGATCGAGGGGGTCACGGAGGCCGCCATGAGCCGCGGCGACTGGGTCCTCAGCCAGGGCATCCGCAACCCCGACGGGACGATGATGGCGGAGGACACCCGGATCATGTGCCCGCCCGGCGCCACGGAGGCGAAGGGCCGGGCGTGCGGCGCCGAGCTGGGCCTCCAGCCGGGCGCGTACAACTGGCAGCTCTACCAGCCGGCGGACCGGTTCTGGCTGTTCCAGGGCATCGAGACCGGCATCTTCGTCGCCCTCGCCGCGCTCCTGCTCTACCTGGCCGTCCGCCGCATCCGCCGCATCGCCTGACGACCTGGTGGAACACCATGGGTGCCACGGCACCCCGGAGACACCCATGGTGTTCCACCGACCGGCGGGCCGGGGTGCCGTCAGGCCGGCGGGACGCCTCGGCACCAAGCGGCAACCGTGCGGCGGCACGTCAGCGGAGCAGCTCCACCACGTTGCGGCGGACCAGGTTCTTGCCCGGCTCCCGGATCGCGTCCATCGCGGCGGCGTTGAGCAGCACGCAACTGCCGGACGGGCCGGTCACCGTCACCGTCACCACCTTGCTGTTGTCCAGGTTGGTCACCCGCAGCCGGGTACCGACCGGGAACTGGCCGCTGGTCGCGGCGGGCGCCCCGCCCTCGGCGGAGAAGGTGATCGCACCGGCGCACACGCTCGCCGCGGGCGCGCCTCCCGGCTGCGCCGGGGGCTGCGCGCTGCCCGGCCGGGTCTGACCGCCCGGCTGGGCCGCTCCCCCGGGCTGCGCGGCGGCACCGTCCAGGCGCTCCACCACGTTGCGCCGGATCACGTTCTTGCCCGGTTCCCGGACCAGCTCCATCGCGGCGGCGTTGAGCAGCACGCAGCTCCCGGACGGGCCGGTCACCGTCACGGTCGCCGCCCTGTTGTTGTCCAAGTTGGTCACCCGCAGCCGGGTGCCCACCGGGAACCGGTCGCTGGTCGCGGCGGGCGCCCCGCCCTCGGCCGAGAACGTCACCGAGCCCTGACAGGCGCTCTGCCGGGCGGGGGTGGTGTCGGCGAAGCCGAACCCGGTCCCGACCGCCACCACCGCCGAGGCGACCACCGCCACCCCTGCCGCCAACACGTGCTTGCGCTGCACCTTGTGTCTCCCGTCGTCCGGTGATCTCCGTACGCCGCCTGGTACGGCGTGGGAGCGCTGCACGGTTCAGCGGTTCTGGCAGGAGAGTTTCCGGAAGGGCGATCGGTGACGCGGAGACGCCGGCGCCGCTACCGATCGTCACGAGGCGGGCATTCCGAGCGTGCTCCGCGCCGGGAGCATCCCGGCTGGCGACCACCGAGGCAGGATGAGGCGCGCCGATCGGCGCGGCAACCGGTATTGGCGATCCGGGGTGGGCTGCGTCACGATGGGCGCGAGGAGGTCGCCGATGGCCGACCCGTGGCTCGCCCTGGAATTCGGTGCCGATCCGGCCGAGCGGATCGCGCAGGTCGGCGCCGCCCACGAGGCGTTCCTCGCCGCCGGCGCCGCGCCGCGGCAGGTCCGCGACGTGGTGGCCAGCTCGTGGCGCCGCTCGGCGGGGGCCCTGCTCGACCCGGAGGCGACCCCGCCGGTCGACCTGACCGACGACGCCCTGGAGAGCTACCGGGCCACCCACCCCCTCGCCCGGGTGCTGCCGCTCTTCCGGGACCTGCTCGGTGGGATCGCCGAGGACGGCGCGCACCTGATGGCGGTCTGCGACGCGTACGGGCGGCTGCTCTGGGTGGAGGGGCATCCGGGGGTGCTGCGGCACGCCGAGCGGATGAACTTCGTGCCCGGCGCTCGGTGGGACGAGCCGCACGCCGGCACCAACGCCCCCGGCACCGCGCTCGCGGTCGACCACAGCGTGCAGATCTTCGCCACCGAACACTTCAGCCGGCCGGTGCAGCGCTGGACCTGCGCCGCCGCGCCGATCCACGACCCCGCCACGGGGCGGCTGCTCGGCGCGGTCGACATCACCGGCGGCGACCACCTGGCCAACCCGCAGAGCCTCGCGCTGGTGCGCGCCACCGCACGGGCCGCCGAGGCGCAGCTCGCCGCCGCCAGGCCGGCCGAACCGGGCGTGGCCACCGTGGTGGCGCTCGGCCGGGACGAGGCGGAGCTGCGGTGGGACGGGCGGCGGATCCGGCTCGGTCGCCGGCACAGCGAACTGCTGGTGCTGCTGCTCGACCATCCCGAGGGGCGCAGCGGCGAGCAGCTCGGCCTCGACCTCTACGGCGACGACCGGCTGCGCCCGGTCACCCTGCGCGCCGAGTTGTCCCGGCTGCGCCGGGTGCTCGGCCCCGAGCTGCTCGACTCCCGCCCGTACCGGCTGCGCGGCACCGTCCGCGCCGACTTCCGTACCGTCA
>NZ_JAMOKF010000122.1 GCF_023656545.1 Micromonospora phytophila | reverse complement strand
GACGACGACGAGACCCGGCGGCGGGTCCGGCACGTGGTCACCGAGGACCAGCGGGTGCTCGACACCGTCGCGCTGCTCCGCGCCGGGCGGGCACGCGAGATCGGCCCGCTGCTCACCGCCTCGCACGCCTCGATGCGCGACGACTTCGAGATCACCGTCCCGGAGATCGACACCGCCGTCGAGGCGGCGCTGGCGGCCGGGGCGCTCGGCGCCCGGATGACCGGCGGCGGCTTCGGCGGCTGTGTCCTGGCCCTGGTCGACGCCGACCGCGCCGACGCGGTCGCCGCCGCCGTCACAGCCGCGTACGCCGAGCGCGGCTTCGCCGCCCCCGCCACCGTGACCGTCCTACCGGCCCCCGGCGCCACCCGCCTCGACTGACCCCCCCGCCCCCGGCGTCGACGCCAAGGCCGAGGCACTTACAGAGAAAGAGTGGCTATTCCAGCGTGGATAGCCACTCTTTCTCTGTAAGTGTGTCCGGCAAGCGAGGGGTGAGAGGGGGTCAGGCAGTGTCGACGATCATTCCTGCGCCGACGGTGCGGTTGGTGGTCTCGTCGATGATGACGAAACCGCCGGTGGTGCGGTTGCGCCGGTACTCGTCGGCGAGCAGCGGCACGGTGGTGCGCAGCCGCACCCGGCCGATCTCGTTGAGCCTCAGCTCCCCGGCAGACTCGTCGCGGTGCAGCGAGTTGATGTCCAGCCGGTAGTGCAGGCCACGCACGATCGCCCGCGCGGAACGGGTGGTGTGCTTGATGGCGTACCTGCCGCCGACCTGCAACGGGCGGGCCTCGTCCATCCAGCAGACCATCGCCTCGATGTCCTGGGACACCGCCGGGGCGTTGTTCGGCCGGCAGATCAGGTCACCCCGGGAGATGTCCAACTCGTCTTCCAGGCGGACGGTCACCGACATCGGCGGGAACGCCTCCGCGACCGGCCCGTCGGCGGTCTCCACCGCCGCGATCCGGCTGGTGAAGCCGGACGGCAGCACCATCACCTCGTCGCCCGGCTTGAGCACCCCGGAGGCGACCTGTCCGGCGTAGCCCCGGTAGTCGGTGACCGTGGTGGACTGCGGCCGGATCACGTACTGCACCGGGAACCGGACGTCGACGAGGTTGCGGTCGCTGGCGATGTGCACCCGCTCCAGGTGGTGCAGCAGCGACGGCCCCTCGTACCACGGCATGTTCTCCGAGCGGCCGACGATGTTGTCGCCCTTGAGCGCGGAGATCGGCACCACGGTCAGGTCGGGGGCGTCGAGCTTCGCGGCGAACGCGGTGAACTCGTCCGCGATCCGCTCGAAGACCTCCTGCGAGTAGTCGACCAGGTCCATCTTGTTGACGCAGAGGACCAGGTGCGGCACCCGCAGCAGCGAGCAGAGGAACGCGTGCCGGCGGGACTGCTCGACCAGGCCCTTGCGGGCGTCGACCAGGATCAGCGCCAGGTCGGCCGTCGACGCCCCGGTCACCATGTTGCGGGTGTACTGGATGTGCCCCGGCGTGTCGGCGATGATGAACTTCCGCCGCGGGGTGGCGAAGTAGCGGTACGCCACGTCGATGGTGATGCCCTGCTCCCGCTCGGCGCGCAGGCCGTCGGTGAGCAGCGCCAGGTTGGTGTACTCGTCGCCCCGGGCCGCGCTGACCGCCTCGACGGCGGCTAGCTGGTCGGTGAAGAGCGACTTCGTGTCGTAGAGCAGCCGGCCGATCAGCGTCGACTTGCCGTCGTCGACGCTGCCGGCGGTGGCGAAGCGCAGCAGGTCCATGGGTCGGGCCTCCGGCCCGGCTCCGGTGGCAGGGGCGTCCGTCGCGTTCGCGCCGGCCGGGGCCGCGGTCTCGGTGGTCATCAGAAGTAGCCCTCCCGCTTGCGGTCCTCCATGGCGGCCTCGCTGACCCGGTCGTCGCCGCGGGTCGCGCCGCGCTCGGTGATCCGGGTGGCGGCGACCTCCTCGATGACCTTCTCCACCGTGTCGGCGTCGGAGCGCACGGCCGCGGTGCAGGACGCGTCGCCCACCGTGCGGTAGCGCACCCGCTCCTTGAACCGCTCCTCGCCCGCCCGGGGGCGGAAGAACTCGTTGACCGCGTAGAGCATTCCGTCGCGCTCGATCACCTCACGCTCGTGGGCGTAGTAGATCGAGGGCAGGGCGATCCGCTCCCGGGCGATGTAGTGCCAGACGTCCAGCTCGGTCCAGTTGGACAGCGGGAAGACCCGGATCGACTCGCCCGGGTGGTGCCGCCCGTTGTAGAGCGCCCACAGCTCGGGCCGCTGGTTCTTCGGGTCCCACTGGCCGAACTCGTCGCGGAAGCTGAACATCCGCTCCTTCGCCCGGGCCTTCTCCTCGTCGCGGCGGGCGCCGCCGAAGAGCGCGTCGAAGCGGTGCTTCTCCACCGCGTCCAGCAGCACCGGCGTCTGGATCCGGTTGCGCATCCCGTCGGCCGACTCGCGGACCAGGCCGTTGGCCAGCGCCTCGGGCACGCTCGCCACCACCAGTTGCAGGCCCAGCTCGGCGACCCGCTGGTCGCGGTATTCCAGCACCTCGGGGAAGTTGTGCCCGGTGTCCACGTGCATGACCGGGAAGGGAATGTTGGCCGGGGCGAACGCCTTCTGCGCCAGCCGGAGCATCACGATCGAGTCCTTGCCACCGGAGAAGAGCAGCACCGGCCGCTCCATCTCGGCGACCACCTCGCGCATCACGAAGATGCTCTCGGCCTCCAGCGCGTCGAGGTGCGACACCCGGTAGGCGGCGGGGGCGGTCATGACACGGGCTCGATTCGCTCGCTCATCCGATTTCCAGACCTTTCCGGTCGGGCATGTCAGGAACTGCGGTCAGGCTACCCGGAATGCCTCTGCAGCGCTGCAAGCAACCGGCTGGCGAGATCCTTGCGACAGACCAGCAGGTCGGGCAGGCGCGGATCCGCCTCGTTGTATTTCAGCGCAGATCCGTCGATCCGGGAAGCGTGCAGCCCGGTGGCCGTCGCCACAGCCACCGGCGCGGCCGAGTCCCACTCGTACTGCCCCCCGGCGTGGATGTACGCGTCCACCTCACCGGTGACCACCGCGGCGATCTTCGCCCCGGCCGACCCCATCGGCACCAGGTGCGCCCCGACGTCCTCGGCCAGGTCGGTGAGGAACACCGGCGGCCGGCTCCGGCTCGCCGCCAGCCGGATGGTCCGCCCGCCACCAGCCGTCGCCGCCTCCAGCGTCATCGGGGGGTACGCCGGCGGGTAGTCGGTGCCCAGCACCCGGTGCTGCGCCGGCAACCCGACCGCGCCCGCGACCAGGCCGTGCGGCGTCGGCGCGTTACGCGCCCAGAGCGCCACGTGCACCGCCCAGTCCGAGCGGCCCTCCTCGGCGAACTCTCGGGTGCCGTCGAGCGGGTCGATGATCCACACGCGGTCGGCGGTCAACCGGGGCACCGCCCCCGCGTTCACCTCCGCCGCCCAGGCCAGCCGGGAGCCCTCGTCCTCCTCGGAGAGGACCGCGTCGCCCGGCCGCCACTTCGCCAGCTCGGTGCGGATCAGGTCGTGCGAGACCTTATCCCCCGCCGACTTCAACGCCCCCGGGTCCGAGAAGCCCATCTCCGCGCGCAGGCCGAGCAGCGCCTGGCCGGCCCGCGCCGCCAACCACCGGGCGAACGCGCCGTCGATCATCGGAGGACTGCCCATCACACTGCTCCCGTCGCCTCGCCACGCTCCGCGCCGCCACGACCCGCCCCCGGCGAACCCAGTCGCCGGCCGCGCCACGCCGAAGAGCGCAGACTACCGGCCCCCGGCATCCGACCCGGCGCTCACACTCCGTGATAGAGGTTCTGCGTCGGCTCCACACCCCTGGTGACCACCGACTCCACCACGTCCGCCGCCCGGTCCACCAGGAATTCCAGCTCCTTGCGCTCCACCGCGCTGAAATCCGACAGAACGTAGTCCGCGGGATCCTGCCGCCCCGGCGGCCGGCCGATGCCGAACCGCACCCGGACGTACTCCTTGGTGCCCAGCGACTTCGACATCGACCGCAGGCCGTTGTGCCCGCCCTCACCGCCGCCGCACTTCACCCGCAGCTGGCCGTAGCCGATGTCCAGCTCGTCGTGCACCGCGATCACCTGGCCCGGCGGCACCTTGTGGAACTGGGCCAGGCCGGCCACCGGCCCGCCCGAGAGGTTCATGTAGGTCAGCGGCTTCACCAGCACCAGCTTCGGACCGCCGAAGCCGAGGCGCCCCTCGGCCACCTCGGCCACCGCCCGCTTGTGCCGGCCGAACTTCGCGCCGATCCGGCCGGCCAGCAGGTCGGCCACCAGGAAGCCGACGTTGTGCCGGTTGCCGGCGTACTCCCGGCCCGGGTTGCCCAGGCCGACCACCAGCCACGGCCCCGCCTCGTCCGTCACGCCCCGCCCCTCCCGCAGCTCCCCCGCGCCCGCCGGCCCGGGTCCCGATACGCCGACAGGCGCCCCCCGCGCGGGGACGCCTGTCGCAACGATGCGATCCGATCAGGCCTCGGTCTTCGCCTCGGCGCTCTCCTCGCCACCGGCGGCGGCCGTAACGCCGGCCTCGGCGCCCTCGGAGGACTCGGTTCCCTCGCCGACCCCGGCCTCGATCTCCTCGTCGGCCAACTCGACCTCGGGGAGGGTGGCCTCGAGCTGCTCGGCGGTCGGCGCGGCGGTCACCGAGGCGACCGCCATCTCCGGGTCGGCGATGAGCTCGACGCCGGCCGGCAGCCGGACGTCGGCGGCGGTCACCTGGGTGCCCGCCTCCATGCCCTCGATCGACGCCTCGAGGTGGTCCGGCACCTTGGTGGCGTCGGCGCTCACCGAGAGGGTGTCGTGGTCGTGCACGATCAGGGTGTCCCGCGCGGCCTCACCGATCAGCTGGACCGGGACGTCGACGGTGACCTTCTCGCCCCGGCGGACCAGCAGCAGGTCGACGTGCTCGAAGCTGTCCTTGATCGGGTCACGCTGGATCGCCTTCGGCAGCGCCAGCACCTGGGTGCCGTCGCTGACCTCGATCACGAAGAGCTGGTTGGCGCCGCCCTTGCGGATGGCCGCCGCGAACTCACGGGACGGCAGGGCGATGTGCTTGGGCTTCTCGCCGTGGCCGTACAGCACGGCGGGCACCATGCCGGCCCGGCGGGTACGGCGGGCACCACCCTTGCCGAACTCGGTACGGGGCTCGGCGCTGATCTTTACCTCGGACACGGGAGAACTCCTGATGCTTCGCTGCGGCGGCTTGTCGTCTGGCGGTGCTGGGGCGAGGGGCTCGCTGGGGCTCATGCGTCATGAACGACTGCCCGGAGCACCGCGTCGATCACGGTGCCTCCGTGCGGTGCTTTTCAGCGGCCCGCCGGGCACCCTCGCCGTGGCAACCGCACCAGTCTACCCGAGCTGATTCCGGGGTTTCCGGCAGTCCCCTTATCACCGTTCCCGCCGACCCGCAGGCCGACGGAAACGGTGATCACGCAGGTCGCGCGCGCCGCGCTCCGCTCAGCTCAGTCCACCGAAGAGGGTGGTCACCGAGCCGTCGTCGAACACCTCGCGGATCGCCCGGGCCAGCAGCGGCGCGATCGACAGCACGGTCAGCTTGTCGAGCTGCTTCTCCGGCGTCAGCGGCAGGGTGTTGGTCACCACGATCTCGCTGATCGGGCTGTTCTTCAGCCGCTCGGTCGCCGGGTCGGAGAGCAGCGCGTGGGTGGAGGCCACGACGATCTCCGCCGCGCCCGACTGCTTGAGGATGTCCGCCGCGCCAGAGATCGTGCCACCGGTGTCGATCATGTCGTCGACGATCAGGCAGACCCGACCCTCGACCTCACCGACCACCCGGTTCGCCACCACCTGGTTCGGCTTCAGCGGGTCCCGGGTCTTGTGGATGAACGCCAGCGGGCAACCGCCCAACCGGTCGGTCCACCGCTCGGCCACCCGCACCCGGCCGGAGTCCGGCGCGACCACGGTCATCGGCCGACCGGCGAACTTGCGCTCCACGTACTCGGCGAGGATGTCCATCGCGAAGAGGTGGTCCACCGGGCCGTCGAAGAAGCCCTGGATCTGCGCGGTGTGCAGGTCCACCGTGAGGATGCGGTTCGCCCCGGCCGTCTTGAGCAGGTCCGCCACCAGCCGGGCCGAGATCGGCTCCCGGCCGCGGTGCTTCTTGTCCTGGCGGGCGTACGGGTAGAACGGCAGGACCACGGTGATCCGCTTGGCCGAACCGCGCTTCAGCGCGTCGATCATGATCAGGGTCTCCATGACCCAGGTGTTGACCCCGTGCGTCACGGACTGCACCACGAAGGCGTCCGAACCACGTACCGAGTCCTTGAACCGTACGAAGATCTCACCGTTGGCGAACTCGTAGGCGTCGGCCGGCGTCGGCGCGACGCCGAGCACCTCGCCGATCTCCTTGGCCAATTCCGGAAAGCCACGTCCGGAGAAGAGCATCAGGCTCTTGCGGTTTTCGGCGACGATGCTGCCCATGGGCCCGTCTGCTCCCGTTGGTCGGTGGTTCCCGGCACGGTGGTGGCGGGCCGGGGACTATTCGGTTGCAGTATCTCCCGAGCCGGCCGCCCGGCCCACCGCCTCCGCGTTCCCGTGGATTGCCTCACCTTCACTTGCCGGCAACCCGGGCGTCGACGCACCCTCGGCGGCCAGCCGGGCCCGCTCCGCCGCCGCCGCGGAGGCCGTGCCGGCCCGCTTGCGGGCCACCCAGCCCTCGACACTGCGCTGCGGTGCGCGGGTCACCCCGAGCGCGCCCGGCGGCACGTCCTGGGTGATCGCGCTGCCCGCCGCCACGTACGCCCCGGCGCCGACCTCGACCGGCGCGATGAGGCTCGTGTCGCAGCCGATGAAGGCGGCCTCGCCGACCGTGGTGCGGTGCTTGTTCACCCCGTCGTAGTTCACGAAGATCGTTGCCGCGCCGATGTTGGCCTTCGCGCCGATCGTCGCGTCACCCACGTACGACAGGTGCGGCACCTTCGCGCCCGGGCCGACCTCGGAGTTCTTCACCTCGACGAACGTGCCGACCTTGGACTTCTCGGCCAACCGGGCGGCCGGCCGCAGGTACGCGTACGGGCCGACGCTGGCCCCCGCGCCGATCTCCGCCTGCACCGCGTGGCTGCGCAGCACGGTGGCGCCCGGGCCGACCACGGTGTCGATCAGCGTCACGTCCGGCCCGACCAAGGCGCCCGTGCCGACCACCGTGCCGCCGCGCAGCTGGGTGTTCTGGTCGACCACCGCGTCTCGGTCCAGGGCGACCGTCACGTCGATCCAGGTGGTCTCCGGGTCGAGCAGGCTCACCCCGGTACGCATCCACGCCTCGTTGACCCGGTCCCGCAGCAGCCGGCGCAGCGCCGCCAGCTCCACCCGGTCGTTGCAGCCTAGCGTCTCCACGTGGTCCGCCGCCACGTGCACCGCCACCGGCTCGCCGGACGAGACCAGCAGGCCGAACACGTCGGTCAGGTACTCCTCGCCCTGGTCGTTGTCGGTGGAGAGCTTGCCGAGCGCACCGCGCAGCCGGACCGCGTCGAACGCGTAGATGCCCGCGTTCACCTCCCGGACCGCCCGCTGCTCTCCGGTGGCGTCCCGCTCCTCCACGATCTGCTCCAGCCGCCCGTCGGCGTCCCGGACGATCCGGCCCAGGCCGGTCGGGTCGGGCACCTCAGCGGCGAGCACGGTCGCCGCCGCGCCGGCGCCCTCGTGCGACTCCACCAGCGCGGCCACCGTCTCGGGGCGCAGCAGCGGCACGTCACCGTTGATCACGATCACGGTGCCGGCGACGTCCGGCACGGCGTCCAGCGCGATCCGGACGGCGTGCCCGGTGCCGAGCTGCTCCGCCTGGAGCACCGGAGTGGCGTCGGGGGCAATCTCGGCGAGGTGCGCGCGGACCTGGTCGGCGCCGTGGCCGACCACGACCACTGTGCGCTGGGCGGCCAGCGGCGCGGCGGCGGTCAGCACGTGGCCGACGAGGGTACGGCCCAGCAGCGGGTGCAGCACCTTGGGCAGCGCCGACTTCATCCGCTTACCCTCACCGGCGGCGAGCACGACAACGGTGCGGAGGTGGGGCTGCGACACGACGTGGCTCCCGTCGGGATGGCGGACAGTCTCGCGGCCATGCTAACCACGCACCGGCGGACGCCTGCCCGTTACCCCAGACAACAAAACGGACTTTTATGGATAGCTCGGCCGCCAGGGTTCGAACCTGAAACACGGGTACCAAAGACCCGGGTGTTGCCAATTACACCACGGCCGAAAGGTCGTCAACAGCTTAGCGCCTGCCCTCCGGCGCGACGAAGCTCATTCCATCCGCTCCGTCGAGCCAGCCGCAGCGCCACCAAACCTTCACGTCGAAGATGAAGCTCGTGGCCCTCCAACCCACTCGGCCGCCTGGGTCCGGACCGAATTCTCGGCATACCGGCGCCGCTCGCGTCGCTGATCAATCTTCGCCGTCGGAGTGGGCCATCGTCCTTGGCGTCGGAACGACGAGTCGTCCGCTCCCACGGCGGCACCCCGGAGCAACTCGTACACCGACTGCGACCGAGGCCGGTGCGGGCCTGAATCACGCGGACCGACATCTGCTCCAGGGTGCAGCCGCGCACTTCGCGGCGATCGGATCGGTCATGGTGGCATCCTGGAACGGCCGTACGACAGTTCACCGCATTCATTCGCGACTCTGTCCCATGCGATCTTCCGGCGCTCAAGTTACGGTGACGTAGGCGTAACTTCGTGATCTTCCGTCCCGCTGCGAGGTGCCATGTCGACCGCTCTCGACGAATCCGCCGCCGGTCCCAAGCCACTCACCCAGGGCACGCAGTCGCGTGGCATCCTGATCGCGCTCTGGGCGTTCGTGGTGATCCCCTTCGTGGCCCTGGTCGCCGCCGTCCCGGTCGCCTGGGGCGGCTGGCTGAGCTGGCCCGACCTGGCCGTCGCCGGGTTCTGGTACGTGCTCTCCGGGCTCGGCGTCACGGTCGGCTACCACCGCTACTTCACCCACGGCTCGTTCAAGGCGAAGCGGTGGCTGCGGATCGCACTGGCGGTGTCGGGCTCGTTCGCGGTCCAGGGCGAGATCATCCAGTGGGTGGCCGACCACCGGCGCCACCACGCGTACTCCGACCTGGAGGGTGACCCGCACTCGCCGTGGCGCTTCGGCGCGAGCCTGCGGGGCCTGACCAGGGGCCTGTTCCACGCGCACGTCGGCTGGCTCTTCCGCCGCGAGCTGTCCAACCGGCAGCGCTTCGCCCCCGACCTGCTCGCCGACCGGGACATCAGCCGGGTGGACCGGCTCTTCCCGCTGCTGGTCACGGTCTCGCTGCTCGGCCCGGCGCTGATGGGCGGCCTGCTCACCCGGTCGTGGCAGGGCGCGCTGACCGCGCTCTTCTGGGGCGGTCTGGTCCGCATCGCGTTGCTGCACCACGTGACCTGGGCGATCAACTCGGTCTGCCACGTCTACGGCGAGCGGCCGTTCGCCATGCGCCAGGGTGACCGGGCGTCGAACTTCTGGCCGCTGGCGATCCTGTCGTTCGGCGAGAGCTGGCACAACCTGCACCACGCCGACCCGACCAGCGCCCGGCACGGCGTGCTGCGCGGCCAGGTGGACATCTCGGCCCGGGTGATCTGGCTGTTCGAGAGGGTCGGCGCGGCCTGGGACGTGCGCTGGCCGAAGCCGGAGCGCCTAGCGGCGAAGCTGGTGAAGCCGGTCGCGGCGCGGTAATCCGGGCGATGGCCCGGAAGGTTACCTGGCAGTATGGCCGGGTGGCCGAACGAAGCGGGAGCGACGGGGGCCGGCACGGCGGCGCGGGGGCCGGGGCGGGCGCGGGTACGGTCGTAGGGCGCGACGTCACCGCCCGGGCGGCCGTCGGCGAGGCGACGACGTGAGCGGGCACAGCGGAGGCTCCATCCCACGACAGGGCGTCACCGAGCGCCGGCGAGGCGGCGACATGGCCCAGGCCCCGGGCGACGACGGCACCACCGGCCGGCGGGCGGTCCCGGCGGTCCCGGCGGACAAGCCCACGTCCCGGGTACGGATGTCGGCGGCGCAGCGGCGCGAGCAGTTGATCGCCACCGCCCGGCAGATCTTCGCCGAGCGGGGCTTCGACGCCACCTCCATCGAGGAGGTCGCGGCCCGCGCCAAGGTCTCCAAGCCGGTGGTCTACGAGCACTTCGGCGGCAAGGAGGGGCTCTACGCGGTGGTGGTGGACCGGGAGGTGCGCAGCCTGCTGGACCGGATCACCACGGCCCTGACCGCCGGTCACCCCCGTGAGCTGCTGGAGCAGGCGGCGTTGACGCTGCTCACCTACATCGAGGAGGAGACCAGCGGGTTCCGGGTGCTGGTCCGGGAGTCGCCGCTGATGTCGGCGACCGGCAACTTCAGCAGCGTGCTGAACGACGTCGCGCACCAGGTGGAGCACATCCTGGGCGCCGAGTTCTCCAGCCGGGGGTACGACCCGAAGCTGGCCGAGCTCTACTCGCAGGCGCTGGTGGGCATGGTGGCGTTGACCGGCCGCTGGTGGCTGGAGGTGCGCAAGCCGCGCAAGGAGACGGTGGCGGCGCACCTGGTGAACCTGGCCTGGAACGGGTTGTCGCACCTGGAGGCCGAGCCGGGCCTGATCACCGTGCGGGGGCGTTGAGCCTGGTCAGCGGGTGCCGGCCTCGGAGACGGGGTGCTGGCGGTTCCGCCGCTCCTGCTCGGCGTGCTCGTCGCTGCCGACCTTGTCGTAGAGGCCGGTGCCGAGCAGCACCAGGCCGAAGACCATCGAGACGAGCACGGTGGACATGGAGAAGTTGAGGAAGTTCGCCTCGGTCTGCAGCACGGACATCATCAGGATGCTGGTGACCAGGAAGACGATCCCGGCGGTCAGGTTCATGTAGTGGCCGAGGTTGCCGCGCCGTGACGCGCCGATGATCAGCACGGCTCCGAAGATCACCGAGGCCAGCGAGAACGCCAGGTTGGTGCGGAGCCCGAGAACCCAGGTGCTGCTCCGGTCGAAGAGCGGGTCGCCGATGGTCTGCACGACGCCCCAGACGCCGAAGAGCAGGATGTAGAGCCCTATCAGCCCGGCGAGGACCCGGTAGATCGGGCGTGCCGGGTGGTTCACCGGAAAGTGCGCCATGAGTCCTCCGCCCGAGTTACACCAATCGGGACGATTGTCACCCGGGCGGGCGGCGGATGTCCGCCGAAACGCCAGCCAGGGCGAGACCCGGCGGGGCTGGCCGGAAACAGAACGTCCCGCCCCGCGCGGCGGGACGGCCGGGGCGGAGCGGGACCGGGTCAGGTTCTCGCCGGAGCCCGACCCCCGCAGGGATCAGGCCTGACCGCCGGAGCGGGTCGGGCTCCGGCGAGAACCGACAAGCGCGATCAGAGGACGAGACGGGCCTTCTCCCAGGCTTCCTTCTCCTGGTCGGTGCCGACCTTGCCGTACATGCCGACCATCAGCAGGACCAGGCTGGCCACCATCAGCACGACCACGGTGAAGATGCTGAAGTTGAAGATGTTCGCCTCGGTCTGGATGAACGCCAGCCCGGCCAGGCTGATCACCATCAGGCCGTACGCCAGCCACTGGTTGATCGCCACGTCGATGTTGCGGCCGACCGCGGTGCCGGCCAGCACCACGAGCCCGAGCAGGACGCTGAGCAGCGAGAAGCCGAGATTCGTGCCCTGGCCGAGGACCTGGGTGTCATCCTGGGCGAGGACCTCGTTGCCGGCGCTCGCGATGATGCCGAGCACCCCGAAGACGACCAGGTACAGACCGGTGAGCCCGCCGATCGCCCGGTAGATCGGCCGCGCGGGGTGGTTGACGGGGGTGTGGGCCATGTCTGAGTCTCCAACGCCGTTCGGGTGAGGGGTCGACAGCGATTGTCCCGCATGTGGCGGTGTGACGCCGCACACGGGGCCCGCCTCGACGCTCGACGCCGGTGCTCGCCGCCGCACCGGCCCCGGAGGGGCCGGTCAGACGGCCGGGATCTCGTCGGCGAGGACGAGCCATGCCTCCTCGGTCTGCTCCCGCTCGGCCCGCACCTCCTTGAGCTGGGCGTCGAGTTCGGCGACCTTGGCGTAGTCGGTGGCGTGCGTGGCCAGCTGGTCGAGCAGGCCGGCCTCCTTCTGATCCAGCTTGCCGATCTGCCGTTCCAGCCGGCTCAGCTCCTTGCGCGCCTGCCGCGCCTCGGCGGCCGACATGCCGGCGCCGGAGGTCTTCGACGGGGCTGCGCCGGTCGGCTCTGCCGGCGCCGCGCCGGGGTCGCCGGCGGCGCGGGCGAGGTACTCGTCGACACCGCCGGGCAGGTGCACCAGCCGGCCGTCGCCGAACATCCCGTACACCGATTCGGTGACCCGCTCGATCAGGTAGCGGTCGTGGCTGGCCACGATGATCGTGCCGGGCCAGGAGTCGAGCAGGTCCTCCAGCGCGGCGAGGGTGTCGGTGTCGAGGTCGTTGGTGGGCTCGTCGAAGAGGAGCACGTTGGGCTCCCCGGCGAGCAGGCGGAGCATCTGCAGCCGGCGACGCTCGCCGCCGGAGAGGTCGCTGACCGGGGTCCAGAGCCGGCGGTCGTCGAAGCCGAAGACCTCGGCGAGCTGGGCGGCGGAGACCTCCCGGTCACCGAGCTGCACCCGGCGGGCGATCTCCTCGACGGCTTCGAGGACCCGCAGGTGGCCGGGGAGCTCGGCGAGTTCCTGGGAGAGGAACGCCGGCTTTACCGTCGAGCCGGTGTGGAACCGGCCGCCGTCGGGGCGGGTCACCCCGGCGAGCATCCGCAGCAGGGTGGTCTTGCCGGCGCCGTTGCGGCCGAGGATGGCGATCCGGTCACCGGGGCCCACCTGCCACGTGGTGTCGCGCAGGATCTCCTTCGGGCCGGCGTGCAGGGTGACGTCCGCCAGGTCGTACACCTGCTTGCCGAGCCGGGCGGTGGCGAGCCGTTGCAGCGACATGGTGTCGCGCGGCGGCGGGACGTCGGCGATGAGCGCGTTGGCCGCGTCGATCCGGAACTGCGGCTTGGAGGTACGGGCGGGCGGGCCCCGGCGCAGCCAGGCGATCTCCTTGCGGAGCAGGTTCTGCCGGCGGGCCTCGGTGGCCGCGGCGACCCGCTCGCGCTCGACGCGCGCCAGGGTCCAGGCGGCGAAGCCGCCCTCGTAGGCCCGGACGGTCTGGTCGGCGACCTCCCAGGTGGCGCTGCAGACCGCGTCGAGGAACCACCGGTCGTGGGTGACCACGACGAGGGCGCCCCTGCGGCCGGCCAGGTACTTCGCCAGCCAGTCGACGCCGCCGACGTCGAGGTGGTTGGTGGGCTCGTCGAGGATGAGCAGGTCGGACTCGCGGACCAGCAGCGCCGCGAGGGCGACCCGGCGACGCTCGCCGCCGGACATCGGGCCGACCGGCTGGTCGAGGCCGAGGTGGGGCATGCCGAGGCCGCCGAGAATCGCCCGGACGCCGGCGTCGCCGGCCCACTCGTGCTCGGCGCCCATGCTCTCGGCGAGCCAGGCGGTGCCGAGCACCACGTCGCGGACGGTGGCGTCGGGAGCGAGGGTCAGATTCTGCGGCAGCCAGGCGACCCGCAGGTCGCGGCGGTGGGTGACCCGGCCGTCGTCGGGATCTTCCTGCTTGGTGAGCAACCGCAGCAGGGTGGACTTGCCGGCGCCGTTGAGGCCGACCACGCCGATCCGGTCGGCGTCGTCCAGGCCGAGCGAGACGTCGGTGAGCAGCGGCCCGGCGGCGCCGTACCCCTTGGACACCCGGTCCAGGTTGACGATGTTGGCCACGACCTCACCTACCTCTCATGATCAAGGCGTCCCGGTGCCGGGGGCACGTGGGACGCCTGCGACATTCAGGGTACGCGGGCACCTGGCCGTCCGGCCGAGCGCCGCCCCTGGGGGTCAACCGGTCCCGGCGCCCGCTTGTTCCGTCCCGGCCGCAGCGCGGCGCACGCCGGCACCGGCAGGCCAGCCCGGGCAGGACCGATGACGCAGGGCCGGGGGTGGCCCGGCCGGCTCAGACGACGCGGGCCCCGGCGACCGGGCCGTGCGCGACGCGGGCCTCCCGGCACACCCCGGCGGCCGCCA
>NZ_JAMOKF010000121.1 GCF_023656545.1 Micromonospora phytophila | reverse complement strand
TGGCGCTCGGGACGGGCCTCGGGGTCACCCTGCTGGGGGCGGTCGTGGCGGCGCTGTTGACCGCTCGTCGGGTCCTGCGCCGGCGCGACGGGAGCCGCGCCCCGCGGCGACGGCGTCACGTGGCGGCCGGGTTGTTCCTGCTGGCGGGGTTGAGCTGCGCGACGGTCACGGCCACGGTGATGCAGGGCCGGGGCGCGGACGCCATGCAGACGGCGGGACAGGCCTCCATCTGGTTCGCCATCGGTCTGGCGCTGCTGGGTCCGGTGCTGCTGCGGGCGGTGGTGACGGCCCTGGCCGCCCTGCTCCGGGTCACCGCCGGACGCCGGGGCGCCCCGAACGGCACCGGAGATCTGGCGGTGACCAACGTCCGCCAGCGCGCCGGGCAGGTGGCGGCGGGACTCATGCCGGTCATCCTGTTCACCGGCATCAGCACGGCGACGCTGTCGATGCAGCGGGTGGAGAACCGCGCCCTGGCGGCGGAGGGCGCGGTGAAGGACGACGTGGTGAAGAACGTCGAGACGTTGAACTACGTGGTCGTCGGCATGATCGCGGTGTTCGCGGCGATCATGCTGGTGAACACGCTGGTCGCGGCCACCACGTACCGGCGGCGGGAGTTCGGCCAGCAGCGGCTGGCCGGGGCCACCCCGGGGCAGGTCCTGGCGATGGTGGGCGTGGAGGGGGCGGTGCTCGCCGTCACCGGCGTGCTGGCCGGGGTGGCGGCGTCGTTGGTGACGCTGGTGCCGTACGGCATCGCGCGCACCGGCTCGGCGGTGCCGGACGTGTCGGCGTGGATCTACGGCGGGGTGCTGGCGGTCGCGGTGCTGCTGACCTTCACCGCGAGCCTCGGTGCGGCCGGGCGGACGCTGCGGGTGCCGGCGGTCGCCGCGGTGGGTCACTGACGTCGCGGTAGCCGCTCCCGGCACGGGGCGGGAGCGGCGACCGCGACGGCGTGTCGCGGGCGCCGTCGGCGGGCGGTGAGCGCCGGCCGGCCGGCCCGGCTCACCAGGAGCCGGCGGTGGGGCCGGCGGAGCCGCCCCGGCGGCGCAGGTACTTCTCGAACTCCTGGGCGATCTCGTCACCGGTCAGCGGGGTGATGCCCGCGTCGCCGACGCGTTCCTCCAGCTCGCGGACGTACTCGCCGAGCTCGGCGTCCTGCTCGGCGGCGCCGCGCACCCGCTGCTCCCACTCGGCGGCCTCCTCGGCCAGGTCGGCCATCGGCACCGGCAGGTCGAGCACGTCCTCGACCCGGTGCAGCAGGGCGAGGGTGGCCTTCGGGCAGGGCGGGTTGTTGGCGTAGTGCGGCACGTGCACCCAGAACGAGACGGCCTCGACCTCGGCCTTGGTGCACGCGTCGTGCAGCACGCCGACGATGCCGGTGGGCCCGTCGTAGCGGGTGGGGGTGAGCTGGTAGCGCTCGGCGGCCTGGGCGTCGGAGGCGCTGCCGCTGATCGGCAGCGGCCGGGTGTACGGCACGTCGGCCAGCAGGGCGCCGAGCAGGACCACCCGCTCGACCTCCAGGCTGTGGCAGATCTCCAGGACCTGCTCGCAGAACGTGCGCCAGCGCATGCTCGGCTCGATGCCGCGGATCAGCACGACGTCGCGTTCGGTGCCCTCGGGGCTGGCCACCATGAACCGGGTGGTCGGCCACTCGACCCGGCGGGTCTCGCCCTCGGCCATGGTGATGGTCGGGCGGCTGACCTGGAAGTCGTAGAAGTCCTCCGGGTCGAGCTCGGTGACCTGGCGGGCCTGCCACACCTGTTCCAGGTGCTCGACGGCGGCGGTGGACGCGTCGGCGGCGTCGTTCCAGCCCTCGAAGGCGGCGATGGCCACGGGGGACCGCAGCACCGGCAGTCCGTCGAACTCGGTCACGCCGTCACCTCGCCCTGCTCGTCGGGGACGGTGCCGGGGGCGAACCCGGTCGTCCGCCCGCCGGGCACGGTGGCGTTGCTGTTGTCCTTCACGTCCGTCAGCCTACGTGCCGGGGCGGGCGGCGGCCCGTCGGCCGCGCCGGTCGGGACCGGCGACGGACGGTCATAGGATGATGAACCGGACAGGGTGATCCCGCTGACAGAATGTGGGAACCGGGCGCGGGTGCGGACGGGCCTCAAGCGCTCGCACTAACCTGAACCCGTGCGAACTTCGTTGCTCGACGTGCTGGCAGACCGGATCCTCATCGCCGACGGGGCGATGGGCACGATGCTGCAGGCGGCCGACCTGACCCTGGACGACTTCGAGGGTCTCGAGGGCTGCAACGAGATCCTCAACGTCACCCGCCCGGACGTGGTCCGGGGGGTGCACGAGGCGTACCTGGCGGCCGGGGCGGACTGCGTCGAGACGAACACCTTCGGCGCGAACCTGGCCAACCTGGCCGAGTACGACATCCAGCACCGCATCCGGGAGCTCTCCGAGGCGGGCGCGCGGATCGCCCGGGAGGCCGCCGACGCGTACGGCACCCCCGAGCGGCCCCGGTTCGTGCTCGGCTCGATCGGGCCGGGCACGAAGCTGCCCACTCTCGGGCACGCCGCGTACGCCACGCTGCGCGACGCGTACGCCGAGAACGCCGCCGGCCTCATCGCCGGCGGCGCGGACGCCCTGATCGTCGAGACGTGCCAGGACCTGCTGCAGGTCAAGGCGGCGGTGGTCGGGTCGCACCGGGCGATGGCGGAGCTGGGCCGGAAGGTCCCGCTGATCTGCCACGTGACCGTGGAGACCACCGGCACCATGCTGCTGGGCAGCGAGATCGGTGCGGCGTTGACCGCGATCGAGCCGCTCGGGGTGGACCTGATCGGGCTGAACTGCGCCACCGGGCCGGCGGAGATGAGCGAACACCTGCGCTACCTGTCCCAGCACGCCCGGGTGCCGCTGTCGGTGATGCCGAACGCGGGCCTGCCGCAGCTGACCGCCGACGGCGCGGTCTACCCGCTGACCCCGCCGGAGTTGGCCGACGCGATGGAGCGTTTCGTCGGCGAGTACGGGGTGGGGCTGGTCGGTGGCTGTTGCGGCACCACCCCGGAGCACATCCGGGTGCTGGCCGAGCGCCTGCGCGGCGCCACCCCGGCGCCGCGGGAGCCGCGGCGTGAGGCCGGCGTCTCGTCGATCTACCACTCGGTGCCGTTCGCCCAGGACGCCTCGGTGCTGATGGTGGGGGAGCGGACCAACGCCAACGGCTCCAAGGCGTTCCGGGAGGCCATGCTCGCCGGTGACTGGCAGGCCTGCGTGGAGATCGCCCGCAGCCAGGCCCGGGACGGCTCGCACCTGCTGGACCTGTGCGTGGACTACGTCGGCCGGGACGGCACGCAGGACATGCGGGAGCTGGCCGGCCGGTTCGCCACCGCCTCCACCCTGCCGATCGTGCTGGACTCCACCGAGCCCGCCGTGGTCGAGGCCGGGCTGGAGATGCTCGGTGGGCGGTGCGTGGTCAACTCGGTGAACTTCGAGGACGGCGACGGCCCCGACTCCCGCTACGCCCGGGTGATGCCGGTCGTCGCCGAGCACGGCGCCGCGGTGGTCGCGCTGCTCATCGACGAGGAGGGGCAGGCCCGTACCAGGGAATGGAAGGTTCGGGTCGCGGCGCGGTTGATCGACGACCTGACCGGCCGGTGGGGGCTGGACCGCTCGGACATCCTGATCGACGCGCTGACCTTCCCGATCGCCACCGGGCAGGAGGAGACCCGCCGCGACGGCATCGAGACCATCGAGGCGATCCGGGAGATCGCCGCCCGCTACCCGGGGGTCAACTTCACCCTGGGCATCTCGAACGTCTCGTTCGGGCTCAACCCGGCGGCGCGGCAGGTGCTGAACTCGGTGTTCCTGCACGAGTGCGTGGCCGCCGGGCTCACCTCGGCGATCGTGCACGCCAGCAAGATCCTGCCGATGTCGAGGATTCCCGACGAGCAGCGCGAGGTCGCCCTGGACCTGGTCTACGACCGGCGCCGCGAGGGCTACGACCCGGTGCAGCGCTTCATCGAGCTCTTCGAGGGTGTCGACGTCACCAGCGCCCGGGCGACCCGGGCGCAGGAGTTGGCGGGGCTGCCGCTGGACGAGCGGCTCAAGCGCCGGATCATCGACGGCGAGCGCAACGGCCTGGAGGCCGACCTCGACGAGGCGATGGCCGGTGGTCGGGCCCCGTTGTCGATCATCAACGACATCCTGTTGGACGGGATGAAGGTCGTCGGCGAGTTGTTCGGCTCCGGGCAGATGCAGCTGCCGTTCGTGCTCCAGTCCGCCGAGGTGATGAAGACCGCGGTGGCGTACCTGGAGCCGCACATGGAGAAGGCCGACGACGGCGGCAAGGGCCGCATCGTGCTCGCCACGGTCAAGGGCGACGTGCACGACATCGGCAAGAACCTGGTGGACATCATCCTGTCCAACAACGGCTACGAGGTGGTGAACATCGGCATCAAGCAGCCGATCAACGCCATCCTGGACGCCGCCGAGCAGCACCGGGCCGACGCGATCGGCATGTCCGGCCTGCTGGTCAAGAGCACCGTGATCATGAAGGAGAACCTGGCTGAGATGGCCTCGCGCGGGGTCGCCGAGCGGTGGCCGGTCCTGCTCGGCGGGGCGGCGCTGACCCGGGCGTACGTCGAGGACGACCTGCGGTCGTTGTTCCCCGGCCAGGTGCACTACGCCCGCGACGCCTTCGAGGGGCTGTCCCTGATGGACCGGGTGATGACCGCCAAGCGCGGCGGCGCGCCGGTGATCGACGCGGAGCGGGAGGCGGCGCTGGCGGCCCGCCGGGAGCGCCGGGAGCGGCAGCGGGCGATGGTGACCGAGTCGCTGCCCGAGCTGCACGACGCCTCCGTGCGCTCCGACGTGGCCGTCGACGTGGAGGTGCCCACCGCGCCGTTCCTGGGCACCCGGGTGATCAAGGGCGTGCCGCTGGCCGACTACGCGGCGCTGCTCGACGAGCGGGCCACCTTCCTCGGGCAGTGGGGGCTGCGCGGCGCCCGCGGTGGCACGGGACCGTCGTACGAGGAGCTGGTGGAGACCGAGGGCCGGCCGCGGCTGCGCTACTGGCTGGACCGGCTGATCGCCGACCAGGTCCTGGAGGCGGCCGTGGTGTACGGCTACTTCCCGGCGTACGCCGAGGGCAACGACCTGGTGGTGCTGGACGAGAACGGGCACGCCGAGCGGGCCCGGTTCTCCTTCCCGCGGCAGCGGCAGGAGCGGCGGCTCTGCCTGGCCGATTACTTCCGCCCGAAGGGCGACGAGTTGGACGTGGTGGCCCTGCAGCTGGTCACCGTGGGCCAGCCGGTCAGCGAGTACACGGCGAAGATGTTCGCCCGCAACGAGTACCGCGACTACCTGGAGGTGCACGGGCTGTCCGTGCAGCTCACGGAGGCCCTCGCCGAGTACTGGCACCGGCGCATTCGCGCCGAGCTGACCCTGCCCGGCGGCCGTACGGTGGCCGACGACGACCCGGCGGACCTGGCCGGCCTGCTGCGCACCGACTACCGCGGCTGCCGGTACGCGTTCGGCTACCCGGCCTGCCCCGACCTGGAGGACCGGGCGAAGATCGTGGACCTGCTCGGTGCGGAGCGCATCGGCGTGCAGCTGTCCGAGGAGTTCCAGCTGATCCCGGAGCAGGCCACCGACGCGATCGTCGTGCACCACCCGGAGGCCAGCTACTTCAACGCCAAGTGATCGCCGCAGGTGCTCTGACCTGCGGTGGAGCGCCCGGAACGGCCCTAATTTCTATGATCATGCCGTCTCCAGGCCGTCCGGGGTCGGTGTTAGCCCGCCGGCGGCGCGACATACGACGAAGCCCCGGGCCGCCATGGGTGTGGCAGATCCGGGGCTTTGGTGTTTATCGGGACAAGGGCAGTGCCTCCGGCGGGGTCCTCGGGCACTCCGGGATGGTTGGCGCCATCCCGACAGCCGTCGTCCGGGCAAAGCCGAATGGGTAGGGCCTGCCCGGTCAAGGTCGTTCAGCCGCTGGGTGCTCCACCTTGACCGGGCAGGCCCTACCCACTCCACGGTGTGCGGACGACGGCCGACGGGATGGCACAGGGCGTAGCGGGGGTTACAGCCGCAAGAGGCGAGGAGCCGAGTCCGGCCGACCAGAATTGAGGATGCGTACCAAGCCCTGTTTGACCATCTGTAGTTGGCTCTCGTCAAGATGGAGAGTGAAGTAGACCTCGGTTGGCAGACGAAGCCTCGCCGCAGCTGATTCTATAAGAACGAGGCGCAGCTCAGTCAGGTCGTGCGGAGGCATCGCCGGCAAGGTCGGTTGCTTGTCGGTGCGGATCTCGCACTCCACGAGTCCGCCGTAGCAACTCCGCCCGCCAGCCTCAATCCAGTACGTGTCCCACCCGAGCGCTCGATCCTGCTCGTCAGGCTCGCCGCACTCCTGGAAGACCAACGACCAGGATTCGCGATCTGGGTCCTCGCGAAGTTCCAGAATGTATACGTAGTCCTGCACGGCAGCCGCGCCGCCCAACACGGTGGGCAGGTAGACGCTCGCGGGGTCGTTCATCCTCATCCTTGATCCAGGTTATGGCACGGTGTCCAGCCTTCGGACCCGCCGTAGCTTATGGCCGAGCGTGCTCGACCGGTGTCCAGGGCCGGTTCAAGATCATGCCGTTTCCAGGCCGTCGAAGGGGGGCCAGCAGTGACCATCGTCGACCATCCACGCCAGGTGTAGCGGCATGTCGGGGCCGCAGTCGTCCGGTTTGATCAACTACGTCCGCGCCCTCGATCAATACCGCTGGAAGTAGTGACTGCCATCATCGCTACTCCGGAACGTAGGTGAACCGCTCGCCGTCCACCCGCAGACTGCCGATCACGGCGAACTGCTCCTCCGCGATCGGAGGCGACGACTTCCCGGCTGCGGGATCCCTCACCTCGGCCCGACCCGGGCTTCCGCTGACGACCAGCATGTCGCCGTCGTCGAGGAGCAACTCCACCGACGGGTACGTCACGATCCGCCGCTGGACCGTCGGGGGATAGTCGACGTCGGGCAGCCGGTCGAACGGGCAGCCGATCGGCTCCGGGTCGGGGCGCGCGGCGCAGCCGTCCAGGTGCGCGCGCACTTGGCGCTCCAGCTCAGGCTGACGGTCTCCCCGGAGGCGCAGTTGTAGAGCGGGTGCCTCACCCGTTCCGGCGACCACAGTGACCGGCGACGCCTCCACAATTGGGTTCCTGGCGACGCGCACCACGTACGCGCCGGGAAAGGCGACCACTTGGCCGAAGTCGCTCTTCGGCACGAGGGTCCCGGCGATCATCAAGGGGTAAGCCGTCCTGGTGTTGGCGGGCAGCGAAAACCACCCGCGATAGATCCGCCACGACTGCTGCGGGTAATCGCGGGTGAACCGGAACTCGCGGTTGTAGGTGGCGCCGGCGACCCGGTAGGTCACCTGCATGGTGGCCACCAGCCCGCTCTCCCCGGGCACGAGCTCCTCAATCTCCAGATGATCGGGCGGGGTGTAGTCCTCGTGCTCCACCGTGTCGTCATCCAGCAGCACTGTCTCCACGTCCTCATCTGGATGGCGGACCAGATACGACCGCGCCTCGTCGGCATCCCGGTCGGCCAGTGCCTCGAAGTACCGGTACACGACCTGCTCGGGCGTCAACGGATCCCGGAACGCCAGCCATCCCCCGACGCCACAAAAAGCCACGACCACAACCACGACCATCCACGGCCGCATGCGTCTGAAGAGCCTTCTTGTGGACGGGCCCAAGGAGGGAAGGTGGCCGGTGTCGTCGGACGCCGGGGCGGTGCCGCAGGCGGGGCAGGAGACCTCCCAGGTCCCCAACAGGGTTCGACAGTTCGGGCAACGCACGGAGCAGCCTCTCGGACGGGGAGAAAAGTGACCGTCGGAGTATTCACCGTTATCGACTCTGGCGCCGCCCCGGCGGAGTTGGTGGTCGCCGCCGCGAGATGGCTCGGAGGCGGGGCGGGGAGGCAGGCAAGATCCTTGGGCACAGATCCGGCACAATCGCGAACCACAAGCCGTGTCAAACGTCGACAGTCCTTGGCGACGGTTGCGCAGGTCGCGGCCGGGATGCCGTCCGATTGAGGATGATCCCTCCCCACCGAAGGTGTATGGGGTTCAAATCTCCTCAGCTCCACCAGTAGCGCCGATGAGTAGCGGAAGCGCTGCCGACAGGCGGTGCCGAGCAGTACAGCAGCGAAGTACAGCAACCGACGACACCGAGCGGAACCACTGTGGCCACCGTCAGACCGTCGACCAGCGTGGCGAGCCGAACGAGGCCGCATTGCCGATCTCTGGGGGACAAGCGGTCGTCGCGACGACGAGCAAGCCCAAGATCATGCCGTCGCCAGGCCGTCTGAGGTGAACCAATGGCGACCAATGACGACCAGCGACGGCAGGCGCATGCGCAGGCCAGGGGTCGTTGGGTCCGGTTGGGGTAGATCCGTCGGCCGCCCTTCACATTGCAACGCCAAGTGACGCCGTCACAGGGCCTGAGCTGAGTGGTCCGCGTCGGGCACGGACCATCACCCCGATTAGTGCACCTGTACGATCAACTCGTGGGGCGGCTCACCCGGCGTGACGGGTGGCTCGCTCGTGAGGTCCGGTGGCACGTCGCGGCCAGGTCCGGCGACTCCGAGACGGGCAAGGTGCTGCGGTGGGAGTTCGACGCACAATGTCCGCCTCGGGGGCTGACGCGAATCGCGCCCGGATAGGGCTTTAGCGCTGCGACACTCGGTCGGTGGGTGGCAAACAGTGGGCGGAGCGGCTGGGGCCGGCCGTCGCGGTGGCCCCCGGCACCCGCGTTGACCGGTTCGAGGTCTTCTTCGACCTGGTCTTCGTCTTCTCGTTCTTCATCATCACCCGGGCCACCGCCGTGAACATCACCGCCGACAGCCTGCTGCACGGCATGCTGGTCCTCGCCGTGCTCTGGTGGTGCTGGGTGGTGCACACGGTGGTCGCGACCCGGGTCCGGCTCGGCGTGGGCTTCGTCCCGGCGTTGATGGTCGTCGGGATGGCCGCGCTGTTCTGCTTCGCGCTGTCCCTGCCGCAGGCGTTTGGTGACCCGGAGCAGTGGGCTATCGGGCCGGTGGTGGTCGCGGTGAGCTACCTGGTGCTCCGCGGCGTGCACCTGCTGCTGTACTGGCACGTCGCCGGGGAGAGACCCGGCGAGCGTCGCCTGTTGCTGAAGTACTCCCCTGAACTGGTGTTGAGCACCCTTCTGCTGCTGGCTGCCGCGCTGATCCCGCCGCAGATCGAGGGCCGGGGGCGGGCCGACATGGTGCGCGACGGACTCTGGATCGCCGTCGTCCTGTTGCAGTACGGCGCCGGCCTGGTCGCCAACACGTGGGGCTGGGTGCTGACCTCCGCCGAGCACTGGACTGAACGGTACGACCTCATCCTCATCATCGCCCTGGGCGAGTCGATCATCTCCGTCGGCGTCGGCGGCAACCTGCTCGGTGAGCCCGTCACCTGGCGGGGCGTCACCGCCGCGGTGCTCGGCATCTTCTTCACCGCCGCCCTGTGGTGGACGCACTTCGACGTCATCGCTCCGGCCGCCCGGATCGCGCAGCACGCGGCGCAGGGACGCCTCCGGGTCTCAATGGCGCGGGACGCCTACGCGTACTCACAGCTCGTCATGATCGGTGGGATCATCCTGTTCGCCCTCGGAGCAGAGGAGATCGTGCGGCAGATCGCGGACGACTCGATCAACCTCGCCGAGCCGACGCACGGCCCGGGCGTGCTGCTGTTGTTCGGCGGGGTGATCTGCTACCTCTGCGGCGGGATGCTGTTCCAACTGCGCACCCTCGGCACGCTCTCCTGGACCCGCGTCGGTACCGTGCTCGTACTCGCGGTCGCCATCCCCCTCGCCACACGCCTCCCCGCACTGGCGGCGCTCAGCCTGCTGACGGCCATCTGCATCGGGCTGGTCGCGACCGAGGTGGCAGTCATGGCCGACGCCCGCCGAGCCCTGCACGGCGCCGTCTTCGAGGAAAAGACCACCTACGAGAAGCACGAGGCCGACTGGCGGGCCCGCTGGCACGAAGAAGCCCCCGACGAGAAACCCCGCTGAGGAGCCTCGTCCCGCCAGGCGCCGGCCGACGTCTTGATCATCCGGTCAACCATCCCTCGGGCAGGTGCCTCGTCCGGGAAGTCGTGCAAGACCTCCTGCCCTCCGTCGCCACCGAGTCGGCCACGCACCTGCCAGAGCTGGCCGTCCGAAGGCAGCCAGATGTCCCGCCGAGCCAAGCGGCCCCAGTTCCCGTTCCACCAGTGACCACGCTGTACCTCCACCAGCAGCAGCATGGCCGAACACGTGTTCGGCCTGCCGGCTGCCGCCGGGTCGGGTCTCAGGACCTCCGTGACAGGGACGTGGGTGACAGATTTGGCTCGCCAAGTAGGGCCTTGCGGATCATGTCGTCGTAGGCTCCAGGCATGCACCGCACCCTGACTGAGCACGCGCGGTGTCTCTACGGAGATGAGTACCGACCCAAGCCAGAGTGCGATCGCGAGCACCGAGAGCACTACTTCGTCGAAGAGTTGACCTTCGCTGACGCGGACTCCATCCTCGCCATGTTGCATGAGCTGTGCCCGCACGTGGCTGACGGCTTCTTGCCGGTATGGGTTCGCAACCTGGCCTATCGGCTGATGCTACTGCAGCGGCCCGAGGAGCCGGTGCTGATGCGAGAGGCTGCTCAGAACCTATGGCTTCATGGCCCCGATTGGGACGACATCGTGGCAGACCTGACGCGCCGGGCCGATGCTCTGGAAGCCGGCTGAACATGGCTGGCTGGTGGAGAGTTCACCGTGCGGCGATGCGCCTGGCCCGCTGAGGTCGCCGAGCCGGGTGTCACGCAGATCCTGATAACGATCTGTCATGCAGGTCCTGAGGCCGGACATGCCGGCTGGCGCCTGCCTAGTCCCACCACATGGTTGACAGATCCGTAACCACCTCATGCTTTTCAGATGATCTAGTGACGGTCCGCGGAACCTCCGAAGTCAGTCGCCGATGAACAAAAGCCTGCCGGGCGGGTCTGATCCGGCGCCGCGGCCGTCGCGGCGGGTGTTCAGTCCGGAGTTCAAGCTGCGGATCCTTGCCGAATATGAGAATGCCCCGCATGGGGAGAAAGCGGCGGTGTTGCGGCGGGAAGGGTTGTATTCGTCGCATCTGATCGAGTGGGCGAGAGCCCGCGACGTCGGGGCTCTGACCGGCAGCGGCAGCGACGGGGATTCATCCTCGGGATCGCGGCGGCCGGCTCGGAAGACGGCTGAGCAGGTCGAGTTGGAGAAGCTACGCCGGCAGAACGAGAAACTGCAGGCGGATCTGAAGAAGACCCGGATGGCGTTGGACATCATGGGTAAAGCACACGCGCTCTTGGAAGAACTCTCCGAGAGCGCGGACAACGATCCGCCGCCGAGCAGATCCTGACCACCGCCTTCACCGATCTGCGGTCCGCGGAGCTGTCGGTGCAGCGCTGTTGTGTGTTGACCGGAACGTCACGGGCGACCCACTACCGGCGGAAGGATGGTCGTGGGCCGGTGCACGGGCCGTGGCTGCCTCGAACCCCACCACCGTCGGCGCTGACCGACACCGAACGGGTCCGGGTCCTCGAGGTGTTGAACAGCCCGGCGTATGCGGATCTGGCGATCCCGCAGGTCTGGGCCCGGGAACTCGACGACGGCCGGTACTGGTGCTCGCTGTCGACGATGTACCGCATCGCCCGCACCGCCGGGCAAGTCAGGGAACGACGCCGGCAGGCCACGCACCCACCGCGGGTGCGCCCCGAACTCGTCGCGACCGGCCCGTCGCAGGTCTGGTCGTGGGACATCACGGCGTTGAAAGGACCCGTCAAAGGAACCTGGTACCGCTGCTACGTCATCATCGACATTTACTCCCGCTACGTCACCGGATGGCTCGTCGCGGCCGGCGAAGACGCGGTCCTGGCACGAGACTTCCTCGCCGACGCGGTCACCCGCAACGGCGTCGAACCGCACACCATCCACGCCGACCGCGGCGGCGTCATGGTGTCCAAACCCGTCTCCGAGATGCTCGTGAACCTCGGCGTGCTCCGCTCACACTCGCGGCCCCGAACCTCAAACGACAACCCGTACTCCGAAGCCCAGTTCAAAACGATGAAATACGTGCCCGACTTCCCCGACCGGTTCGGATCCCTCACCGACGCCCGCGCCTTCTGCGACACATTCTTCACCGCCTACAACCACGAACACCGCCACTCCGGCATCGGCCTGCACACCCCGGCATCAGTCCACTTCGGCACCGCCGAACAGATCCGGGCGCACCGCCAAACCACCCTTGACCAGGCCTACGCCACCCACCCCGACCGGTTCACCCGCCGCCCACGAGCACCCCGAGCACCCGACATCGCCTGGATCAACAACCCAGCCCGGCAAGAACAACCCACCCGCTAACGACAACCTGTCTCAGGTTGACTTGACAACTACCGTTCGCCCGGGACATCCCGAATGCAAGCGCTCCGTGCTCATCCACCAGGCACCACGACTACGTGACGTGCAGATCAACCCGATTTCCAAGTTGACAGTGCGGCTTCGATTCCCGTCACCCGCTCCACGATCAAGGCCCTGGTCAGGACGCGAGTCCGAGCCGGGGCCTTCGACGTTCCAAGATCAATGATCATGCCGCGTGCCATTAGCGTGCCATTAGGCCCGGTCATCCCCGGCCTCGTCCCGGTTCGCTGACCGCTTCTTGCCCCTCTTGCCGCCGGCCTTCTTGCCGGTCGTGTCCTTGGCCTTGCCCGACCCGTCGGCCGACTGCTTGGCCTTCTTTCGGTCGGCCCGCGTTGCCTCGTGCAGCGCCTGGGCGATGGCCCGGTCCGCCTCAGCCGTGACGTGCTGGTAGATCAACGCCGCCTGGGATGAGTCGTGCCCCATCCGCGCCGTCAGGTGGCAAGCCCAAAGCGTCGGCACTCGGCTCGTCGCCGCTCTGCGCGGATTGGGCAACCGCATCTGCACTTTCACGACCTGCGCCACACCGGGAACACTCTTGCCGCACTTGACCGGGGCGAGCACCCGCGTCCTACTGTCCCAGCATGGATACGACATCGGCTTCCTCATGCCAGGCCAAGACGATGACCGCCTGAGCGACGAGCTGCCGCCGCTCCAACTCACGAACGAACAGGAGGCTGCCTGGCGGCGGATCGTCGCGCGGGCGCAGCAGGAGATCGGCGCAGCCGACGAAGATCGATACCCGACGCACCTTGAATTGTGGCTCCAAGACCCCGCCATGCAGCTCTGCTACGCCGGCAACTCCGCGTCCATCGAAATCCCTACCGATACACAGCGACCACAGCCAGCGCGCATGCTGCCATCGCTACTGCGTACGCCCTCGCCCGCATCGTGGAGGCCGAGACAGGGATGCGCGGCCTCGATTACGAGGTGAACCAAGCGATCGAGGACAACGACCTGCCGCGGGCGGTGGCCCGGTACCGGGGTGTCGGACAACACGTCCGCGATCTGGTAGCGGGGCAAGGTCCGCAAGCAGGTCGGGACAGCAGATCACCCCAAACTGACGTGTGAAGCGTCAGGCAAGCTTGAGCGGTGGACGTTGAGGCGGTGCGTGTTGAGGGCTACCACGAGGTCTTGGCGCTTCATCGGATGCTGATGGAGTGCAAGTCCGAGGACCTGGGCACTGTCTACGCCGGCAGCCCGTTCATCGCCGCTATCCAGCACCGCTTGGCCGATGCCCTCGAGGCCGCCGATCCAGGTCGCGGATGGCACGACTGGCGGAGCGCAGACGCCCATCCTCACACCGTCGAGGCCGTCCGTGCTCACCTGACCGAAGCGTGCAGCTGGTGGCAGGAAGCCAACGAAGATCAGCGCCTTGCCTACGTCAGAGATCTCCTCGCGCCCTTGCGTCCCTCACAGGAGTTGCTTGCCGAGCTGGCCACAACCGCGACGACACGCCCGCCGGGTGACTGACTCGAAAATCGCTGAGTGAGTGGGCAGGCGGTAGCGCCCGGCGTAGCGAAGCGGAGCCGGGCTGTGGTGTTGGTGGTGTCAGGCTGCGGTGGGTAGGTCGGGCTCGGGGTGGAGGGT
>NZ_JAMOKF010000120.1 GCF_023656545.1 Micromonospora phytophila | reverse complement strand
CCGCGGCCCGCCCGATCGGCGCCATGACGTCCCGCGACCAGCGGAACCTGCGGGTTCGGGCGGGGCGGGGCGCCATCGCCCACCGCCGGGCGGCCGGGTGGGCGCCACCCGGTCGCCGGGCCGCCGAGCGGACGGTTGTCCGGCCGGTGAGGTTCACCAACTGGTGGGCAGGGGCATCCCCTCGGTGTAGCCGGCCGCGCTCTGCACGCCGACCAGGGCCCGCTCGTGAAACTCCGCCAGATTCCGGGCACCCGCGTAGGTGAAGGCGCTGCGGACCCCCGCGATGATCTCGTCGATCAGGTCCTCCACGCCTGGACGGGCGGGGTCCAGGTGCATCCGCGCCGAGGAGATGCCCTCCTCGAAGACCGCCTTGCGGGCCCGGTCGTACGGGCTGTCCTCGGCGGTCCGCGCGCTGACCGCCCGGGCCGACGCCATGCCGAAGCTCTCCTTGTACCGCCGGCCGTCCGCGTCGGTGTACAGGTCGCCCGGGGACTCGTAGGTGCCGGCGAACCAGGAGCCGATCATGACGTTCGACGCGCCCGCGGCGAGCGCCAGCGCCACGTCGCGCGGGTGTCGTACGCCGCCGTCGGCCCAGACGTGCCGGCCCAGCTGACGGGCCGCCGCCGCGCAGTCGAGCACGGCGGAGAACTGCGGCCGGCCGACGCCGGTCATCATCCGGGTGGTGCACATCGCGCCCGGGCCGACCCCGACCTTGATGATGTCCGCGCCCGCCTCCACCAGGTCACGTACGCCCTCGGCGGTCACCACGTTGCCGGCCGCCACGGGGACCGCCGGGTCGAGCTCGCGGACCGCCCGCAGCGCGGAGATCATCCGCTGCTGGTGGCCGTGCGCGGTGTCCACGACCAGGGTGTCCACCCCGGCCTCCAGTAGCGCCGCCGCCTTGCCGGTCACGTCGCCGTTGATGCCCACCGCGGCGGCGATCCGCAGCCGGCCCCGGTCGTCCACCGCCGGCGTGTAGAGGGTGGCCCGCAGCGCGCCCTGCCGGGTGAGCACCCCGACCAGCCGGCCGTCCGCGTCGACCACCGGGGCGAGTCGGCGTCGACCCGCCGAGAGCCGGTCGAATCCGCTACGCGGGTCGGCGTCCGCCGACACCGTGTGCAGCTCGGTGGACATCACGTGGCGCAACTGGGCGAATCGGTCCACGCCGACGGTGTCGGCCTCGGTCACCACGCCCAGCGGCCGGCCCGCCTCGTCGATCACGATGACCGCGCCGTGCGACCGCTTCGGCAGCAGGTGGATCGCGTCGCCGACGGTGTCGGTCGGGCCGAGGGTGATCGCGGTGTCGTGCACCAGGTGCCGCTGCTTGACCCAGGCGACGACGTTCGCGACCACCTCGATCGGGATGTCCTGCGGGATGACGGCGATCGCGCCGCGCCGGGCGACCGTCTCGGCCATCCGCCGGCCGGCCACGGCGGTCATGTTCGACACCACCAGTGGAATGGTGGTGCCCGTGCCGTCGCCGGTCGCGAGGTCGACGTCCAGCCGCGAGCCCAGGTCGGAACGGGCCGGCGCCATGAAGACGTCGTTGTAGGTCAGGTCGTGCGCGGGGACCGCGCCATGAAGGAACCGCACCTGGCCATCATTCCTGCCCGCGTCCGCCCCTGCCGCCGCTGGTGGCCCAAACCACCCGCCCGCCCTCGCTCATTGCGGCCGCGACCAGGACAAACGGGCCGCGATCGATCGGGAGTGCTTTGCACCCACCGGTGCACCGGCCACGAAGCGTCACCGGTGCAGCGGTGGGTGCAGAGCAAAGGGCGTTCGACGAGCGATCCTGGGATCGACCCCCGGGGGTGGCGGGTCGCGGTGGGTCAGGCGATGGTGCAGATGGCGGCGCCGGCGGTGATGACGGCGCCGACCTCGGCGGCCAGGCCGCTCACCGTGCCCGCCTTGTGGGCGTGCAGGGGCTGCTCCATCTTCATCGCCTCCAGGACCACGACCAGGTCGCCCTCGGCCACGGCGTCCCCGTCGGCGACGGCGATCTTGACGATCGTGCCCTGCATCGGCGAGGTGAGCGCGTCACCGCTGACCGCGGCGCCGGCCTTGGCGCCGCCGCCCCGGCGGGCCGGCTTCCGCGCGGCGGGCGCGGCGGTCGGCGTACCCCCGCCCAGGCCGGCGGGCAACACCACCTCCAGCCGCTTGCCGCCCACCTCGACCACGACGGTCTCGCGCTCGGCCGGCGCCTCGGCGGTGCCGGCGGCGGCGGTGAACGGCGGCACGGTGTTGTCGAACTCGGTCTCGATCCACCGGGTGTGCACGGTGAACGGTTCGGCGGTGAACGCCTCGTCGCGGACGACCAGCCGGTGGAACGGCAGCGCGGTGGCCATCCCCTCGACGACCATCTCGTCCAGCGCCCGGCGGGCCCGCTCGATCGCCTCGGTACGCGTCTCGCCGGTGATGATCACCTTCGCCAGCAGCGAGTCGAAGTTGCCGCCGATCACGTCGCCGGCGGAGATGCCGGTGTCCACCCGGACGCCCGGGCCGGTGGGCAGCCGCAGGGCGGTGACCGTGCCGGGGGCGGGCAGGAAGTTGCGGCCCGGGTCCTCGCCGTTGATGCGGAACTCGATCGAGTGCCCGCGCGGCGTCGGGTCCTCGGTCAGCCGCAGCTTCTCGCCGTCGGCGACCCGGAACTGCTCGCGGACCAGGTCGACGCCGGCGGTCTCCTCGGTGACCGGGTGCTCGACCTGGAGCCGGGTGTTGACCTCCAGGAAGGAGATGGTGCCGTCCGCGCCGACCAGGTATTCCACCGTGCCGGCGCCGTGGTAGCCGGCCTCCCGGCAGATCGCCTTGGCGCTGTCGTGGATCTGGGCCCGCTGCGCGTCGCTGAGGAACGGCGCGGGGGCCTCCTCGACCAGCTTCTGGTGCCGCCGCTGCAGCGAGCAGTCCCGGGTGCCGACGACGACCACGTTGCCGTGCTGGTCGGCCAGGACCTGGGCCTCGACGTGGCGGGGCTTGTCCAGGTAGCGCTCGACGAAGCACTCGCCCCGGCCGAACGCGGCGACCGCCTCCCGGGTGGCCGACTCGAACAGGTGCGGGATCTCCTCCATCGTGCGCGCCACCTTGAGGCCGCGCCCGCCGCCACCGAAGGCGGCCTTGATGGCGACCGGCAGGCCGTGGTCGACGGCGAACGCCATCACCTCGTCCGGGCCGGCGACCGGGTCGGGGGTGCCGGGGACCAGGGGCGCGCCGGCGCGCTGGGCGATGTGCCGGGCGGTGACCTTGTCGCCCAGGTCGCGGATGGCCTGCGGGGTGGGGCCGATCCAGGTCAGCCCGGCGTCGATGACGGCCTGGGCGAAGTCGGCGTTCTCGGCCAGGAAGCCGTAGCCGGGGTGGACCGCGTCGGCGTCGGCCTTGGCGGCGACCTCCAGCAGCTTGTCGATGCGCAGGTACGTCTCGGTCGCGGTGTCCCCGCCCAGCGCGTACGCCTCGTCGGCGAGGGTGGCGTGCAGGGCGTCCCGGTCGGAGTCCGCGTAGACGGCGACGCTGCCCAGGCCGGCGTCGCGGCAGGCGCGGACGACGCGGACGGCGATCTCGCCGCGGTTGGCGATGAGTACCTTGCGCACCTTGTTGGCTCCTCCCGGGAGGTTACTGACCGGGAGTGTATCGGCCACCCTGATGGCCCTAACGATCGCTCAGTGTGGGATGCCGCACTGTTCCGCCGTGCTCTAGTCAAACTTGTTTATTACGCTTGTCCGGTGTCTGCCACCCGAATGATGATCCTCGGCCTGGTCCGGTGGATGCAGCCCGTGCACGGCTACGACGTGCGCCGTGAGCTGCTCAGCTGGAACGCCGACAAGTGGGCCAACGTGCAACCCGGGTCGATCTACCACGCGCTGCGCAAGCTGACCGAGGAGGGACTGCTGCGCGAGGTGGCCACCGAGCAGGTCGGCGCCCGTCCGGCCCGGACGACGTACGAGGTCACCGCCAAGGGGGCGGACGAGTTCGAGACGCTGCTGCGCGGGCTGTGGTGGCAGCTGCACGAGCCGCCGGACCCGTTCGCGGCGGCCTTCTCCTTCCTGCCGGCGCTGCCCCGCGACGAGGCGGCGGCGGCGCTGCGCAACCGGGCCAACCTGCTGCGCGCCCAGAACGAGTCGACCCGGGCCGCGCTGGAGTCGGAGTGGATGCGCACCACCCGGCCGGTGCACGTGGGCTGGATGTTCGAACTCTGGGCAACCCGGGCGGAGGCGGAGATCGCCTGGTGCGAACGGATCGCGGAGCGGATCGACTCGGGAGTGTCGTACTTGCCTGCTGAACTGGCCGGCGCGGAGGGCTGGGAGGGGTGGCCGGAGGCCGAGCGGTCGCGGCCCCCGGGGCAGGCTCGCGACACCCAGGAATAATCAACGTTGACCATAAGAGCTATATCGCGTTAGCCTTCTCGACACACACGGGGAGCACGCCGTCCGGCGTCGTTCCCGCGGGGACCGACGGTCGGTCGTGGCCGGCCCGGACGACCAGGAGCAGAAATGATCGAGACCAGAGGGTTGCGGAAGTCCTTCCGCTCCCGAGCGGGTCGTGAGACGAAGACCGTCGACGCGGTGCGCGGGGTGAACCTGGAGGTCGCCGAGGGGGAGATCTTCGGTTTCCTCGGCCCCAACGGCGCCGGCAAGACCACCACCCTGCGCATGCTCGCCACGCTGATCGAGCCGGACGGCGGCGAGGCCACCATCGCCGGGGCCGACCTGCGCAAGGATCCGGCCGAGGTGCGCCGCCGGATCGGCTACGTCGCCCAGGGCGGCAGCACGTGGGACGAGTCCACCGCCCGCGAGGAGCTGGTGCTGCACGCCCGGATGTACGGCATCGGCAAGGCCGAGGCGCACCGGCGGGCCGCCCGCGCCCTCGACGCCTTCCAGCTCACCGAGTACGCCGACCGCAAGTGCAAGACCTACTCCGGCGGCCAGCGGCGGCGGGTGGAGATCGCCCTCGGCATCATCCACGAGCCGAAGATCGTCTTCCTCGACGAGCCGACCACCGGCCTCGACCCGCAGAGCCGCGCCCACATGTGGGACGAGATCCGGCGGCTGCGCACCGACGGCATGACCGTCTTCATCACCACCCACTACCTGGACGAGGCCGACGCGCTCTGCGACCGGATCGCGATCATGGATCACGGCGAGGTGGTCGCGGAGGGCACCCCGGCGGGCCTGAAGCGCGAGATCTCCGGCGACGTGGTGCTCGTCGGGCTGGACGCGGCGACCACCCCGCAGGCCGCGCAGCTGCTCGACAGCGAGCCGTACGTCAACAAGCTGGAGACCGTCGACGAGGGCGGGCTGCGGCTCTACGTCGACGAGGGGGCGACCGCCATCCCGCAGATCCTGCGCCGGGTCGACCACGCCGGTTTCACGCTCACCTCCATCGAGCTGCACCGGCCCAGCCTCGACGACGTCTTCCTGACCAAGACCGGCCGCTCGCTGCGCGAGTCCTGAGACCCCGGAGAAACCTCATGAAACTCGCCCGTGACACCTGGCTGATCTTCGAGCGCCAGCTCCAACTGCTGCTGCGCAACCCCGTCTGGGTCTTCGTCGGCGTCTTCCAGCCGGTCATGTACCTGCTGCTCTTCGCCCCGCTGCTCAAGCCGGCGCTGAACGCGCCCACCCAGGCCGAGGCCTACAAGATCTTCGTCCCCGGCCTGCTGGTGCTGCTGGCCATCTTCGGTGGCCTGTTCCAGGGCTTCGGCCTGATCGCCGAGCTGCGCGCCGGCGTCATCGAACGCTCGCGGGTCACCCCGGTCAGCCGGCTCGCCCTGCTGCTCGGCCGCTCACTGCGCGACGTGGTCTCGCTGATCGCGCAGGCGATCATCATCACCCTGCTCGCGCTCCTGTTCGACCTGCGCGTCTTCATCGGCGACCTGCTCCTGGCCTACCTGATGCTCGCCCTGATCGCGCTGATGACCTCGGCGGTCTCCTACGGCGTCGCGCTCAAGGTCAAGAGCGAGGACGCGCTCGCCCCGCTGATGAACACCGTGGCGCAGCCGGTGCTGCTGCTCTCCGGCATCCTGCTGCCGCTCACCTTCGCCCCCGGCTGGCTCCAGGGCATCGCGAACTGGAACCCGTTCTCCTGGGCGGTCGACGGCACCCGGGCCCTCTTCGCCGGCGACCTCGCCGACGACAAGGTCTGGCAGGGGCTGACCATCACCGCGGTGCTCGCCGCCGCCGGCGTCTTCTGGGCCGCCCGGCAGTTCGCGCGCAGCGTCCGCTGACGGGAGAGCTGCCTCTCAGCAGACGAGGGGCACCGGCCGGGCGCTTGTAGCGTAAGGCCGGTGCCCCGCCTCACCCATGACCGGCTCACCTGGCTGACCTACGCCCAACTCGGCCTCTGGGGCTTCTTCCTCTACGGCTTCGGGCCGGTCGTGCCGCTGCTCCGCGACGAACAGGGCACCAGCACCGCCGTCGCCGGCCTGCACAGCACCGCCATCGCCGTCGGCGCGCTGGCCGGCGGGGCGCTCTTCGCGCCGATCGCCCGGCGGTTCGGCCGGGGACCTGCCATCTGGCTCGGCCTGGCCGGGGTGGCCGTCGGCGTCGCCGCCCTCGGCACCCTCCGCCCCCTGCCGGCCACGCTCGCTGCGGTCGCCGTGATCGCCACCTTCGGCATGATGGTGATCAGCGGGGTCAACGTCGTGCTCACCGCCCGGCACGGCGCCGCCGCGCCGGCCGCGCTCACCGAGGCCAACGCCGCCTGCGCCGGCATGGGCATCCTCGCCCCGCTGGTGATCGGCACCAGCGTCGACGCGGGCTTCGGCTGGCGACCGGTGATGGCCGTCGAGGTCGGGCTGATCGCGCTGGTCGCGCTCGCCGCCCGCCTGTTCCGGGTACGCCTGCCGAAGGGCGACCCCGCTACCGCGGCTGCCGCCGACCCGGTCGGGGTGACCGCCCCGGCCATGGCTGAGCCGGGCTGGGCGACCGCCCCGGGTGTGGCCGACCCGGTCAGGGTGGCCGCCTCCGGCGTGGCGGACCTCGCCGACGTGAGCCACCCCGCCGCCCCGGTGGTGCTCGGTGGGGCCGCTGCCTCCGATGCCGAACGGGGCCTGGCCGCCCCGCCGCCTGCCGGTCGGGCCCCCAGGGCGGTGACCGGTGCCGTCGACCGATGGTCCCTTCCGCAGGCGGGGTCAGCGGCGCTGCCCAAGGCGTACTGGATCGCCTGGGTGCTGATGGCGGTGACCGGATCCATCGAGGTCTGTCTGTCGCTCTGGACCGCCGACGTGCTCCGCTCGCACGCGGGGATGACCGCCGCGTCCGCCTCCGCGGCGGTCGCCGCGATCGTCTGCGGCATGTTCCTCGGCCGGCTGGTCGGCGGCCGGATCGCCCTGCGCTGGCCGCCCGCGCCCCTGCTGCTGGGCGCGCTGGTCCTCTCCCTGGCCGGGTTCACGATCTTCTGGCTGGCGCCGGTCGGCTGGCTCGCCGTCACCGGACTGGTCGTCCTGGGGCTCGGCAACGCGCTGCACTACCCCCTCGCGATCTCCATCGCCCTGGCCGTCGCAGGGTCGGCCGCCGACAAGGCGGCCGGCTGGTCGTCGTACTCGATGGGGGTGGGTTTCGGGATCGCGCCGGTGGCGCTGGGCGCGGTGGCCGACGGGGTCGGACCCCACCTGGCCTTCCTGCTGCTGCCCGGCTTCATCGCCGCGGCCGTACTGCTCACCCTGCGGCTCGGCCGCGCCCTGCGGCACGCTTGATCGGCTCGATGTCGTGCAAGTCGGGGTGTCCGCACCGGCGGGACGCCCCGACATCCTGTGCATCGTGTCGATCAATTGGTGCGGGCCGGGCCCGGACGGGTCAGCGCACCCGGGCCAGGGTCAGGCCGTCGGCGACCGGAAGCATGACGGCGTCCACCCGGACGTCGGCGAGCACCTCGTCGTTGAACGCGGCGATCGCGCGGTCGTCGGCGTTCTGCGGGGCGATCACCCGACCGCCGCGCAGCACGTTGTCGACCGCGATCACCCCGCCGGGCCGCATCCGGGGCACCAGTTCGTCCCAGTAGATCGGGTAGCCGGTCTTGTCGGCGTCGATGAACGCGAAGTCCAGGTGCCGGTCCCGGGGCAGCTCGCGCAGGGTGTCGCCGGCCGGGCCGATGCGCAGCTCGATCCGGTCGTCCACGCCCGCCCGGGCCCAGTACCGCCGGGCGATGCCGGTGTACTCCTCCGAGATGTCGAAGCAGGTCAGCCGGCCGCCCTCGGGCAACCCGCGGGCGATCGCCAGCGACGACAGGCCGGTGAAGGTGCCCACCTCCACCGCCTGCCGTACGCCGAGCAGCCGGGTGAGGAAGGTCAGGAACGCCGCCTGCTCCGGGGCGACCTGCATCTGCGCGTCGTTCGGCAGGGCGGCCCGGGTCTCCTCCGCCAGGTCACGCATGATCTCGTCGGGCGGCGAGCCGTGCGCCACCAGGTACGCGTGCAGATCCTCGGTCAGCGGGATCGACTTGGTCGTCATGGTCGGACGCTAGCCGAGCGGTTCGACCGACTGGTTGCCGGGCGCGACCTTCGTCCAGAGATCCGTGATCCCCAGGTCCAGCTCGGCCAGGAGCCGGCGCAGCAACGGCAGGGAGAGTCCGACGACGGTGCCCGGGTCGCCCTCAATCCGCTCCACGAACGGCCCGCCCAACCCGTCGATCGTGAAGGCGCCGGCCACCGCGAGCGGCTCGCCGGTGGCCACGTAGGTGGCGATCTCGTCGTCGCTGACGTCGGCGAAGTGCACCGTCGTGGACGCCACCGCCTCCGCCCGACGGCCTGCCACGATGTCGATCAGGCAGTGCCCGCTGTGCAGCACCCCGCTGCGCCCGCGCATCCGCTTCCACCGCCGGGTGGCGTCCGCCGCGTCCGCCGGCTTGCCCAGGATCTCGCCGTCGAAGGCCAGCACCGAGTCACACCCGATCACCAGCGTCCGCTGGTCGTCGACCGGACGCAGCCGGGTGAGCACCGCCTGCGCCTTCAGCCGGGCCAGATCCAGGCAGAGTTCCTCGGCCCGCTCGGCGACAACCAGGGACTCGTCGACGCCGCTAACCAGCACATCCGGTTCGATCCCGGCGGCCTGGAGAGTCTTGCGGCGGGCGGGGCTCGCCGAGGCGAGCACGAGGCGGAGCGGCATCGAGTCGGACACCTCGCCGACGTTACCGGCTGATCGGGACCGGCGGGCCGCCGCCACCGGGTCTCGGCGCAGATACGGCGGAAGGCTTGCCCGCCCGCTCACCCGCCCGGTACCGCTGTTCGCCAGCCGGTACTTCCTGGTGTGGGTCCTGGTTCGCGCTGCTCGTTTCCTCGCAGTGCTCTCCATCCCTGCTGCCAAACTGCCGCTCGCCACCGCCGGTTGCACGTTGCCGCTCGCTGCCGGCGGATGCACGCTGCCGCTCGCAGCCTGGCACCGGGCGCGCCACTCTTCCTTGCGCCCGTCAGAGTGCTGACAGTGTCAGCGGCTGATGCGCGGAGGCGGATCGTCGCTGCGCCGACGGTTGCGGGCGACCAACGCCCAACCTCCGCCGGCCGCCACGAGCACGCCGAGAGTGACCAGACCACGGATGGTCGCTGCATCACCCTCATCGGTGGACGGCCCGGCAACGTCAGTTGCGGTGGGGGCAGGATCGGCCGGCGGGCTCGCCGTCGCCGACCCGAAGCCCAACGGAGGTACGTCCGCCGTCAGCGCCGCCACCAGGTCGATGACCCCGTAGCCGTACTGGTCGTCCCGTCCGGGTGGACCTTTGTCGACAGCGGTGGCGGTCAGTCGGTGCACCACCTCCGACGCCGGCAGGTCCGGGTACTTGGATCTGATCAACGCCGCCGCGCCGGCGACGATCGCAGTGGAGTCAGACGTGCCGGTTCCCTTGCGGTATTTGCCGTCGATGCTCGTGCTGTAGATATCCACAGCTGGCGCAACCACGTCGATTTCCGGGCCTGCCGTCGAGATGGCAGCATGCCTACCTAACTGGTCAACTCCTCCGACTGCGACAACGCCGTCTTTCGATGCTGGATATCCGACACTTGCATCTTCAGGGCGATTACCTGCGGCAGCTACGACGACTATATCCGATGCTAAAGCGGCCCCGATCGCTTGGTCGAGGCGGGCACTCCTGCTGCCGACGCTTGAGATGCTGATTATATCGACACTACGAGAAACGGCGTACTCAATGCTTTGGGCTAAGGCATCGGGGTCGCCGTTGCCTTGGGGTGGGGTGTCGAAGATCGGCAAAATCTTAGCCTTCGGGGCGATCCCAAGCGCTCCCAAGTTGTTGCTCTGGCCGTGAGCCGCAATAAGCCCGGCCATGCCGGTGCCGTGGCTATCCCGGTCTTGCCGGCCGTCCCCGATCCCTCCGGGAATGATGTCGATTCCGACAAGCAGGTTTTCGCGCAGGTCGGGATGCAGTCCAACGCCCGTGTCAGGTACCGCGACAGTGACTCCCTCACCTTTGGCAATCTGATGAGCTGCGGTCACCTTGAGGTAGCGCAGGTGCCATTGATCGTTCCGAACACGGTCCGCGCCGCTTGGTTTCGGCGCTGCCTGAGGCGGACTCGCTGCAGATGGCTGGGTAGACGCCATCGTCGTTATTGACAGGATCAGCAGTACCAGCGTGGCGTAGAGAGGACGAAGCTTCACCGATTGAAGCCGATAGCTGGGCCTGGGTCTATCGGGCCCTCCTCATCCGGCGGGCGTACTACCGGGGCGACGCCGTGGTCCGTTTCCCATGGGTGATCGGGGTCCCAGCGACGCGTTTCCTCGCCGTCGCGATCTCGGCGTCCGAGCCGGCCCGGCAGGCCGCTGTTACCGGCGGTGCCAACGGAGCCGCCCAGCGGCGCGCCGCCAAGCGGTGGCATGCCGTGAGCTGCTCCGAAGCCTCGGCCACCGCCGGGACGGGAACCGGCGCCACCAGCCGGGGCGGTACCTGCGCCGCCCCCGCCGATCACGCCGCCGATCGGGTTGACGCGCCGCGGCTGGGTGTTACCTCCGCCCGGTTGGCCAAGCCCCATTCCGGGTGCACCACCGATCAACCCCCCGGGCGGCAACGGCCGGGAGGTAGCGGGCGGCGTCTGTGGCTGGCCGCCTCCGGCAACCGGCCGGCCGATGTGACCCGGCTGGCCACGGAGCGGTCCAGGCCCGTTCTGCCGGCTCGGACCTCCCGATAGCGGTGGTAGCGCTCCGATCCCAGGCGCTGGACTAGGCGGTGAAGGGGGTGTGACAGCCGGCAGCCCGGGATTGACCGGTGCTGGTGCCAGTCCGGTGCCAGCCCCGCCCAGCACCGGGCCGATGTTAGGCGCGACGGGCGTGGGTACAGGCCGAGCAGCCGACGCGGGTCGGTTGCCCGAATTAGCACCACCTGATGTTGCGATTGCGACAGGCACGATCGGCGGGATCGCCGGCGCGGCGGTCGAACCGGCGTAAGCGTCAGGGTCTCCAGGGTCTCTGGGCGGCCGTACTGGAGGAGGCTTTTGGAGCATCACCTGGGCGTGTTGGAGTTCGCCGCCGAGGCCGTACATGATGCCGCGCGCCTGCACGTTGAGCCGTTCCAGGTCGGCGTCGGTGACCGCTCGGTCGGCCATCCGGCTGCCCATGGCCGCCTTCGGGTCCGCCGACGTCGCCTCGTACGCCTGCTTCTGCTGGAGTTTGACCGCGTACTCGTCGTAGATCTTCTTGAGCTCGGCGCGGGTGCTGCCGATGGCCTGGGTGGCCGCGGAGAGCGCCGTGTAGTTGGTGGTGGCCGCGTCGTGCGTGCGCTGCACCTTGTCGATCAGCTCGTCCAGCTCGCGGACGTACGCCCGGGCGGCCTCGTTGGTCTCCGGCGGCCAGGCCTCGGCCAGCCCGCGGCGGTATTCCTGGAGCCGGCTCAAATGGGTCTGGGCGAGGTCGCAGACCTTGCGCCAGCCGGCGACCTGCTTCCAGTGGTTGGTGGTGTCGTGGTCCTGGAGGCAGGCCCACATGGTGGCCACGTCCATCAGGCGCCAGTCGGTGAGGCCGGAGGTCCGGCCGCTGCCCCGCTCGATCATGGCAGCACCACCGGCCCCTGCCCGCTCTGCGGCCCGGTGGGATCCGGGAGCACCACCGACGGGCCGGTCGGGGCGACGCCGGGGTTGGCGAGCGCCCGCTCGACGTCGACCACCCGCGCGGAGGAGAACGCGTCGGAGTCCTGGTAGCGGTCGGCGACCGTGCCGGCGGCGGTGGCCAGGTGGCCGGTGGCGCCGCGTACGCCCCAGACCATGTCGACGGTCGCCTGCTGGGTTTCCCAGTGGGCGTGCAGAAAGTGGACCAGCTCGACGAAGGCGTCGGCCGGGTTGGGCAGCGGGGCCTTCATGTCCTCGGCGATGTACGACAGGTGCGGGGCGTAGTTCCGCTCCACCTCGGCCTGGAGCTTGTCGGCGAACTCGCGCAGCTGGCGGATGTCGGCTTCGATGCCGCCGTAGCCGCGGAGCCAGGACGCTGGGCGGTCCTCCTCGGGGATCATCGGCCCTCCCTACCCGTCACGGCACCGTTTCCCTGAGTGAGGTTAATGGCTACCGGACGATGGCGGCAGCCCCAACCCGGCGCATGCCCACTACCCGGACACCGCGCGACGCCACCGAGCTGCGGTGATCCGTACCGGCGAAACTCAGCGGGGCAGGCCGGAGGCGCGCCAGGCGCCGGGACCGGCGACGGCCGCCGCGGCGGCCGGTCGTGCGCTGCGCGCCCACGTGGACGCGGCGACGGGCGCGGGTGTGGCGGCCGGACGGGTCCGGGCGACGATCGCGCCCACCAGCGCGGCCAGTTCCTCGGCGGTCGGTACGCCGCGGACGACCCGGAACAGCGGCTCTTCGGCAGACATGGCGTCAGCCTACGCGTCGAGAACTTGACCTTCGTCGGACAGTGGCGTGCCGCCGGTGTGAGCGTCGGTGCCGCCGGGTACCGTCTCAGCGATGTCGAATGCGCTTCCCCAACTCGTCGCTGACCGATACCGGCTCCTGTCGCCGCTCGGTCAGGGTGGCATGGGTCGGGTGTGGAAGGCGCGCGACGAGGTGCTGCACCGGGATGTGGCGATCAAGGAACTCGTCCCGCCGCCCAGCCTCACCGACGAGGAGCGCCGCGAGATGCGGGAACGCTCCCTGCGGGAGGCCCGGGCCATCGCCCGGCTCAACCACGTCAACGTGGTCCGCATCTTCGACGTGCTGCGCACCGACGGCGACCCGTGGATCGTCATGGAGTACGTGCCGTCGAAGTCGTTGCAGGACACTCTCGCCGAGAGCGGTCCGGTGCCGCCGGCGAAGGCGGTGGAGATCGGCCTCGGGGTGCTCGGCGCGCTGAAGGCCGCGCACAAGGCCGGCGTGATGCACCGGGACATCAAGCCCGGCAACGTGCTGCTCGGCGACGACGGCCGGGTGGTCCTGACCGATTTCGGTCTCGCCACCATCCCCGGTGACCCCAACGTCACCCGCACCGGCATGGTCCTCGGGTCGCCCGCGTACATCGCGCCGGAGCGGGCCCGCGACGGCACCGCCGGGCCGGAGGCCGACCTCTGGTCGCTGGGCGCCACCCTCTACGCCGCCGTCGAGGGCAAGTCGCCGTACGCCCGGCCGTCGGCCATCGCCACGCTGGCCGCCCTCGCCACCGAGCCGCTGCCGCCGCCGAAGAACGCCGGCCCGCTCAAGCCGGTGCTCAACGGCCTGCTCCGCAAGGACCCGGAGGAGCGGATCACCGCCGAGGTGGCGGAGCGGCTGCTGCGCCGCGCCGGTGGGAAGCGCGCGCGGAGCATCTCGCTGCTCGACGGCGTACGTCGGCCGGGGCCGAACGGTCCGCGCGAGCCGCGCCCGCCGCTGGTGCCGTCGCCGCGCCCGCCCGAGGGGCAGCCCGACAAGCAGGTCAGCCCGCCCGCGCCCCGCGCCCCGCTGGCGGCGGCCGGTGCCTCGGCTGCCGGGGCTGCGTCCACCGCCGCCGATGAGGACGCGACCGCGGTCTCCTCGGACATCGCCCCGACCGCCAAGGTCGAGCCGCCGACGTCCACCGCGGACAACGACCCGACGGCCACGGTCGACGCGCCGGCGCCGCTCGACGACACCAGGGCCGCGCCGGCCGCGCCCGCCGC
>NZ_JAMOKF010000011.1 GCF_023656545.1 Micromonospora phytophila | reverse complement strand
GCCGCCGGGACCCCGGCTCCGGCCGCCGTCCCGGTCGTGCGGGCCCGGACGGTCGGCGCGGTGCTGGCCGTGACGACGGCGGTGGCCGTCGTGCTCGGCTTCGCCCCGCAGCTCGTGCTCGACGTCGCCGCCCGCTGACGGGCGCGCTCTCCACACCCGGGTTCCCGCATCCGGCGGGATCAGGCCCGCTCGCGCTGCGGGCATTCCAGCCAATTCTCAGCCATGAGACGGATGGTTGACGGGTACCGGGTTGTTGTACCGGTCAGCGGACCCTGGTGGTCCGTGCACCGAAGGAGTGATCGTGCACCACAACCGTCTGAAGACCGCCGCGCTGCTCGGCCTGCTCACCTCGCTGATCCTGGCGGTGGGCTACTGGTTCGGCGGCAGTGGCGGCCTGGTCATCGCCGTCCTCATCTCGTTGGTGATGAACGGCATCACCTATTTCTACTCGGACAAGCTCGCACTGCGCTCGATGCGGGCGCAACCGGTCAGCGAGGCGGAGTTCCCCGAGCTGTACCGGATGGTGCGTGAGCTGGCGACCGAGGCCGGGCAGCCGATGCCCCGTCTCTACGTGAGCCCCACCTCGCAGCCCAACGCGTTCGCCACCGGGCGCAACCCGCAGCACGCGGCCGTCTGCGTCACCCAGGGGATCACCGAGATCCTCGACCAGCGTGAACTGCGCGGGGTGATCGGGCACGAGCTGTCGCACGTCTACAACCGGGACATCCTCATCTCCAGCGTGGCGGCCGGTCTGGCCGGCATCATCACCGCGCTGGCCAACATCGCCTGGTTCATCCCGCTGGGCGGTGGGGACGACGAGGACGCCCCGAACCCGGCCGTGCTGCTGCTCACCATCATCCTGGGCCCGATCGCGGCCACCGTGATCCAGTTGGCGATCAGCCGGAGCCGGGAGTTCCAGGCGGACGCCTCCGGCGCCCAGCTGACCCGCGACCCGCTGGCTCTGGCCAGCGCCCTCCGGAAGATCCACATGGGGACGCAGCGCCGACCGCTGCCGGCCCACGGGCAGCTGACCAGCACCGCCCACCTGATGATCGACAACCCGTTGAAGGGCGGCGGCGTGGCTGCGCTCTTCTCCACCCACCCCCGGATGGAGGAGCGGGTCGCCCGGTTGGAGCGGATGGCCGCCAACAGCGGCCCGGTCCAGTTCCAGCGCTGACCCGCTGACGGCACCACCTCCGCCCGCGCCCGGCCCGTCCGGGCGCGGGCGGAGTCTGTCGGGCGCCGGGTGTGAGCGTGTTAACCGTTTCTGCCCGGACGCCCCGAGCGTTAGGGTCGCAAGGGCTCCCACCCATTACATCCCTGGAGGTCGACCGTGGCCGCACTGCGCCAGTACCTGGGCGTCTGGCGGATCCCCGGCGCGCCGATGCTGCTGGTGACCGGCATCATCGGCCGGCTCGGGATCGGAATGACACCGCTGGCGCTGCTGCTGGTCGTGGAGCAGGTCACCGGGCGCTACTCGCTCGCCGCGGTCGCCGGCGGCATCTACGCCCTCTCCGGGGCCGCGCTCAGCCCGGTCGCCGGGCGGATCGCCGACCGGATCGGTCCGAGTCCGGTGCTCCTCGGCACCGCCGTCGCCCACCCGCTGGCCCTGCTCGGACTGCTCTGGGCCGCCCGCGCGGAGGCCGGCAGCCTCGCCCTGGTCTTCGTGGCAGCCGGCGTGGCCGGCGCGACGTACCCGCCGCTGACCGCCGCGATCCGGGGCGCCTGGAACGAGCTGACCGGTCCCGCCTCCGGCCGGTGGCACCTGCGCAACACCGCCCTGGCCGCGGAGACCACCCTGTTTGAGATCGTCTTCGTGCTCGGCCCGCTGCTCGTCGCCGGGTTCGTGCTGATCGCCGACGCCGCCGCCGCGCTGGTCGGCTCGGCGGTGGTGACCCTCGTCGGCACCACGGCGGTGGCGCTCGGCCGGGTGATGCGCGGCTGGCGTCCCCACCCGCACGAAAACCACGCCCGAGGGCTCGGCCCGCTGCGGGTCGGGGGCTTCCCGGCGCTGCTGGTCTGCGTCGCCAGTCTGGGTATCGCCTTCGGCGCGGCGGGCGTCATCGTGCCGGCGTTCGCGACCGGCTACACCGCCGACGACCCGGACAGCCTCGCCGGTCTGCTGCTGGCCGTCTGGGGCATCGGCAGCGCCGTGGGCGGGTTCTGGTTCGGCGTACGCAGACCGGCCCGGAACATGACCCGGCAGTTCTCCTGGCTGCTCGCCGCAGTGGCCGCGACCTTCGTCGTCTTCGCGCTCATGCCCACCCCGGCGGCGCTGGGCACCGCCCTGGTGATCGGCGGCGCCACGATCGCGCCCGCGCTCACCCTGGAGAACACCCTGATCGGGCGGATCTCCCCGGCCGGCATGCTGAACGAGGCGTACACCTGGGTGGTGACCATGTCGGTCGGCGCGAGCGCCGCCGGCGGCGCGGTGGCCGGGCTGATCGTCGACCACGCCGGCGGGGTGCCCTGGGCGTTCCTCTTCGCCGGGGCGGCGGTCGCCGTCGGGGCCGGGGTCGCCGGCCTGCCCGCCGGCCCCATCTCCCGCGCGGAGGCCACGGCGGTACGCGCCGAGGAGCCCGTTCCGGCCTGATCCGGCCGCACGGGATCCCCGGTCCGCTCGCTGGTGCTGGCGATGATCGTCGGCGCGATGCCTCGTCCTCGTTCGCAGGGCCTGGTGGGGGTGTCCCGCGACGCCGACGGCAACCCGGCCTTACCGGCCGCCCCCGGCGCTCCGGGGGACGTGCCCCGGCGCGGAGGCGGCGCGGTTGTGCGACCTGGAGCCGGGCACCGGCCTGGGGCGGGTGCGCGGTGAGTCCGCGCTGGTGTCGGCGGTTCCCGCCGGTCAACACGGCAGACCGACGGGCTGGCGCGCCGCCACGATCGCGCCGTGCCGGTCTGGATGCCGGCGCCGGGGGTACAGCACCCTCATGTTCTTCTTCTTCTCGAACCGGGTGGGATGCCTGGGCTCCCTGCTGATCAGCGCGATCCTGACGGTGATCCTGCTGCTGATCTTCGCCACCTGACCCGGCCGGCCCCTCGCCGCCGGGCTCGGCGCTTTCCAGCCTCGGCTGCGCTCGCGGGCGGTCATCCCGCCGATGTGAGCCGGCCCTACACCCACTCCCGGCGCACCGGAGGCTCCCCCGGCTCGTCGTGCGGTGGATCGGTGTCTCTCGTCTCGACCAGGTCCTCCGGCGCGACTCGGGCCGGCAGCTTGCCGAACCTGGCGCGCCGGGCTTCGGACTCGTCGTCCGTCGACCGGTCAGGGTGCTCCCGGTCCTCGCTCATCGCCGACCTCCCTCGTCGGGTTCCATTGTCCTGCCGAGGCCAGCGTCGTTGGGTTGATTGGCCGGACACGACCGGTGGCGACGGCGAGCGGTTCGGCGATGCCGAGACGACCGGCCATCCCGGTGCATGATCGCCGGTCTACCATTCCCCCGTGAATCGTCCCCTCACGGCGAGCATGCTGGCTGTCGCCCTGCTCCTGGGTGCCTGCACGGACGAAAAGCCCGCCGCCAGTCGACCCACCCCGGACGACGTCACCCGCCGCGGCTGTGACGCCGTGGCGTATGTGGTGGAGAGGAACAACGTCTTCTTCGCCTTGAATCTCACCGCCGGGAGGCGGGCCAGCGGCGCGACCGACGCCAAAGTCAGCGCCGGCGGCCGCGAACTGCTGGAGGCTGCGCAGAAGGCTGGCGACCTGGACGTGGGCAGCCACGGCAAGGCGGACATGACACAGGCCGAGGCCCGGATCGGCGACGCCCAGCAGAAGGTGATGACGGCCTGCCGTGAACTGCTGGGGGAGCCACCCTGGTCGTGACCGCCGGCCGCCAGGTAGCCGTTGGGCGGCGCGGGTTGGTTCTCAGGGCAGCAAGGCAGGCCGTCGCCAGGCCGTCGGGCGTCAGACAGTGCTGCCGAACGACGACCACTGGCGACGACGTCCGCCCAGGTCACAGCGGGGGATCGACCGCTCGCCCGGCCGGGGTGGCTGCCGGTTACCGGTAGTTGGTGAACTGGAGAGCCACGCCGAAGTCCTCACCCTTGAGCAGGGCGATGACGGCCTGGAGGTCGTCCCTCTTCTTGCCGGTGACCCGCAGCTGGTCGCCCTGGATCTGGGCCTGTACGCCCTTGGGACCCTCGTCGCGGATCTTCTTGCTGATCGCCTTGGCCTTGTCGGTTTCGATGCCCTGGATGACCTTGCAGTCGATCTTGAAGGTCTTGCCGGACGGACGCGGGTCGCCAGCGTCCAGCGACTTGAGCGAGATGTTCCGCTTGACGAGCTTTTCCTTGAAGACGTCCAGCGCAGCCCGCACCCGCTCCTCGGTCTCCGCCTGGAGGCCGATGGCCTCCTCGCCGGACCAGGAGATCTCGGCGCCGGTGCCCCGGAAGTCGAACCGCGTCGCGAGCTCCTTCTCCGCCTGGCGGAGGGCGTTGTCGACCTCCTGGCGGTCGACCTTGCTCACGATGTCGAACGACGGGTTCGCTGCCATGCTCATGCTCCTGCTGTCCGGCGATTTGTGGTCCTGCGTCCCCCGCTGACCAGCGGTACGACCCCCTGACCGTACCCGGTTGCGCCGGTGCCGGGGGGAGCCGCTATCCTTGCTTGCGCCGCCGCGTTACGACGCGGTGGGGTGCCCTGGCGGGTTGCCCGAGCGGCCAATGGGAGCGGACTGTAAATCCGTCGCGAAAGCTTCAGAGGTTCGAATCCTCTACCCGCCACCAGGCAACGACAAAGGCCCGTGGTCTGCGGAAACGCTGGTCAGGGGCCTTTGTCGTCCCTTGTTGTCGTCGACCTCGGTCACCCTCGTCGTCCAGCACGTCAGGCCGGCGTCAGGCAGGCGGCGATGACGCGTTAGATCATGGAGTCCGCCTGGGGGCCGCCGAGCGCGCCATGAGGCACGGAGGCCGATACTGGCGGCATGTCCGAGCTGGCACTGCCGATCCGCACCGAGCGACTGCTCCTTCGCCAGTACCGGGCCGATGACGTGGACGCCCTGCTCGCGTACTACAGCGACCCGCTCGTTGCCCGCTACATCCCCTGGGAGCCGTGGTCGCGCGAGTTCGCGGCCGAGGTGGTCGAAAAGCGCCTCCACAGCTCGGGCATCACCGGGCCCGAGTCCCGGCTGGCGCTGGTGGCGGAGCACGAGGGCGAGGTCGTCGGCGATGTCATTCTGTGGCCGGCCGACGAGACGTTGTCCCGGGGAGAGATGGGCTGGGCCTTCCGCCCGTCGGTGTCGGGCCGTGGGTTCGCCACGGAGGCGGTGCGCGCGTTCCTCGGCCTGGCCTTCGCGCACTGTGGCATGCACCGTGTGATCGCCCACGTCGACGCCCGGAACGAGGCATCGGCGCGCCTGTGCGAACGGGTGGGCATGGTCAAGGAAGCGCACCTGCGCCGGGACCACTGGGCGAAAGGCGAGTGGACGGACACCCTGATCTACGGACTGCTCGCCGAACAGTGGCGCGATTGGCCGGGGGTGGCGGCGGCCAAAACGGTGACGGCGACCTAGGTGGTGGACATCAGAGTTGCTCCTCATCCTGCGGGTGGCGACGCCGGTCGTGGGTTCCTCACCGCACTGACACAACCGGGGCGCGCACGTGTGATACCCGGGAGCGGAGGGCGCATCGGGGGCGGCGACCGGTGGCGGCCGCCGAACTTGTTCTCGGCACTGGCGCGATCGCGCCGAGCGAGTATGGTGGTCGATGTCCGGGATCGTGTCGCCCGCTGAGGGTCACTCAGGGTGAGCGTCTCCGCCGGCCGGAGCGGCGGTCGTGTGAATTGCCTCGAAGGTCGCATTGCGCAATGTGCGAAGTGCACAGTGCCCGACAGTGCCCGTGATCTGGACCGGCGTGGTGTCGGGCCTCGCCCGAACGGCGAAACCTGCCCGACGCTCGGTCCGGCGCCCCGCTCACCGCTTTTCTGGGTGCGCGCGGTGTGGCACGATCGTGGAACCCATCACCCCTGTGTCTCTCTCGCGACAGGAGCAATCATGTCTGGTCGAAGGTCGGGCCGGCTGCTTGGCTCGCTTCTCGTTCTCCTCACCCTCGCTGCTGCCTTCGGTGTCGTGGACCTTGGCGGTCTGGGCGATCTGCAGACCCAGGATCTCGTCTGGCAGTGACCGGCCAGCGGTCCCTTCCCTGCCGCTCAGGCATGGGGGCCGCCCCGCGCGTCGGTGACACTGCGTCATGACGCGAAACCCAAGGAGCCGGATGATCGGGCGCGATCGATCCCGACGTAGGTCGTCCGAGGACGCCTGGATCATCACGGCTCCCTTGGCGCTGCTGGCGGTGGTCTGCGCCACCGTCACGGGGCTCGTCGCCGACCGGCCGGTCGGCGACTGGGCGGAGGCGGCGCTGCTCCTCGTCCTCATGATCGCGGCAGGGCTGCCGCTGCTGAGCCTGATCGTCCGGCGGCAGACGCTCGGTGTGACGCTCACCGAGTTGCCGCTCGTCTTCGCGCTCTACTACCTACCGCCGCTGACGGTCGTCGCCGTCTACACGCTGGCGTCGCTCGTCACGCACATCCGGGGGCACCGGATGTCGGCGCCCAAGGTCTGGTTCAACGTGGCACGGGCGGCGGCGGGCACCTCGCTGGCGACCCTCGCCCTGCAGGCCTTCCCGCCGATCGACGGGGTCGGGCCGCGGACCTGGGGCAGCATGTTCGCCGCCGTCAGCCTGCTCATGCTGGTGAGCGTCGTCTCCGTCGTCGGGGTGCACACCCTGCTGCACGGCTGGCAGACCGGCCGGGGCGCGCTGCGTACCGGGAAGCCGGCGCTGCTCACCGCCGCGATCAACGTCTCGGTCGCCCTGGTCGTGCTCATCGTGGTCCAGGCGACCTGGTGGTCGCTGGTGCTGCTCGCGGCCCTCGCCGCCGGTCTGGCTCTGGTCTACCGCTCGTACGCGCAGTTCTTCCGCCAGCACCGGACCCTGACCGACCTCTACGACCTGACCCGTGCGGTGATGGAGAGCGGGCCGAGCGGCACCCTCGCCGACGCGCTGCTGGGTCGGGTGCGTGCGCTGATGCAGGCCGAGTACGCGACGCTCTGGCTGCCGGCGCAGGGTCTCTACCCGGAGACGCTGTTGACCGCCCGGGTCGACGACCCGGGCCTGCTGGACCTGGCGCGTACCCCGCCGAACATCCGGCGCAGGGTGCGGGAGAGCGGTCGCACCGTGGCGATCGGCCGGGTGGTCACCACCGATCCGGAGTTCCGCGGCGACCTCGCCGAGCGCCGGATCAAGGACGTGGTGATCGTTCCGCTCCGCTCGGGCCAGGTGGTCATCGGCACGCTGGAGGTCGCCAACCGGCTCGGCGACGGCAACCACTTCACCCCGAGCGACATCGCCGTCCTGGAGACGGTGGCGGCGCACGCGGCGGTGGCGCTGGAGAATTCCCGGCTGGTCGACCGGCTGCGGCACGACGCGTACCACGACACGCTGACCAAGCTGCCCAACCGGCGACGGATCACCGGCGCGCTGGACGAGGCCGTGAAGATCCGGGCGCCGGGCGAGGTGGTGGCGCTGCTGCTCTTCGACGTCGACGGGCTGCGCCAGGTCAACGAGTCGCTCGGGCACGCCGCGGGAGACAAGGTCCTCGTCGAGGTCGCCGACCGGCTGCGCGCCTGCGCCCCCTCCTCGGCTCTGGTGGGCCGGGCCGGCGGGGACGAGTTCCTGGTCACGCTGCGGCTGGAGAGCGCCGAGGCGGCGCTGGAGCTGGCGGGGCAGCTGCGCGAGCAGATCCGCGACGAGATGGTCTTCGACGCGCTGACGCTGGACGTGGACACGGCGGTCGGTGTCGCCGTACACCCGGATCACGGCAGCGACGCCGCCTCCCTGCTGCAACGGGTGGACCTGGCGGCGACGGCGGCCAAGTCCGTGCCGGGCAGCGTGCAGCTGTTCAACCCGGCCCTGGAGTCCCGGTCGCTGCGGCGCCTCGGGCTCGCCGGCGACCTGCGGCGCGCGTTGGACGACGGCGAGCTGCAGGTCTACTTCCAGCCCAAGGTGACGCTGCGGGAACGTCGGCTGGTCGGCGTGGAGTGCCTGGCCCGCTGGGAGCACCCGGCCCACGGGACGGTCGCGCCGGAGGACTTCGTCGCGGTGGCCGAGCACACCGGCCAGCTGGGCCGGCTCACCGAGTTCGTGCTCCGCGAGGGGCTGCGGCGCAGTCGCGACTGGTCGCACGCCGGCCAGCCGCTCGCCGTCGCGGTCAACCTCTCCGGCCGTACGCTCACCGACCCGCACTTCCCCGCCCAGGTGCAGGACCTGCTCGACGAGTACGGGCTGCCGCCCCAGCGGCTCACCCTGGAGATCAAGGAAGCCGGGGTGCTGGACGGCACCGAGCGGCCCATCCCGACCCTGCGCCGGCTGCGGGACCTCGGCGTACGGCTCTCGGTGGACGACTTCGGCACCGGGAACTCGTCGCTGGCCCAGCTGCGCCGGCTGCCGGTGCACGAGGTGAAGGTCGACCGCTCCTTCGTGCAGGGCATGGCGACGGATCCGGGCGACCTGGCGATCGTGAACGCCGTGGTCACCCTCTCCCAGCAGTTCGGCCTGGCCGTGGTCGCGGAGGGCGTGGAGAGCGAGCTGACCTTGGAGCTGCTCCAGGACATCGGCTGCGAGATCGGTCAGGGTTTCCTGTTCAGCCGACCCCTGCCGTACGAGCGGCTGGAGGCCTGGTTCGGCGCCCAGGTGGACCCGGAGACGATCTCCGCCGGGGAGCTGCCCAGGCTGCGGGTCGTGCCCTGAGCTGCGGGAACGCGGCAGTGGGGGATCCGATTTCATCTCCGCCGCGTGGCCGTGTAATGTATCTCCTGCGCGTCACCCCCCGGGGAGATCGCGCAGGCCCCCTTAGCTCAGTCGGCAGAGCGTCTCCATGGTAAGGAGAAGGTCTACGGTTCGATTCCGTAAGGGGGCTCAGAGGGTCCGGCTGGACCCGCCACGGCGGTGTAGCTCAGATGGCAGAGCAAGCGGCTCATAATCGCTGTGTCGCCGGTTCAAGTCCGGCCACCGCTACTCTCGTCCACCGGGGCCGCACCCGGCGGTCGGTGGGATGGGCGCCACAGGCGCCCACTTTGCATGTCCGCGTTGTCAGCGCCTAGGCTGATGCGCTGTAGTTGTTATCCGTAGCGAGGAAGGCACTCCGCCGTGGCGAAGGCGACCGATGTCCGGCCGAAGATCACTCTGGCGTGTGTGGAGTGCAAGGAGCGCAACTACATCACGCGCAAGAACCGTCGTAACGACCCGGACCGTATCGAGCTGAAGAAGTTCTGCCCGCGGGACGGCAAGCACACGGTCCACCGCGAGACCCGCTGACCTGCGGCCGGCTTCGCCGGCCCCGGCTCCACGACACTTTACGAACGCCGATCTGTACGGGCGGCACGGCTCCGGCCGTGGCCTGCCCGTATAGATCGGCGATTGTTTTTTGCGTGTAGGTTCACCGGCATGTCCCTGGACCCGTCCTTCGTCGGCCGGACGTATCCGCCGACCGCCCCCTACCAGGTGGGCCGAGAAAAGATCCGCGAGTTCGCGTCGGCGATCGGCGCCACCGATGCGGCCCACCACGACCCGGAGGCCGCCCGCGCGCTCGGCCACCCGGACGTGGTCGCCCCGCCGACCTTTCCCGTGGTGGTCACCATGGCCGCCAGCCAGCAGATCATCGAGGACCCGGCCCTCGGCGTCGACTACAGCCGCGTCGTCCACGGCGACCAGCGCTTCGCGTACACCCGTCCGGTGGTGGCCGGGGACGAGCTGGTCTGCGTCAACGTCATCGAGGACGTCAGCAACCGTGGTGGGCACGGTTTCCTGACCACCCGCACCGAGGTCAGCACCGCGGCCGGGGAGCCGGTGGTCACCGTCTGGTCGAAGATCGTTGTACGCGGGGAGGGCTGAGATGGAGCTGCCAGCCAGGACGTTCCGGGTGACGCGCGCGGACCTGGTCCGCTACGCCGGCGCCTCGGGGGACTTCAACCCGATCCACTGGAGCGACCGGGTCGCCACCAAGGTCGGCCTGCCCGGCGTGATCGCCCACGGCATGTTCACCATGGCGCTGGTCGGCCGGGCGTTGGCGGAGTGGGCCGGCGCGGCGGACGCGGTCGTCGACTACAACGTGCGGTTCACCCGGCCGGTGGTCGTGCCGGACGACGACGAGGGCACCGAGGTCGAGGTCACCGCCGTGGTCCGGGAGGTCACCGAGGACGGTCTGACCAGACTCGACGTGACCGCCACCTGCCTGGGGGAGAAGGTCCTCTCGCAGGCTAGGGCGACGGTCCGGACGGCCCGCTGACCGGGCTTCCGACGCGCGACGGGCAGACCGGTTGGGAAAGTCGTGCCGCTACCCGTACACTGGTCCGCCGTGGGGCAAGTGAGCCCTGCCCGGCCTTCCATGGCGGGGTGGGGTGAGTGTTGCCGCACAGGGGTGTAGCTCAATTGGCAGAGCAGCGGTCTCCAAAACCGCAGGCTGCAGGTTCAAGTCCTGTCACCCCTGCGCCTCAGGCCTGACCGTTCCCGTGGGTCGCGCCGCCGTCCGGCGGCGTCCGGCCCGTGGTGGTGGCATCGGCGGGGTGGTTCCGAGGCAATCGGGCCCCCCGGTCGATCCGCCGGCCGCGGCCCGTCGCGGGACGGTTGGTCCGGCCGGCGTGACCAAACGCCGCGCACGCCGATGGCGTGCGACCCGACATCCCGCGACGGAGGGCGAAGTGGCCGACAACAAGCGGCGCGGCGAGGACGCCGGCGACGATCGTCTGGACGACGAGGTCGTCGACGACGTGGCCGATGACGACGCCACCGACGCGGACGAGCCGGTCACCCGGGGCGGCACCGCGACCCGGTCGCGGGCGAAGGCGGAGTCTGCCGACAGCCGGTCCAAGACCCGTGCCGAGACCGACCGGGTGGGCCTGTTCGGCCGTATCGCCCGGTTCATCCGCGAGGTCGTGGCCGAGTTGCGTAAGGTCATCTGGCCGACCCGCAAGGAGCTGCTGACCTACACGGCCGTGGTGGTCGCCTTCGTCGCGGTGATGCTGACGATCGTGGGCCTTCTCGACTTCGCGTTCGCGAAGGGCGTGCTGTGGGTCTTCGGCAACCCCAGCTGAGCGGCCGACTGAGCCGATAGTGACGGAAGTGAGCGAGCGTGCCTGAGTACGACGAGACCGCCGAGACCACGGACGACCAGTCCACGGTGGCGACGGCGGCTGGTGACGAGTCGATCGAGGCCGCCAGCGAGCCGGAGTTCCCGACCACCGAGCCCGCGCCGGACGAGGAGTACGACCCGGTCGCCGAGCTGCGGCAGAAGCTGCGCTACGCCCCGGGCGACTGGTACGTGGTGCACTCGTACGCCGGCTACGAGAACAAGGTCAAGACCAACCTCGAGACCCGGATCACCAGCCTCGACATGGAGGACTACATCTACCAGGTCGAGGTGCCGACCCGGGAAGAGGTCGAGGTCAAGAACGGCAAGCGGTCGCAGGTCCAGGCCAAGGTCTTCCCGGGCTACATCCTGGTCCGGATGGAGCTGACCGCCGAGTCCTACTCCTGCGTGCGCAACACGCCGGGCGTGACCGGCTTCGTGGGCGCGACGGACCGGGCCGACCGGCCGGCGCCGCTCTCCCTCGACGAGGTGCTGAAGTGGCTGGCGCCGGCCGTCGAGACCGAGCAGAAGAAGGCCAAGCCCGAGATCAGGGTCCTCGACTTCGAGGTCGGTGACTCGGTCACCGTCACCGACGGGGCCTTCGCCTCGCTGCCGGCGACGATCAGCGAGATCAACGCCGACCAGCAGAAGCTCAAGGTGCTGGTGTCGATCTTCGGCCGCGAGACGCCGGTGGAGCTCAACTTCAACCAGGTCACCAAGATCTGATTCGTCGGTCGCCGGCGGTGGGCGTTGGCCCGCCGCCGGCGTACCTTTTGTCCTGCCGCTCGACCTCGGCGGACGGGGCGGCCAAGCCCTGCGCTACCCTAGAACGTCGCCGCTGTCGCATCGTGCTGACCGTGCGCGCCCGCGGGTGGCGTCAGCTGCACCTTTCCCAGTTTCAAGCCCCAGGAAGTGACATGCCTCCGAAGAAGAAGCTCGTCAAGACGTTCACGCTTCAGCTGAAGGCGGGCCAGGCGACTCCGGCGCCGCCGGTCGGCCCCGCGCTCGGCCAGCACGGCGTCAACATCATGGAGTTCTGCAAGTCCTACAACGCGCAGACCGAGGCTCAGCGGGGCGACATCGTCCCCGCCGAGATCAGCGTGTACGAGGACCGGAGCTTCACCTTCGTCCTGAAGACCCCGCCCGCCGCCCGGCTGCTGATCAAGGCCGCCGGCGTGGAGAAGGGCTCCGGCGTCCCGCAGAGCCAGAAGGTCGGCTCGGTCACCCGCGCCCAGGTGCGCGAGATCGCCGAGAAGAAGATGGTCGACCTCAACGCCAACGACCTCGACCAGGCTGAGAAGATCATCGCCGGCACCGCCCGGTCGATGGGCATCGTCGTCAACGACTGACGTCGGCACCACCGGACCGAACAGATCGTGGGAGGGCGCGCGGTGATCGCGGCCCGCCAGAGACCACAGGAGCAACCAGACATGCAGCGCAGCAAGAGCTACCGCAAGGCCGCCGAGGTCATCGACCGGTCGAAGCTCTACACCCCGGCCGAGGCGGTCAAGATCGCCAAGGACACCACCACCGCCAAGTTCGACGCCACGGTCGAGGTCGCCATGCGCCTCGGCGTCGACCCCCGCAAGGCGGACCAGATGGTCCGCGGCACGGTCAACCTGCCGCACGGCACCGGTAAGACCGCCCGCGTGATCGTCTTCGCCGCCGGCGCGAAGGCCGAAGAGGCCGCCGCCGCGGGTGCGGACGAGGTGGGCACCGACGAGCTGGTCGCCCGGATCCAGGGCGGTTGGCTGGACTTCGACGCGGCGATCGCCACGCCGGACCAGATGGCCAAGATCGGCCGGATCGCGCGGATCCTGGGCCCGCGCGGCCTGATGCCGAACCCGAAGACGGGCACGGTGACCATGGACGTCACCAAGGCCGTCTCGGACATCAAGGGTGGCAAGATCACCTTCCGGGTGGACAAGCACTCGAACCTGCACCTGATCATCGGCAAGTCCTCGTTCTCCGAGAGCCAGCTGATCGACAACTACGCGGCGGTTCTCGAGGAGATCCTGCGGGCCAAGCCGTCCGCCGCGAAGGGCAAGTACCTGCGCAAGGTCACGCTCACCACCACCATGGGCCCGGGCGTCCCGGTCGACCCCAACGTGGTGAAGAACATCCAGGAGGGCTCGGCCGAGGCCTGAGCACGACTCCCGTAACGGGGCCCCGCCACGGATCGTGGCGGGGCCCCGTTCGTCTGTCCGCTGTGGCAGGCTCACCGGATGCGGCTGGAGAACGTCTGGTTGCGGTACCACCGGCGCGGGCCGTGGGTGCTGCGGGAGACGCAGGCGCGGATCGACCCGGGCGAGGTGGTGGTCGTCCTCGGCCGCAACGGCGCGGGCAAGTCGACCCTGCTCCAGGTGGCCGCGGGGGTCCTCCGGCCGAGCCGGGGGCGGGTGACCGACCGGCCCCGGCACGTCGGCTGGGTCCCGGAGCGCTTCCCGGCCGACCAACCCTTCACCGTCGAGCGCTACCTGAGCGCGATAGGCCGGGCCGCCGGCCTGCACCCGGAGGCGGCGGACCGGGCGGTGGACCACTGGATCTCCCGGCTGGGCCTGACCGGGTTCCGCCGGGTCCGGCTGCCGGAGCTGTCGAAGGGGACGGCGCAGAAGGTGGGGCTGGCTCAAGCGCTGCTGCGTCCGCCCGGTCTGCTGGTGCTCGACGAGCCCTGGGAGGGCCTGGACGCCGCCACCCGCGACCTCGTACCGGCGGTGGTCGACGAGGTGCGGGCCGCGGGCGGGTCGGTGCTGGTCAGCGACCACCGCGGCGAGGTCGCCCGGCTGCCGGGGGCCCGCCGCTGGACGGTGACCGACGGCACGGTCACCGACGGCGCGCCGTCGACCGACACGGCGATGGTCGTGGTCGAGGTCGCGGTGCCGGCCGCGCGGGTCGCCGGCGCCGTCGCCCGCCTGCGCGCCGGGGGCCATCACATCCTGCGGGTACGCCCCGACGCCACCCCCGCCGCCGAGGCGGATCCGGCTGCCGGAGGGCCCGGGTGACCGCGCTGCTGCGGCTGCGGCTCGCCGGCTTCCTGCGTACCGGACGGGCGCTGGCGCCGGTGCTCGCCGGCCTGGTGGCCCTCGGTGTCCTCTACGGCGGCGGCCGGGCCCAGCCGGGGGAGGCGTACGGCGTCTCGGCGGTGGTGCTCTTCCCGGTGCTGGCCTGGCAGACGAAGGTGCTGCTGGACGTGGAGCCCGACGTGCAGCGCAGACTGGCCCAGGTGCTGGTCGGGGTGCCCCGGGAGCGACTGGCCGGGCTGCTGGCCGCCGGCATGGCGGGGCTCGGCACGGTGGCCGTCGCGCTGCTCTTCCCCTGGCTGGTCGGTGGGGTCACCGGCCCGGTGGAGCCGGGCGACCGGTCCGTTCCGGTCGGCCTCGCCGTCGGGGTGTGGGCGCATCTGCTGGCCGTACCGGCGGCGGTGCCCCTCGGGGCGCTGGCCAGCCGGGCGTCCACGGGCGGCGCCGGGTACGGCGTCGCGGTGCTGGCCCTCGGCGGGGTCGGCGCGGTCGTGCTCGGCCTGACCGGCTCGGTGGCTCCCTGGCTGGCCCCGCCGGTCATGGCGACCGCCCGGGCCGCCGCGGACGACCTGGCCGCGCCGACCGCAGCCCTGCTCACCGCCTGGGCCCTGGCGTGGAGCGCGACCGCCGGCGCGGGCTATCTCTGGCGGCGGCGCCACCGGCCCTGACCGCTGACGCCCCCAACGCCCCGGTCGCCGGCTGGCGCTATCTCTGGCGGCGGACCCTGACCGCGGGCGGCCCGCCCCCCGGCGCCCTGGTCACGGCGGGACTGGGGAGGGGGTGATGCGGTCCACGCGGGGGGCGATTTGGCGTCAGGGGACGTGTCGCGTAACCTTGGCCGCGAAGTTCCACCCAGAGACCGCTGGTCACCGTGCCCCGGCACGGTCGAAGGTTCCGCTACGACGGGCGACCCGCGCAGGGCGGCAAGCGAAACTCGGCTGTGAATCATGGTCCGCCGACCGTGACCTCGCCGCCGGCCCTCGCCCCGTGCGCCCTGCGCCGGGGCTTTTTCGTTGTCGCGACGCCTCCGCCCCCGTCGAAAGCTCCGGCCTACGACGGTGACCAGCCTCGAGCAACGAGAGAGGAGGGACATGGCGGACAAGCCGATCCGGGCCGACAAGGCCACGGCCGTCGCTGAGCTGACCGAGAGCTTCCGTAACGCGGGCGCTGCGGTGCTGACCGAGTACCGCGGTCTGACGGTTTCCCAGCTCACCCAGCTGCGGCGCTCGCTCGGCAAGGAGACCACCTACACGGTCGCGAAGAACACGCTGGCAAAGCGTGCCGCGACCGAGGCGGGCATCTCCGGGCTCGACGAGCTGTTCTCCGGTCCTACCGCGCTGACTTTCGTTTCGGGCGACGTCGTCGAGGCGGCGAAGGGGCTTCGCGACTTCGCGAAGGCCAACCCGAAGCTCGTCATCAAGGGCGGTGTCTTCGAGGGCAAGGCCATTTCCGCGGCCGAGGTCACGAAGCTCGCCGACCTGGAGTCCCGCGAGGTGCTGCTGGCCAAGCTGGCCGGCGCGATGAAGGGCAACCTGAGCAAGGCCGCGGCCCTGTTCCAGGCCCCGCTGTCGAAGACCGCCCGCCTGGCGGCCGCCCTGCAGGACAAGCGCGAGAAGGAGGGCGCCGAGGCGGCCTGAGGCCCCCCGGCGCACCCAGTTCTTACCTAACAGATTCAGGAAAGGACGCCAGACATGGCGAAGCTCAGCACCGACGAGCTCCTCGACGCGTTCAAGGAGATGACGCTGATCGAGCTCTCCGAGTTCGTGAAGCAGTTCGAGGAGACCTTCGAGGTCACCGCCGCCGCTCCGGTCGCGGTCGCCGCTGCCGGTGGCGCTGCCGCCCCGGCCGAGGCCGAGCCGGAGAAGGACGAGTTCGACGTCATCCTCGAGGCTGACGGCGGCAAGAAGATCCAGGTCATCAAGGTCGTGCGTGAGCTGACCGGCCTGGGCCTCAAGGAGGCCAAGGACCTGGTCGAGGCCGCTCCGAAGGCCGTCCTGGAGAAGGCCAACAAGGAGACCGCGGACAAGGCCAAGGCCAAGCTCGAGGGCGAAGGCGCCAAGGTCACCCTCAAGTGATCTGAGTGCGACCAGGCGCGCTTCCGGCTCACGTGAGCCGGGGCACACCGCGTCACGGCGGGCGGTGATCCGACAGTGGATCGCCGCCCGCCGTGTTGGTGGTTCCGGCGGCAGCGCGCGTGAGCAGGGCGTCGACGCTCTGTGTCCGTGCCGGCGAGCGGTGCCGGGCGGTCGCCCGTCGGTGGGAAAGACACGGCGACCCGGAGACCGGCCCTTGACGCGGCCCCGGCTCGGCAGGCACGCTGACACCAGCAAGACCTTCCGCGCTTGCAACGGCCACCACTTGGGTAATGGCAGGGGCGACACCATCGCCCGCGGCACCTGAGCGGCCCGGCAGGAACGTTGTGTTCTGAGCGGCCCGGTGAGACCCCGTCCGAGGGGTCCCGAGGCACGTTCCGCGACGACCTGCGGGGTGGGCTGGACAGCGGTTAGCCTCTCGGCTACACTGCTAGTTTGCGCTGCCTTCCGAATTGACCCCTGCTCGGAAATGTCCGTTTACGGATATTTCTGGTGGGGTCATTGGAGTGCACGCGTACCAGCCGTTCTGCAGCACCGGTCCTCGGAAGGACGCATCTTGGCAGCTTCCCGCCCTGCGAAGACCAGTCGTACGTCGAGCGCTTTCGCTCCCCGCCGAGTTTCATTCGGCAGGATCACCGAACACCTCGAGGTCCCCAACCTCCTCGCCATTCAGAACGAGTCCTTCGACTGGCTCGTCGGCAACGAGGCTTGGCAGGGCCGGTCGGCGGACGACCCGCACGCACGCTCGGGTCTCGCGGAGATCCTCGAAGAGATCAGTCCCATTGAGGACTTCTCCGGCACCATGTCGCTCTCCTTCTCGGCACCGCGCTTCGACGAGGTCAAGGCCTCGATCGAGGAGTGCAAGGAGAAGGACCTGACCTACTGCGCGCCGCTGTTCGTGACCGCGGAGTTCACCAACAACACCACCGGCGAGATCAAGAGCCAGACGGTGTTCATGGGTGACTTCCCGATGATGACGCCGAAGGGCACCTTCATCATCAACGGCACCGAGCGCGTCGTGGTCAGCCAGCTCGTCCGGTCGCCGGGCGTCTACTTCTCCAAGGAGCCGGACAAGACCTCCGACCGCGACCTCTCCAGCGTCAAGGTCATCCCGAGCCGGGGTGCCTGGCTGGAGTTCGACATCGACAAGCGCGAGACGGTCGGTGTCCGCATCGACCGCAAGCGCCGGCAGGCCGTCACCGTGCTGCTCAAGGCCATCGGATGGTCGGCCGAGCAGATCCGCGAGCGGTTCGGCTGGTCCGAGCTGATGATGACCACGCTCGAGAAGGACCACATCGCCGGCCAGGACGAGGCGCTGCTCGACATTTACCGGAAGCTCCGCCCTGGCGAGCCGCCGACCCGCGAGAACGCCCAGACCCTGCTCGACAACCTCTTCTTCAACCCGAAGCGGTACGACGTCGCCAAGGTCGGTCGTTACAAGTTCAACAAGAAGCTCGAAGTGGGCGTGCCGATCACCACCGGCACGCTGACCGAGGACGACATCGTCGCCACCGTGGAGTACCTCTGCCGGCTGCACGCCGGTGAGGATGGCTACGAGGCCGACGACATCGACCACTTCGGCAACCGCCGCCTGCGTACCGTGGGTGAGCTGATCCAGAACCAGGTCCGGGTCGGTCTTTCCCGGATGGAGCGGGTCGTCCGCGAGCGGATGACCACCCAGGACGTCGAGGCGATCACGCCGCAGACCCTGATCAACATCCGCCCGGTGGTGGCGGCGATCAAGGAGTTCTTCGGTACGTCGCAGCTGTCCCAGTTCATGGACCAGACCAACCCGCTGGCGGGCCTGACCCACCGGCGCCGGCTGAGCGCGCTCGGCCCGGGTGGTCTGTCCCGGGAGCGGGCCGGCTTCGAGGTCCGCGACGTGCACCCGTCCCACTACGGCCGGATGTGCCCGATCGAGACGCCGGAAGGCCCGAACATCGGTCTGATCGGCGCGCTCTCCACCTTCGCCCGGGTCAACCCGTTCGGCTTCATCGAGACGCCGTACCGGAAGGTCGTCGAGGGTCGGGTCACCGACCAGATCGACTACCTGACCGCGGACGAGGAGGACCGGTTCGTCAAGGCGCAGGCCAACGCGCCGCTCAAGGCCGACGGCACCTTCGCCGAGGACCGGGTCCTGTGCCGCCGTAAGGGCGGCGAGACCGAGGACGTGGTTCCCGGGGCCGTCGACTACATGGACGTCTCGCCGCGGCAGATGACCTCGGTCGCGACCGCGATGATCCCGTTCCTCGAGCACGACGACGCCAACCGGGCACTGATGGGCGCGAACATGCAGCGCCAGGCGGTGCCGCTGGTCAAGGCCGAGTCGCCGCTGGTCGGCACCGGCATGGAGTACCGCGCCGCGGTCGACGCCGGTGACGTCGTCGTCGCCGAGGTCGGCGGTGTGATCGAGGACCTCTGCGCCGACTACATCACCATCCACCAGGACGACGGCCACCGCCGGACGTACCTGCTGCACAAGTTCCGCCGCTCCAACGCCGGCTCCTGCGTCAACCAGAAGCCGGTCGTCTTCGAGGGCGACCGCATCGAGGCCGGCCAGGTCATCGCCGACGGTCCCTGCACCGACGAGGGCGAGATGGCGCTCGGGCGCAACCTGCTGGTGGCGTTCATGTGCTGGGAGGGCCACAACTACGAGGACGCGATCATCCTGTCGCAGCGCCTCGTGCAGCAGGACGTGCTCACCTCGATCCACATCGAGGAGCACGAGGTCGACGCCCGGGACACCAAGCTGGGTCCGGAGGAGATCACCCGCGACATCCCGAACGTCAGCGAGGAGATGCTCGCCGACCTCGACGAGCGCGGCATCATCCGGATCGGCGCCGAGGTCGTCCCCGGCGACATCCTGGTCGGCAAGGTCACGCCGAAGGGCGAGACCGAGCTGACCCCGGAGGAGCGGCTGCTCCGCGCGATCTTCGGTGAGAAGGCGCGCGAGGTCCGGGACACCTCGCTGAAGGTGCCGCACGGCGAGACCGGCACGGTCATCGGTGTGCGTACCTTCTCCCGCGAGGACGGCGACGAGCTGCCGCCGGGCGTCAACGAGCTGGTCCGGGTCTACGTGGCCCAGAAGCGGAAGATCCAGGACGGCGACAAGCTCGCCGGCCGGCACGGCAACAAGGGCGTCATCTCCAAGATCCTGCCGATCGAGGACATGCCGTTCCTGGAGGACGGCACCCCCGTCGACATCGTGCTCAACCCGCTGGGTGTGCCGAGCCGGATGAACATCGGCCAGGTGCTGGAGACGCACCTCGGCTGGGTGGCCAAGACCGGTTGGAGCGTCGAGGGCGACGACACGGACTGGAAGCGTCAGCTCCGTTCGATCGACGCCCACGAGTCCGAGCCGGACACCAACGTGGCCACCCCGGTCTTCGACGGTGCCCGGGAGGAGGAGATCTCCGGTCTGCTCTCGTCGACCCTGCCCAACCGGGACGGCAAGCAGCTGATCGGCTCCAGCGGCAAGGCGCAGCTGTTCGACGGTCGCTCCGGTGAGCCGCTGCCGGATCCGATCGCGGTCGGCTACATCTACATCCTGAAGCTCAACCACCTGGTCGACGACAAGATCCACGCTCGGTCGACCGGCCCGTACTCGATGATCACGCAGCAGCCGCTGGGTGGTAAGGCGCAGTTCGGTGGTCAGCGCTTCGGTGAGATGGAGTGCTGGGCGATGCAGGCGTACGGCGCCGCGTACGCCCTGCAGGAGCTGCTGACGATCAAGTCCGACGACGTCCTGGGCCGGGTCAAGGTCTACGAGGCCATCGTCAAGGGCGAGAACATCCCGGAGCCGGGCATCCCGGAGTCGTTCAAGGTGCTGCTCAAGGAGCTGCAGTCGCTGTGCCTCAACGTCGAGGTGCTCTCCAGCGACGGTGTGGCCCTGGAGATGCGCGAGACCGACGACGAGGTGTTCCGGGCCGCGGAGGAGCTGGGCATCGACCTGTCCCGGCGCGAGCCGAGCTCGGTCGAAGAGGTCTGAGGTGAGCGGTCGGGGGCCGGCTCGCCGGCTCCCGACCCCACCCAATAGCTAAGCAGTACAGACGACGACATAGGGGACATAGTGCTCGACGTCAACTTCTTCGACGAGCTGCGCATCGGCCTCGCCACCGCCGACGACATCCGTCAGTGGTCGCACGGTGAGGTCAAGAAGCCTGAGACGATTAACTACCGCACCCTGAAGCCGGAAAAGGACGGGCTCTTCTGCGAGAAGATCTTCGGTCCGCAGCGGGACTGGGAGTGCTACTGCGGTAAGTACAAGCGGGTCCGCTTCAAGGGCATCATCTGCGAGCGCTGCGGCGTCGAGGTGACCCGGTCGAAGGTCCGTCGTGAGCGGATGGGGCACATCGAGCTCGCCGCTCCGGTGACCCACATCTGGTACTTCAAGGGCGTGCCGAGCCGGCTGGGCTACCTGCTGGACCTCGCCCCCAAGGACCTCGAAAAGATCATCTACTTCGCCTCGTACGTCGTGACGAGCGTGGACGCCGAGTCGCGTCACCGTGACCTCTCGACCATCGAGAACGAGATCCTCGCCGAGAAGCGGCAGGCCGAGAACAGCCGCGACTCGGAGATCGAGAAGCGGGCCGCCAAGCTCGAGGCCGACCTGGCCGAGCTGGAGGCCGAGGGTGCCAAGGCGGACGTCCGGCGCAAGGTCAAGGAGGGCGGAGAGCGCGAGATGCGCCAGATCCGCGACCGGGCCCAGCGCGAGATCGACCGCCTGGACGAGGTGCTGGACACCTTCCGCAAGCTGGAGCCGAAGCAGCTGGTCACCGACGAGCTGCTCTACCGCGAGCTGCGGGACCGGTTCGGCGAGTACTTCACCGGCGGCATGGGCGCCGAGGCGATCAAGGCGCTGGTCCAGAACATGGACCTCGACGCCGAGGCCGAGAGCCTGCGCGAGACCATCCGTTCGGGCAAGGGCCAGCGGAAGATCCGAGCGCTCAAGCGGCTCAAGGTCGTCGCGGCGTTCCTGAACACCCGCAACTCGCCGCTCGGCATGGTGCTGGACTGCGTCCCGGTCATCCCGCCGGACCTGCGCCCGATGGTGCAGCTCGACGGTGGCCGCTTCGCGACCTCCGACCTGAACGACCTGTACCGCCGCGTGATCAACCGGAACAACCGCCTCAAGCGGCTGATCGACCTCGGCGCGCCCGAGATCATCGTCAACAACGAGAAGCGGATGCTCCAGGAGGCCGTCGACGCGCTGTTCGACAACGGCCGTCGCGGCCGGCCGGTCACCGGTCCGGGCAACCGCCCGCTGAAGTCGCTCTCCGACATGCTCAAGGGCAAGCAGGGCCGGTTCCGCCAGAACCTGCTGGGCAAGCGCGTCGACTACTCCGGCCGTTCGGTCATCGTGGTCGGCCCGAAGCTCAAGCTGCACCAGTGCGGCCTGCCCAAGCAGATGGCGCTGGAGCTGTTCAAGCCGTTCGTGATGAAGCGGCTGGTCGACCTCAACCACGCGCAGAACATCAAGTCCGCCAAGCGGATGGTCGAGCGGCAGCGGCCGGTCGTGTGGGACGTGCTGGAAGAGGTCATCGGCGAGCACCCGGTCCTGCTGAACCGGGCGCCGACCCTGCACCGGCTGGGCATCCAGGCCTTCGAGCCGCAGCTGGTCGAGGGCAAGGCCATCCAGATCCACCCGCTGGTCTGCACCGCGTTCAACGCCGACTTCGACGGTGACCAGATGGCGGTGCACGTGCCGCTGTCCGCCGAGGCCCAGGCCGAGGCGCGGATCCTGATGCTGTCGTCGAACAACATCCTCAAGCCGGCCGACGGCAAGCCGGTCACCATGCCCACCCAGGACATGGTCATCGGCCTCTACCACCTCACCCACCTCACCACCGGTGAGAAGGGCGAGGGCCGGGCGTTCAGCTCGGACGCCGAGGCCCGGATGGCGTTCGACAACGGCGAGCTGCACCTGCAGGCCCCGGTGAAGATCCGGCTGCGCGGTGTGGTCGGGGTCGACAACGGCGCCGGCGCCGAGCAGTGGACCGCCCCGGAGGGCTGGGTCGAGGGCGACGCGCTGACCGTGGAGACCACGCTGGGCCGGGTCCTGTTCAACGAGACGCTGCCGCAGGGCTACCGCTTCGTGAACTACGAGATCCGCAAGGGCCAGCTCTCCGCGATCGTCAACGACCTCGCCGAGCGCTTCCCGAAGGTGGCCCTCGCGGCCACCCTGGACGGCCTCAAGGAGGCCGGCTTCCACTGGGCCACCTGGTCCGGCGTCACCATCGGCATGGAGGACGTCATCGCTCCGCCGCGCAAGCGGGAGATCCTGGAGAAGTACGAGAAGGAAGCCGACCGGATCGACAAGCAGTACCAGCGTGGTCTGATGACCGCCGAGGAGCGTCGCGGCGAGCTCATCGAGATCTGGACCAAGGCGACCAACGAGGTCGCCAAGGAGATGGACACCGCGCTGCCGCAGGAGAACCCGCTGTGGAAGATGATCCACTCGGGTGCCCGCGGTAACCTGCTCCAGCTCCGGCAGATCGCGGCGATCCGTGGTCTGGTGGCCAACCCGAAGGGCGAGATCATCCCGCGGCCGATCAAGGCCTCGTACCGGGAGGGTCTGTCCGTGCTGGAGTACTTCATCTCCACGCACGGTGCCCGTAAGGGCCTCGCGGACACCGCCCTGCGTACCGCCGACTCGGGTTACCTGACCCGTCGTCTGGTGGACGTCTCGCAGGACGTGATCATCCGCGAGGAGGACTGCGGCACCGACCGGGCGATCCCGATGCAGATCGGCGAGCGCCTGGAGGGCGGCAAGCTGGCCGTGCACGAGCACGCGGAGACCAGCGTGCACGCGCGTACCCTCGCCGACGACATCAAGGGGCCGGACGGCACCGTCGTCGCCGAGCGGGGCTCGGACATCAACTCGATCCTGGTCGACAAGATCGTCGCCGCCGGGGTCGAGACGGTCCGGGTGCGCAGCGTGCTCACCTGCGAGTCGAAGCTGGGCGTCTGCGGTGCGTGCTACGGCCGCTCGCTGCCGACCGGCAAGACCGTGGACGTCGGCGAGGCGGTCGGCATCATCGCCGCCCAGTCGATCGGTGAGCCCGGCACGCAGCTGACCATGCGTACCTTCCACACCGGTGGTGTCGCGGGTGAGGACATCACCCAGGGTCTGCCCCGTGTCCAGGAGATCTTCGAGGCCCGGGTCCCGAAGGGTAAGGCGCCCATCGCCGACACCCCGGGTCGGATCCGGATCGAGGACGGCGAGCGGTCGCGGAAGATCATCGTGGTGCCGGACGACGGCAGCGAGGAGATCGTCTACGACAAGATCTCCAAGCGGGTCCGGCTGCGGACCCACGACGGCGGTCACGTCGAGGTCGGCGAGAAGCTCACCGAGGGGACCATCGACCCCCACGAGCTGCTGCGCATCCTCGGCCCGCGTTCGGTCCAGGTCCACCTGACCCAGGAGGTCCAGGAGGTCTACCGCTCGCAGGGTGTGCTCATCCACGACAAGCACATCGAGATCATCATCCGCCAGATGCTCAAGCGGGTGACGGTCATCGACTCCGGCTCGACCGAGTTCCTGCCGGGTGTGCTGGTCGACCGGGCGCTGTTCGAGTCGGAGAACCGCCGACTCGTCTCCGAGGGTGGCGAGCCCGCCGCCGGTCGCCCGGTGCTGATGGGTATCACCAAGGCCTCGCTGGCCACGGACTCCTGGCTGTCGGCGGCCTCCTTCCAGGAGACCACCCGGGTGCTGACCGACGCTGCGATCAACTCGCGCAGCGACTCGCTGGTCGGCCTCAAGGAGAACGTGATCATCGGTAAGCTCATCCCGGCCGGTACGGGCATCAGCAAGTACCGCAACGTCCGGGTCGAGCCGACCGAGGAGGCGAAGGCCAAGGTCTACTCGATGACCGGCTACCCGGAGACCGACTACGGCTTCGGGCCGGCCAGCGGCCAGGCGGTTCCGCTGGACGACTTCGACTTCGGGTCGTACCGCTAAGCAGCACGGACGACGAGGCCCCCGGCACCCGCCGGGGGCCTCGTCGCGTCCGGCGGCCGGACCGCCACGTGCCGGCACCACCGGTCCCCGGACCGGGGCATGATGGTGGGCATGACGACCGCGCCCGGGCAGGTGCCCGTCGCCCAGTCGATGCCGCCACGGCATCCGCTCGACCCGGACCCGGCCCGGGCCACCAAGGCGAGGGCGGTCTTCGCGCTCGGCCTGATCGCTGCGCTGACCGGCCTCTTCGTCGGCGGGCTGGTGCCCGCCACGGTGGCGCTGCAGCTCGCCCGGCAGGCGCGCCGGGAGGCGTACGCCTCGGGGGGTTTCCTTACCGGCGCGGCCTGGCTGCGCCGGGGGGAGCGGTTGGCCTGGACGGGCCTGGTGCTCGTCGCGGTCAGCGTGGTGGCCGCGGTGGTGATCGGGGTGGTCCGGCTCGCCGACGCGTCCTACGGGCAGGACTTCGCGCCGAACGTGGACTGAGCGCTCCGGGGGGAACCGACCGCGCCCGGCGCGGACCGGTGGGCCGGCGGCGGTAGCCTGGCCGGTGTCCGTCGCGCGGCGGTGGACGCCGATCGCCGACAGGAGGACCCCGTGACGGAACCGGCGCGCTTCCCGGGCAGCGACCCCGCCGCGGGCCCGGACGCCGTCCCGCCGGCCGGGGGGCAGTGGGCGCGGCCCGACCAGCAGTCCGGTGCCCCGTCCGAGATCTCACCCGTGCGGTACGCGCCGCCGCCGACGTCGGGGCCGCCGACCACGGCTTGGGGGTCTGCGCCGTCGGGCGGAGGCTGGGGTACGCCGCCCGGGAGCCCGGGTGCGTCGGTCTCCGCTCCGGGCCTGCCGCCCCCGCCGCCGCGGGAGGCGTCCCGGCCGCCGAAGCGGGTGGAGCCGGTCCCCGGCACGCCGTTCGGCGTGGTCCACCTCGACGTGCCCCCGGTCACCTCCGGCCTGGCGGTGGGTTCCCTGACGGCCGGCGTCGTCTCGATCCTGGTCGCGCTGCTCGTCATCTGCTTCGGTATCGCCACCGGTGCGGGCGGCGTCTGGGCGGCCGGCGCATTCACCGTCCTCGGGGTCCTGGCGGGGACGGGGGCGGTCGTCGCCGGTCTGCTCGGGCTGCGGCAGATCCGTCGCCCGATGGCGCCGCCGGCGGTCCGGTTCACCGGGCGCGGCCTGGCGGTCGCCGGGGTCAGCTGCGGCGGAACGGGACTGCTGCTCAGCGTGCTCGGTCTGGGGCTGGCGTTGCTGGTGTCGCTGGCGTGACCGGGCGTGCCGGTCGTCTGGGCGTGAGCGCGGTCGCGCCGGGGGCGACGGGCCGCGCTGCGGGGAAGCCGGTACACTTGTGGCTGTAGGTGCCCATCACGGGCGGTCAGGGACGACGGGTTCGAACGGCGGGTGGCGAGACGCACCGCCGGCCCATCCGTTTTGACCTGTGCGGCTGTGGTAGGTACTCTTTCCCCTTGTGCCCGGGCCAGCCCGGGCAACTCGTGCGTGCGCTGGATCCGGTTACCGGAGATCGAGCGGGAGCACGACAAAGCCAAAGATCCGGCGCGCGGCAAGCCGTGTGCCGGTGACAAACCCCGGTCGACACGCGTGAGCGTCGGCGCCGGGACCGTGATCTGGGCGACACGCCCGACCGCGGGTGCCGGGACCGCCAGCAGGTGGCCCTGGTTGGAATGTAGGAGAGCCGCCCATCAGGTCGGCTACGAGCAGACGGCGCGGCCGCGCGAGCGGCCGAAGGGAGCGGAGAAACCCGGTGCCCACGATCCAGCAGCTGGTCCGAAAGGGCCGACAGGCCAAGACGACCAAGACCAAGACCCCGGCGCTGAAGGGTTCCCCTCAGCGGCGCGGCGTGTGCACCCGCGTGTACACCACCACCCCCAAGAAGCCGAACTCGGCGCTCCGCAAGGTCGCGCGTGTCAAGCTCAGCAGCCAGATCGAGGTGACCGCCTACATCCCGGGCGTCGGTCACAACCTGCAGGAGCACTCGATCGTGCTCGTTCGCGGCGGCCGGGTGAAGGACCTCCCCGGCGTGCGTTACAAGATCGTCCGCGGCTCGCTGGACACCCAGGGTGTCCGCAACCGCAAGCAGGCGCGCAGCCGGTACGGCGCGAAGAAGGAGAAGAGCTGACATGCCGCGTAAGGGACCCGCTCCGCGGAAGCCGCTCGTCGCTGACCCGGTGTACAACTCGCCGTTGGTCACCCAGCTGGTGAACAAGATCCTGATGCGCGGCAAGCGTCAGCTCGCCGAGAGCATCGTGTACGCCGCCCTGGAGGGCTGCCGCGAGAAGAGCGGCACCGACCCGGTCGTCACGCTCAAGCGCGCGATGGACAACGTCAAGCCGACCCTCGAGGTGCGCAGCCGCCGCGTCGGTGGCGCCACCTACCAGGTGCCGGTCGAGGTCCGTCCGGCCCGGGCGACCACCCTCGGTCTGCGCTGGCTGGTCAGCTACTCCCGCGCCCGTCGTGAGAAGACCATGGTCGAGCGGCTGATGAACGAGCTGCTCGACGCGAGCAACGGCCTCGGTGCCGCCGTCAAGCGGCGCGAGGACACGCACAAGATGGCCGAGTCGAACAAGGCCTTCGCGCACTACCGCTGGTAACACCCTGGTTCCGGCGCCCACGGGCGCCGGAACCGCCACCAGTTGTGTCGAGACGACGATAAGTAGGGATTGAAGTGGCCGCCGCAGACGCGCTCGCCAACGTACGCAACATCGGCATCATGGCGCACATCGATGCCGGTAAGACCACGACCACCGAGCGGATCCTGTTCTACACCGGTATCACGTACAAGATCGGTGAGGTCCACGAGGGCGCTGCCGTCATGGACTGGATGGAGCAGGAGCAGGAGCGTGGTATCACCATCACCTCCGCTGCTACCAAGTGTGAGTGGAAGGGCCACACGATCCAGATCATCGACACGCCCGGTCACGTCGACTTCACGGTCGAGGTCGAGCGGTCGCTGCGGGTGCTGGACGGTGCGGTCGCGGTCTACGACGGTGTCGCCGGCGTGGAGCCGCAGACGGAGAACGTCTGGCGTCAGGCTGACAAGTACGACGTCCCGCGGATGTGCTTCGTCAACAAGCTCGACCGGACCGGTGCCGACTTCTTCCGCTGCGTGCAGATGATGATCGACCGGCTCAACGCCACCCCGCTGGTGCTCCAGATCCCGATCGGCCTCGAGGGCGACCACATCGGTGTCGTCGACCTGATCGGCATGCGCGCCCTCACCTGGCGCGGGGAAACCCAGAAGGGTGAGGACTACGCGATCGAGGAGATCCCGGCCGAGCTGGCCGACTCCGCGGCCGAGTGGCGCGAGAAGCTGATCGAGACCCTGGCCGACGTCGACGACGCGGTGATGGAGAAGTACCTGGAGGGCGAGGAGATCTCCGCCGAGGAGATCAAGGCCGCCATCCGTCGGGCCACCATCGCCAGCAAGGCCAACCCGGTGCTCTGCGGCTCGGCGTTCAAGAACAAGGGCGTGCAGCCCATGCTCGACGCCGTCATCGACTTCCTGCCGTCGCCGCTGGACGTTCCGGCGATCGAGGGTACGGCCACCGACGGCGAGACCCCGCTGCAGCGGCAGCCGTCCAAGTCGGAGCCCTTCTCCGGCCTGGCCTTCAAGATCCAGACCGACAAGCACCTCGGCAAGCTCACCTACGTCCGGGTCTACTCCGGCCTGGTCGAGACCGGTACCCAGGTGGTCAACTCCACCAAGGACCGCAAGGAGCGCATCGGCAAGATCTACCAGATGCACGCCAACAAGCGGGAAGAGCGCGGCTCGGCCCAGGCTGGCGACATCATCGCGGTGCAGGGTCTCAAGCAGACCACCACCGGTGACACCCTGTGCGACCCGGCGAACCCGGTCATCCTGGAGTCGATGACCTTCCCGGAGCCGGTCATCGAGGTCGCGATCGAGCCGAAGACCAAGGCCGACCAGGAGAAGCTCAGCACCGCCATCCAGCGGCTCGCCGAGGAGGACCCGACCTTCCGGGTCAAGCTCGACGACCAGACCGGCCAGACGGTCATCTCCGGCATGGGCGAGCTGCACCTGGACATCCTGGTCGACCGGATGCGCCGCGAGTTCAACGTCGAGGCGAACATCGGTAAGCCGCAGGTGGCGTACCGCGAGACCGTCCGCCGCAAGGTGGACAAGATCGAGTACACCCACAAGAAGCAGACCGGTGGTTCCGGCCAGTACGCCCGCGTGATCGTGAGCATCGAGCCGCTGCCCCTGGGCAACGACTCGCCGACCTACGAGTTCGCCAACGCCGTCACCGGTGGCCGCATCCCCCGGGAGTTCATCCCGTCGGTGGACGCCGGCGCCCAGGATGCGATGCAGTACGGCATTCTCGCCGGTTTCCCGCTGGTGGGTGTCAAGCTGACGCTGCTGGACGGCCAGTACCACGAGGTCGACTCGTCGGAAATGGCATTCAAGATCGCCGGTTCGATGGTGATGAAGGAGGCGGCCCGCAAGGCCGACCCCGCTCTCCTCGAGCCGATGATGGCTGTTGAGGTCACCACTCCCGAGGAGAACATGGGTGACGTCATCGGCGACCTCAACTCCCGGCGGGGCATCATCCAGGCGATGGAGGAGCGCAGCGGCGCCCGCGTCGTCAGGGCTCTGGTGCCGCTGTCGGAGATGTTCGGCTACGTCGGCGACCTGCGGTCGAAGACCCAGGGCCGGGCTAGCTACAGCATGCAGTTCGACTCCTACGCCGAGGTTCCGCAGAGCGTGGCGAAGGAGATCATCGCCAAGGCGACGGGTGAGTGACGCTCACCCTCGGCTGATCCGATGAACCGGGGCTGGTCGCGGGAGGGTATCCCCGCCCGCGGCCACCTTGGTCGGGTTGTGTGAGACCGGGCCTGTAGGCTTCATCGCCGCAGAACCCACAAAGCTCTCCGGCCGTCAGGCCGGAAAGGCTGTCGACAGAGTCCTAAGCGCCGACCGGCGCGCCGGGCGTACGAACCAAGAAGTCCACAGGAGGACACCAGTGGCGAAGGCGAAGTTCGAGCGGACTAAGCCGCACGTCAACATCGGCACCATTGGTCACATCGACCACGGTAAGACGACGCTGACGGCGGCCATCACCAAGGTCCTGCACGACCAGTTCCCGGACCTGAACCCGTACACGCCGTTCGACGAGATCGACAAGGCGCCGGAGGAGAAGGCCCGCGGCATCACGATCTCGATCGCGCACGTCGAGTACCAGACCGAGGCGCGGCACTACGCGCACGTCGACTGCCCCGGTCACGCCGACTACATCAAGAACATGATCACCGGTGCCGCGCAGATGGACGGCGCGATCCTGGTGGTCGCGGCGACCGACGGCCCGATGCCGCAGACCCGCGAGCACGTGCTGCTGGCCCGCCAGGTCGGCGTGCCCTACATCGTCGTGGCGCTGAACAAGAGCGACATGGTCGACGACGAGGAGCTCCTGGAGCTCGTCGAGCTCGAGGTTCGCGAGCTGCTGTCGAACCAGGACTACCCGGGCGACGACCTGCCGGTCGTCCGCGTCTCGGCGCTGAAGGCCCTCGAGGGTGACCCCGAGTGGACCGGCAAGCTCCTGGACCTGATGACCGCGGTCGACACCGCGATCCCGCAGCCGGAGCGTGAGACCGAGAAGCCGTTCCTCATGCCCATCGAGGACGTCTTCACGATCACCGGTCGTGGCACCGTCGTCACCGGTCGCGCCGAGCGCGGCATCCTCAAGCCGAACGAGGAGGTGGAGATCGTCGGCATCCGTGAGAAGTCGATGAAGACCACCTGCACCGGCATCGAGATGTTCCGCAAGCTGCTCGACGAGGCCCGCGCGGGCGAGAACGTCGGTCTGCTGCTGCGTGGCATCAAGCGCGAGGACGTCGAGCGCGGCATGGTCGTCATCAAGCCGGGCACCACGACCCCGCACACCGAGTTCGAGGCGACGGTCTACATCCTCTCCAAGGAGGAGGGCGGCCGGCACACCCCGTTCTTCCAGAACTACCGTCCGCAGTTCTACTTCCGGACCACGGACGTCACCGGTGTCGTCACGCTCCCCGAGGGCACCGAGATGGTCATGCCGGGTGACAACACCACCATGACGGTGAAGCTGATCCAGCCCATCGCCATGGAGGAGAACCTCAAGTTCGCGATCCGCGAGGGTGGCCGCACCGTCGGCGCCGGGTTCGTCACCAAGATCATCAAGTGAGCTAGGTAACCCCGATTAGACCCGCCGCCAGTCGTGCGGCATACTAGTCAGGTTGCGTAACGACAGTTCGACGCCTGCGTTCGGCTCACGCTGAACCTCCGGGCGGGAGGACTAGTCGGGCGTAGGGTGGTTGACGGCCCGTCCGTCAACCACCCTCGCACGGCGTTCAGGTCGCGGTAATGCGATCGGCGCCTTGACCCACCGCGCGGTCGGTACCGCTCCGGAGTCCCGGGGCGGAGCCTGGCCCGAGGGCGCGACACGCCCGACCGCGGGGGTCGGCGAAGTGGGCCTGTGCCAGCCGGTACAGGCGCCCGCAACACAGCGGCATCGAGAGAAGGAACAGAAGCCACCATGGCGGGACAGAAGATCCGCATCCGGCTCAAGGCCTATGACCACGAGGTCGTCGACTCCTCGGCTCGGAAGATCGTCGAGACGGTGACGCGCACCGGGGCGCAGGTCGCGGGCCCGGTGCCGCTGCCCACGGAGATCAACCGTTTCTGCGTTATCCGCTCGCCGCACAAGTACAAGGACTCGCGCGAGCACTTCGAGATGCGCACGCACAAGCGGCTGATCGACATCATCGACCCGACCCCGAAGACGGTCGACTCGCTCATGCGCCTCGACCTGCCGGCTGGCGTCGACATCGAGATCAAGCTGTAGGGACCGGACAAATGGACAGGCAAGTCAAGGGGATCCTGGGCGCAAAGCTCGGCATGACCCAGGTCTGGGACAACAACCGTGTTGTCCCGGTGACCGTGGTTCAGGCCGGCCCGTGCGTCATCAGCCAGGTTCGTAGCGCCGACAAGGACGGTTACTCCGCGGTCCAGCTGGCGTACGGCACGATCGACCCGCGCAGGGTCAAGAAGCCGATCAGCGGGCACTACGCGAAGGCGGACGTCGCGCCGCGCCGGCACATCGTCGAGCTGCGCACCGCCGACGCGGCGGACTACTCGCTCGGCCAGGAGATCACGGTCGAGGAGTTCCCGGCCGGCATGTCGATCGACGTCACCGGCAAGACCAAGGGCAAGGGCTACGCCGGTGTCATGAAGCGGCACGGCTTCCACGGTCTGGGCGCCGGCCACGGTGTCGAGCGCAAGCACCGGTCGCCGGGCTCCATCGGCGGCGCCTCCACCCCGGGTCGCGTCTTCAAGGGCACCCGGATGGCCGGCCGGATGGGTGGCACGCGCTACACCGTCCAGAACCTGACCGTCCAGGCGGTCGACACCGAGAACAACCTCCTGCTCGTTCGTGGTGCCATTCCCGGCCCCAAGGGCGCGCTGGTCCTGGTCCGTACCGCGGCCAAGGCCAAGGTGAAGAAGGGCGGTGTGGCCAAGTGACCACCGTTGACGTCCTCAACGTCGAAGGCGCCAAGAGCGGCTCCGTCGAGCTGCCGGCCGACATCTTCGACGCCCAGGCCAACCTCGCGCTGATGCACCAGGTCGTGGTGGGTCAGCTCGCGGCGGCCCGGCAGGGCACGCACAAGGCCAAGACCCGCGGCGAGGTCGCCGGTGGCGGCAAGAAGCCGTACAAGCAGAAGGGCACCGGTCGTGCCCGGCAGGGCTCGATCCGCGCGCCGCAGTTCGCCGGCGGTGGCGTGGTCCACGGTCCCGTGCCGCGCGACTACAGCCAGCGCACCCCGAAGAAGATGAAGGCCGCCGCCCTGCGTGGCGCCCTGTCGGACCGGGCCCGCGCCGGGCGGGTGCACGTCGTCGAGGCGTTCGTCTCGGGCGAGAAGCCGTCGACCAAGGCCGCCCTGGCCACGCTGGCGAAGCTGACCGAGGCCCGTCGGGTCCTGGTCGTGCTGAGCAGCACCGACGAGCTGAACTGGGTGTCGCTGCGCAACGAGCCGCGCGTGCACCTGATCGAGGCCGGCCAGCTCAACACGTACGACGTGCTGGTGGCCGACGACGTGGTCTTCACCAAGGACGCCCTGGACGAGTTCCTGGGTGTTCCCGCCGAGACCACCGAGGAGGGTGGCAAGTGAGCACGATCGCCGACCCGCGCGACATCATCGTGGCGCCGGTCGTCTCGGAGAAGAGCTACAGCGAGCTGAACCGGAACTGGTACACCTTCCTGGTGCACCCGGACGCGAACAAGACCGAGATCAAGATCGCTATCCAGCAGATCTTCGACGTCCGCGTCCTGACGGTCAACACGCTCAACCGCCAGGGCAAGCGCAAGCGGACCAAGACTGGGTTCGGTCAGCGCAAGGCCACCAAGCGGGCGATCGTCAAGCTGGCTGACGGTGACCGTATCGAGGCCTTCGGCGGCCCGGTCAGCTGAGGGGTGTAGACAATGGCTATCCGTAAGTACAAGCCGACGACGCCGGGCCGGCGTGGCTCGAGCGTTGCCGACTTCGCCGAGATCACCCGGTCGACGCCCGAGAAGTCGCTGCTGGCTCCGCTGCCGAAGAAGGGCGGACGCAACGCCCACGGCCGGATCACCACGCGCCACCACGGTGGCGGCCACAAGCGCCAGTACCGTCTGATCGACTTCAAGCGGGTCGACAAGGACGGCGTGCCGGCGAAGGTCGCTCACATCGAGTACGACCCGAACCGCACCGCGCGTATCGCGCTGCTGCACTACGCCGACGGCGAGAAGCGGTACATCATCGCGCCGAAGGACATGAAGCAGGGCGACCGCGTGGAGTCGGGTCCGGGCGCGGACATCAAGCCCGGCAACAACCTGCCGCTGCGCAACATCCCGGTCGGTACCACGATCCACAACGTGGAGCTGCGTCCGGGTGGCGGCGCCAAGCTGGCCCGCTCGGCCGGCGTCGGCATCCAGCTGCTCGGCCGTGAGGGCGCGTACGCGACCCTGCGTATGCCGTCCGGTGAGATCCGGCGGGTCGACGTCCGCTGCCGCGCCAGCATCGGCGAGATCGGCAACGCCGACCAGTCGAACATCAACTGGGGCAAGGCCGGCCGCATGCGGTGGAAGGGCAGGCGCCCGACCGTCCGTGGTGTCGCCATGAACCCGGTCGACCACCCGCACGGTGGTGGTGAGGGTAAGACCTCCGGCGGTCGCCACCCGGTCAACCCGCAGGGTAAGCCCGAGGGCCGCACCCGTCGTAAGGGCCAGCCGAGTGACCGGCTGATCGTCCGCCGCCGCTACGCCACGCGTAAGCGCGGCTGAGGGAGATAAGACATGCCTCGCAGCCTGAAGAAGGGCCCGTTCATCGACGACCACCTGCTCAAGAAGGTGGAGACGCAGAACGAAAAGGGCACGAAGAACGTGATCAAGACCTGGTCGCGGCGCTCGACGATCATCCCGGACATGCTGGGTCACACGATCGCCGTGCACGACGGACGCAAGCACGTCCCGGTGTTCGTGACCGAGGCGATGGTCGGGCACAAGCTCGGCGAGTTCGCGCTGACCCGCACGTTCAAGGGTCACGAGAAGGACGACCGGAAGAGCCGTCGGCGCTGACGCCGCGGGCATACGGATAGAGGAACAAGGGGTTACAGCGATGCCAGGAAAGGGCGACGCTCCGGTGCTTCCGGGCGCGCGGGCGGTTGCGCGGCACGTGCGCATCTCGCCGATGAAGGCGCGCCGGGTGGTCAACCTCGTCCGCGGCCTGCCCGCGAAGGAGGCGCTCACGGTGCTGCAGTTCGCGCCGCAGTCTGCGAGCGAGCAGGTGTACAAGGTGCTCGCTAGCGCGATCGCCAACGCGGAGAACAACGAGCGGCTGGACCCCGATGCGCTGCTCGTGAGCGAGGCGTTCGTGGACGAGGGCCCGACGATGAAGCGGTTCCAGCCGCGGGCGCAGGGCCGGGCGTTCCGGATCCGCAAGCGCACGTGCCACATCACCGTGGCGGTCGAGGCGGTCGCGCCCGCCGCGCCGAAGAAGGCAGCGGCGAAGAAGACCGCCCCGGCGAAGCAGGCGGAGCCGGCTGAGACGCAGAGCAAGACGGAGGGCGCCGAGTAATGGGTCAGAAGGTTCACCCCACTGGGTTCCGGCTCGGCATCTCGACCGACTGGAAGTCCCGCTGGTTCGCGGACAAGCTCTACAAGGACTACATCGGCGAGGATGTCAAGATCCGCCGGATGATGTCCAAGGGCCTCGAGCGCGCCGGCATCTCCAAGGTCGACATCGAGCGCACCCGGGACCGGGTCCGCGTCGACATCCACACCGCCCGGCCGGGCATCGTCATCGGCCGTAAGGGTGCGGAGGCCGACCGGATCCGCGGCGAGCTCGAGAAGCTCACCGGCAAGCAGGTCCAGCTGAACATCATCGAGGTGAAGAGCCCCGAGTCGGACGCGCAGCTCGTCGCACAGGGTGTGGCCGAGCAGCTCTCCAGCCGGGTCAGCTTCCGTCGGGCGATGCGCAAGGCCATGCAGTCGGCGATGAAGAACCCGGTCTGCAAGGGCATCCGGGTCCAGGTCTCGGGTCGCCTCGGCGGCGCCGAGATGAGCCGGACCGAGTTCTACCGCGAGGGCCGGGTTCCGCTGCACACGCTGCGGGCCAACATCGAGTACGGCTTCTTCGAGGCCCGTACCACCTTCGGCCGGATCGGCGTGAAGGTCTGGATCTACAAGGGTGACGCGGTGCCGGGTCGGGAGACCCCGACCGAGGCTCCGTCCCGCCCGCGTCGTGGTGAGCGTGGCGATCGTCCGGAGCGTCCGCGCCGTGGTCGGTCGGGTTCGGCCGGCACGACCGCTGGCGGGACCGAGGCCGGCCGGGCTGCCGCGACCACGATCGCGCAGCAGGCCGAGACGCCGAGCGGCGAGCCGGTCGACAGCGCCGCTGTCGCCGCCACGGCTTCCGCTCCGGCAGAAACGCAGCAGGAGGGCTGACAGATGCTGATGCCGCGCAAGCCCCCGAAGGGCTTCCGCAAGCCGCACCACCCGGACCGCAGTGGCGCGTCCAAGGGTGGTAACCGGGTGGTGTTCGGCGAGTTCGGGATCCAGGCTCTCGAGCCGGCGTACGTGACCAACCGCCAGATCGAGTCGGCGCGTATCGCGATGACCCGCCACATCAAGCGTGGTGGCAAGGTCTGGATCACGATCTTCCCGGACCAGGCGCTCACCAAGAAGCCGGCGGAAACCCGCATGGGTTCCGGTAAGGGTTCGCCCGAGTGGTGGGTCGCCAACGTCAAGCCGGGGCGGGTGCTCTTCGAGATGTCCTTCCCCAACGAGCAGATCGCGCGAGAGGCAATGCGTCGCGCGATCCACAAGCTCCCGATGAAGTGCCGGATTGTTACGCGCGAAGTGGGTGAATCCTGATGGCAGCTGGCGTCAAGCCTTCCGAGCTGCGTGAGCTCTCCGAAGAGGAGCTGGTCACGAAGCTGCGTGAGGCCAAGGCGGAGCTGTTCAACCTCCGCGTGCAGGCCGCGACCGGGCAGCTGGACAACAACCGGCGGTTGCAGGTCATCCGTCGGGAAATCGCCCGGATCTACACGATCATGCGTGAGCGCGAGCTGGGGCTCTCGGCCGCGCCGACTGAGGTGACTGCATCATGAGCGAGAACACCACCGCCGCCGCGCGGGCCCGCCGTAAGGTGCGTGAGGGCCTCGTGGTCAGCGACAAGATGGAAAAGACCGTCGTGGTCGAGGTCGAGGACCGGGTCAAGCACGCGCTGTACGGCAAGATCATGCGCCGGACCCGCAAGCTCAAGGTCCACGACGAGCAGAACGCCGCCGGCACCGGCGACCGGGTCCTGATCATGGAGACCCGGCCGCTGTCCGCCACCAAGCGTTGGCGGATCGTGGAGATCCTGGAAAAGGCCAAGTAGCGAAGGCTCAAGCTCGCCCGGCGTCAGTCGGGCGCGGGTTCCGCCAGGCTCCGGCCGCCCTGCGCGGCCGGAGAACCGGCAGACATAGGAGATAGACGTGATTCAGCAGGAGTCGCGACTGCGCGTCGCCGACAACACGGGTGCCCGGGAGATCCTGTGCATCCGGGTTCTCGGTGGCTCCGGTCGGCGCTACGCGAGCATCGGCGACGTCATCGTGGCCACCGTCAAGGACGCGATCCCGGGTGCCGGTGTCAAGAAGGGCGACGTCGTCAAGGCTGTCGTCGTTCGCACCGCCAAGGAGAAGCGTCGCCCCGACGGTTCGTACATCCGCTTCGACGAGAACGCCGCCGTCATCATCAAGGACGGCGGGGACCCGCGCGGTACCCGTATCTTCGGCCCGGTGGGTCGGGAGCTGCGGGACAAGCGGTTCATGAAGATCATCTCTCTCGCGCCGGAGGTGTTGTGACCGTGAAGGTCAAGAAGGGCGACACGGTCGTCGTCATCGCCGGCAAGGACAAGGGTGCCAAGGGTAAGGTCATCGCGGCCTACCCGCGGCAGGACAAGGTCCTGGTCGAGGGCGTGAACCGGGTCAAGAAGCACACCCGTATCAGCACCACCCAGCGTGGCGCCAAGACCGGTGGCATCGTCACCCAGGAGGCCCCGATCCACGTCTCGAACGTGCAGGTCCTGGACTCCGACGGCAAGCCGACCCGCGTCGGTTACCGGATCGACGACAACGGCCAGAAGGTCCGCATCGCGCGTAGCACCGGTAAGGACCTGTGATGACCACGGCTACCGAAACCAAGACCATGCCGCGCCTCAAGGAGCGGTACCGCAACGAGATCGTGGCGCAGCTGCGTGAGCAGCACAGCTACGGCAACCCCATGCAGGTGCCGCGGCTGGTCAAGATCGTCGTCAACATGGGTGTCGGCGAGGCCGCCCGGGACGCCAAGCTGATCGACGGCGCCGTCCGCGACCTGGCCACCATCACCGGCCAGAAGCCTCAGGTGCGGCGGGCGACCAAGTCCATCGCGCAGTTCAAGCTCCGCGAGGGCATGCCGATCGGCGCGAAGGTCACCCTCCGCGGTGACCGGATGTGGGAGTTCCTGGACCGGCTGCTCTCGATCGCGCTGCCGCGTATCCGCGACTTCCGCGGTCTGGACGGGCGCAAGCTCGACGGGCACGGCAACTACACGTTCGGTCTGACCGAGCAGTCGGTGTTCCACGAGATCGACCAGGACAAGATCGATCGGCAGCGGGGCATGGACATCACGGTGGTCACGACCGCCACGACCGACGACGAGGGCCGGGCGCTGCTCAAGCTCCTGGGCTTCCCGTTCAAGGAGAACTGAGATGGCCAAGAAGGCGCTGATCATCAAGGCGGCCGCGAAGCCGAAGTTCTCGGTTCGCGCGTACACCCGCTGCCAGCGGTGCGGGCGTCCCAAGGCGGTCTACCGCAAGTTCGGTCTCTGCCGGGTCTGCATCCGGGAGATGGCCCACCGCGGTGAGCTGCCGGGCGTGTCCAAGGCTTCCTGGTAAGGGCGACCGCGTCCCGGCCTGAGGCCGGGACCCCTTGCACCGATCATGTATTGCTCTTCGCCGTAGGCCCGGGGCATCGCCCCGGGAACCCCGGCGAGAAAGGCTGACGAAATCCATGACGATGACCGACCCGATCGCAGACATGCTCACGCGTCTGCGTAACGCCAACCAGGCGTACCACGACCAGGTGAAGATGCCCTACTCGAAGATCAAGGCGAACATCGCCGAGGTCCTCAAGGCCGAGGGTTACATCGCCACCTGGTCGGTCGAGGAGCCCGAGGAGGGCGCCGTCGGCAAGCGACTGGTCGTCGAGCTGAAGTACGGCCAGAACCGCGAGCGGAGCCTGGCCGGCATCAAGCGCGTGTCCAAGCCCGGTCTCCGGGTGTACGCCAAGTCGGACGGGCTCCCGCGGGTGCTCGGCGGGCTGGGCGTGGCGATCATTTCGACGTCCCAGGGGCTGCTCACCGACCGGCAGGCCCGCAAGCGGAGTGTTGGCGGGGAAGTCCTCGCCTTCGTCTGGTAACGGGAGACAGGTAGAAATGTCGCGAATTGGACGTAAGTCGATCCCGGTGCCAGCCGGCGTCGACATCACGATCGACGGGCAGACCGTCAAGGTCAAGGGCCCCAAGGGCGAGCTCTCGCACACCCTTGCCGAGCCGATCACGGTCGAGCGGGCCGAGGACGGGCAGCTGAACGTCAACCGCCCGAACGACGAGCGCAAGGCTAAGGAGCTCCACGGCCTGAGCCGTACCCTGGTCGCCAACATGATCGTCGGCGTCACCGAGGGCTACCGCAAGAGCCTGGAGATCGCCGGTACCGGTTACCGGGTCACCGCCAAGGGCAAGGACCTCGAGTTCGCGCTCGGGTTCTCGCACCCGGTGCTGGTCCCCGCGCCGGACGGCATCACCTTCACGGTGGAGCGGCCGACCCTGTTCCACGTGGCCGGCATCGACAAGCAGCAGGTCGGCGAGGTTGCCGCCAACATCCGGAAGATCCGCCCGCCGGAGCCCTACAAGGGCAAGGGCGTGAAGTACCAGGGCGAGGTCATCCGCCGCAAGGCTGGAAAGGCAGGTAAGAAGTGAGCGCCACGCTGCTCAAGCGCCGCCGCGGCGTCGCCGCCAAGCGCGCCGTCGGGCGTGCGCGTCGGCACTTCCGGGTCCGCAAGAACGTCAACGGCACCGCCGAGCGTCCCCGCCTGGTCGTCACCCGCTCCCTGCGGCACATGGTCGCCCAGATCGTCGACGACACCAAGGGTCACACCCTGGCGTCGGCGTCGACCCTGGACGCCTCGCTGCGCGGCACGGAGGGCGACAAGAGCGCCCTGGCCGGCAAGGTCGGCGCGCTGCTCGCCGAGCGGGCCAAGGCCGCCGGCGTCTCCAAGGTCGTCTTCGACCGCGGTGGCAACCGGTACGCGGGGCGGGTCGCCGCGCTTGCCGACGCCGCCCGCGAAGCCGGGCTCGAGTTCTAGAAACCCCGTCACGAGAGATAAGGAAGGCTGCTGATGCCAGGTCAACAGCGCCGTGGCGGCGGGTCCGGTGGCAACGAGGGTGGTCGCCGCGACAACCGCCGTGAGGGCGGCCGCGGAAACGCGCCCGCCGAGAAGACCCCGCACCTCGAGCGGGTCGTCGCGATCAACCGCGTCGCCAAGGTCGTGAAGGGTGGTCGTCGCTTCAGCTTCACCGCCCTGGTGATCGTGGGCGACGGCGACGGCACCGTCGGCGTGGGTTACGGAAAGGCCAAGGAGGTGCCCGCGGCGATCGCCAAGGGTGTCGAGGAGGCCAAGAAGCACTTCTTCAAGGTGCCGCGGATCGGCCAGTCGATCCCCCACCCGATCACGGGTGAGGCCGCCGCCGGTGTGGTGCTGCTCAAGCCGGCCTCGGCCGGTACGGGTGTCATCGCCGGTGGTCCGGTGCGTGCCGTGCTGGAGTGCGCGGGCATCCACGACGTGCTCTCCAAGAGCCTCGGCTCGTCGAACCCGATCAACATCGTGCACGCCACCGTGGCGGCTCTGAAGGGCCTCGAGTCCCCGGAGCAGGTCGCGGCCCGTCGTGGCCTGCCGGTCGAGGACGTCGCGCCGGCCGCCATGCTGGCGTCGCGGGCGGGGGTGGCGTCCTGATGGCACGTCTCAAGGTCACCCAGCTCCGGTCCGAGATCGGGACCAAGCGCAACCAGCGTGAGTCGCTGCGTTCGCTCGGTCTCAAGCGGATCAACGACGTGGTGGTCAAGGAGGACCGGCCCGAGATCCGCGGCATGATCTTCACTGTGAACCACCTCGTGAAGGTCGAGGAGGTCGAGTAATGACGATCAAGGTCCACCACCTGCGTCCGGCGCCCGGTAGCAAGACCGCGAAGACCCGTGTGGGTCGCGGTGAGGGCTCGAAGGGCAAGACCGCCGGTCGCGGTACCAAGGGTTCCAAGGCCCGCAAGAACATCTCGGCGGCGTTCGAGGGTGGGCAGATGCCCATCCACATGCGCCTGCCGAAGCTGAAGGGCTTCAAGAACAAGTTCAAGGTGGTCTTCCAGGTGGTCAACCTGGACCGGCTCGCCGAGCTCTTCCCGAACGGCGGCCAGGTCGGCCCGCTCGAGCTGGTCGAGGCCGGCGCGGTCCGCAAGGGCCAGCCGGTCAAGGTCCTCGGCACCGGGGACCTCGGTGGGGTCGCCCTCCAGGTGTCGGCGCACGCGTTCAGCGCGTCGGCCAAGGAGAAGATCACCGCCGCCGGTGGCTCCGTCACCGAGCTGTAGGGGCTGTACGACCCGTGGCGCCCGCTCAGTTGCTCTCGACTGGGCGGGCGCCATGGTCTACCCGGGACATGTGCGCCGGGTAACATCGGATTCGGTTTATGTAGCCGGGCACGTCTGCCCGGACCGGGAGCGGGCTGTTAGAGTCCCATCCCAGCTATGGATATCGGGCACTCGCCCGGCACCCACCCCGAACCGCCAGGGATCACCGGCGGCCCGCCTCGCGCAGGAGGAAGAAGTTGCTGTCCGCCTTTCTCAGTGCGTTCCGTACGCCTGACCTGCGCAAGAAGCTGCTGTTCACAGTAGGCATCATCGCGGTCTACCGGCTTGGTGCCACCCTGCCCAGCCCGGGTGTCTCGTACGGCAACGTCCAGAAGTGCCTCGACACCCTGCAGGACGGCTCCACCGGAGTGCTGAACCTGCTCAACCTCTTCTCCGGAGGTGCGCTGCTGCAGCTGTCGGTCTTCGCGCTGGGCATCATGCCCTACATCACCGCGTCGATCATCCTGCAGCTGCTGACCGTGGTCATCCCCCGGCTGGAGCAGCTCCGCAAGGAGGGCCAGGCCGGCCAGGCGAAGATCACCCAGTACACCCGCTACCTCACCCTGGGCCTGGGCATCCTCCAGGCGTCGGCGTTCGTCGCGCTGGCCCGCTCGGGGCAGCTCTTCCAGAACCGGTGCGACCAGTTCCCGATCATCCCCGAGGGGACCGGGATCCCGGACTGGCTGACCCTGAGCATCCTGGTCATGACGATGACCGCCGGCACCGGCGTGGTCATGTGGCTCGGTGAGCTGATCACCGACCGCGGCGTCGGCAACGGCATGTCCGTGCTGATCTTCACCTCGATCGCTGCCCGGCTGCCCAGCGAGGGCTGGAACATCAAGCAGAGCCAGGGCTGGGGCAAGTTCGCCCTGGTCATCGCCCTGGTCCTGGTCGTCATCACCGCGGTCACCTTCATCGAGCAGGCGCAGCGCCGGATCCCGGTGCAGTACGCGAAGCGGATGATCGGCCGGCGGATGTACGGCGGCACCTCCACCTACATCCCGCTCAAGGTGAACCAGGCGGGTGTCATCCCCGTCATCTTCGGCTCGTCGCTGCTCTACCTGCCCCAGCTGGCGCTGCAGTTCTTCGACCAGCAGAACCCGGGCAAGACCCAGGCGTGGATCCAGAACAACCTGGTCGACCCGACCAGCCCGATCTACATCGCCGCCTACTTCCTGCTGATCATCTTCTTCACGTACTTCTACGTCTCGATCACGTTCAACCCGACCGAGGTCGCGGACAACATGAAGAAGTACGGCGGCTTCGTGCCGGGCATCCGCCCCGGCAAGCCGACCGCCGACTACCTGGACTTCATCCTCAGCCGGATCACCCTGCCGGGCGCGCTCTACCTGGGCATCATCTCGATCCTGCCGAACTTCTTCTTCATCTGGCTGGACAAGCAGCAGTACCTCAACTTCCCGTTCGGCGGCACCGCTGTGCTGATCATGGTCGGCGTCGGTCTGGAGACCACGAAGCAGATCGAGAGCCAGCTCATGCAGCGGAACTACGAAGGGTTCCTGCGGTAGATGAGACTCGTTCTGGTTGGCCCGCCGGGCGCGGGCAAGGGCACGCAGGCCGAGTTCATCGCCGCGCACCTCTCGGTCCCAAAGATCTCGACCGGTGACATCTTCCGGTCGAACGTCTCGCAGGGCACCCCGCTGGGCGTCGAGGCGAAGCGCTACATGGACGCCGGTGAGCTGGTGCCCGACGAGGTCACCATCAACATGGTGCGGGACCGGCTCGCCGAGGCGGACGCCAGTGAGGGCTTCCTGCTCGACGGCTTTCCGCGCACCACGCCGCAGGCCGCCGCGCTGGACAAGCTCCTCGCCGACCTCGGCACCGCGCTGGACCTGGTGCTGGAGCTGGTCGTCGACGACGACGAGGTGATCCGGCGGCTCTCCGGCCGGCGCACCTGCCGGGGCTGCGGCAAGATCTGGCACGTCGAGTTCGACGCCACCAACCGCGAGAACATCTGCGACCGGTGCGGCGCCGAGCTGTTCCAGCGCGACGACGACAAGCCGGAGACCATCGCGACCCGACTGCGGGAGTACGCGGACAAGACCGCGCCGCTGGTCGACTACTACGGCGCCCAGGGCAAGCTCGTCGGCATCGACGCCACCGGGCCGGTGGAGGACGTCACCGTCCGCGCCATCGACGCCCTGCGCTCGTACGGCGGCTGACGTCCTGCCGGGCTCCGGCGGATAGAGTGCGAAGAGCGGGGTACGTGCGACGTGCCCCGCTCTTCGGCAACGAAAGGTAACGGCTCCATGCGTCGTCCCCAGCTGGACATCCAGCTGAAGACCCCTGACCAGATCGAGAAGATGCGGGCCGCCGGCCTGGTGGTCGCCGAGGCGCTGCGTCGGATGCGGGAGGCGGTCGCCCCCGGGGTCAGCACCGCCGACCTGGACGCCATCGCCGAGTCGACCATCCGCGAGGCGGGGGCCGTCCCCTCGTTCAAGGGCTACCACGGCTTCCCTGCGTCGATCTGCTCGTCGGTCAACGAGCAGGTGGTGCACGCGATCCCCGCGCCCGACCAGGTGCTCGGCGACGGTGACGTGATCTCGATCGACTGCGGCGCGGTGCTGAACGGCTGGCACGGCGACGCGGCGATCACCGTCGGGGTCGGTGAGGTCGACCCGGCGCTGCTGAAGATGGCCGAGGTGGCCGAGGACGCCATGTGGGCCGGCATTGCCGCCGCCGCCCGGGGCGCGGCCAGCGGCAAGGGCCGGCTCACCGACATCTCCTACGCCGTGGAGAGCGCCGTCCGCAAGGGCGGGCGCTACGGCATCGTCGACGGCTACGGCGGGCACGGCATCGGCACCGAGATGCACCAGGACCCGCACGTGCTCAACCACGGGCGGCCGGGCAAGGGCCCCCGCCTGGTGCCCGGCATGGCGCTGGCCATCGAGCCGATGATCACGATGGGGTCCCCCCGGACGGTCGAGCTCTCCGACGGCTGGACCGTCGTCACCCGGGACAGGTCGATGGCGGTGCACGTCGAGCACACGATGGCGCTGCTCCCGGACGGCGTCTGGGTGCTGACCGCGCCGGACGGCGGCCGGGCCCGGCTGGGTGAGCTGGTCACCGCCCGGCAGCCGGCCGGCTCCCCGGCGGTCTGACCGGGGCGCGCCCCGGAACGCAGGCCCGTCGGGCGGGGTCACCGCCGGGCGAGCCGCACGAAAGCTGGCCGAACCACCGCCCCGCCGCCACCTCTCCTGGCGCGCCCCGGCCACCCCGCCGGCGAACGCGCCCGCGCCGACGGCCGCTCGTCGGCGCGGACGGTGTTGACCTGACGGCCGGTTGCCAGCGCGGACGGTGTCGGCCTGGCTCCACGCCTCCCCCGGTCCGTCGACGGCGGGACGGGTGGCGGGCCGGTGGCATGCTTGGTCGCATGGACGGGCGCGACGGGATGCGGGCCGCCGACGCCGACCGCCAGGCGGTGGCCGACCGGTTGCGGGTGGCCGTCGACGAGGGCCGGCTGGACCTGCACGAGTACGACGAACGGTTGCAGCGGGCGTACGCCGCCCGGACGTACGCCGAGTTGGACCTGCTCCTCGCCGACCTGCCGGCGCCGGCCGTCCCGGAGTCGTCCCGGCTGGCGGTGCCCGAGGGCGCCGGTGCGGCCGCGGTCCCGCCTGCCGGAGCGCGGGCGCCCGC
>NZ_JAMOKF010000119.1 GCF_023656545.1 Micromonospora phytophila | reverse complement strand
CGCCCGGCGAGCCGGGTCGGGACGGCCCGGAGGCGCCCGGGACGACGGCGACCGGCGGACGCGGGCCGGGCCCCCGCCGCGGCGCGGCGGGTGCCCGGGTCGTCGGGTCGGTCAGGGCAGGGTCCAGCGCTGGGCGCCGGTGCCGTTGCAGTCGTGGATCTGGAGCTGGTTGCCGTCGGTCGTGATGGAGCTGGGGATGCCCAGGCAGCGCCCGGACTACGGGTTCTTCAGGCTCCCGTCGGGCTGGGCGGCCCACTGCTGGGCGCCGGTGCCGTTGCAGTCCCAGAGCTGGACCAGGGTGCCGTTGGCGGTGCCGCTGCTCTTGACGTCCAGGCACTTGCCCAGCCCCCGGACGGTGCCGTCGCCGGGGAGCGTCCAGGCCCGCTGGTTCACCCGGACCAACACCTCGACGGTACGGGCGGAGGTCGAGGCCCTGGTCGGGGCGGCCGCCGCCGCCGGCAAGGTGCCGATTCTCGTGGTCTACAACCTCCCCAACCGGGACTGCGGCGGCGTCAGCACCGGCGGCGCTCCCCACCACGCCACCTACCGGCAGTGGGTGGACCAGGTCGCGGCCGGGCTGAACGGCCGGCCGGCCACCATCGTCCTCGAACCGGACGTGCTGCCGCTGATGACCAGCTGCCAGAACGCCGGCCAGCAGGCCGAGACGAAGGCGTCGATGGCGTACGCCGGCAAGAAGCTCAAGGCCGCCTCCGCCTCGGCGAAGGTCTACTTCGACGCCGGCCACTCGGCCTGGCTCTCCCCGGCCGAGGCCGCGGCCCGGGTCACCGGCGCGGACATCGCCAACAGCGCCGACGGCATCTCGCTGAACGTCTCCAACTACCGGCGCACGGCCGACGAGGTGGCGTACGCCAAGGCCGTGATCGCGGCGACCGGGTGTCCCGGCTGAGGCGGTCGTCGACACCAGCCGCAACGGCAACGGGCCGCTCGGCTCGGAGTGGTGCGACCCGGCCGGACGGGCCATCGGCACCCCGAGCACCACCGCCACCGGCGACCCGGCGATCGACGCGTTCCTCTGGGTCAAGCTGCCCGGCGAGGCCGACGGCTGCCTCGCCGCGGCCGGCCAGTTCGTCCCGCAGCGGGCCTACGACCTGGCCGTGGCCGCCGGTCCGGCGCCGACCACCGGGCCCCCCACGACGACCCCGCCGACCACCACCCCGCCCACGACGCCCCCGCCGGCGACGACTCCCCCGCCGGCCGGCGGTTGCGCGGTGTCGTACACCCCGAACTCGTGGTCGGGCGGCTTCACCGCCGAGCTGCGGGTGACCAACCGGGGCGTCGCGCTCACCGGCTGGACCCTCACCTTCACCGCCGGCGCCGGGGTACGGCTGACCAACGGCTGGAACGGCGAGTGGAGCCAGTCCGGTGACCGGATCACCGTCCGCAACGCCACCTGGAACGGCAGCCTGCCCACCGGCGGGACCACCTCGATCGGCTTCCAGGGCACGTACCCCGGCGCCGCGCTCCCCGCCCCGACCGCCTTCGCGCTCAACGGCACCCCCTGCTCCTGACCCACTCCGCCCGACAACCGGCCGGGCGGCCGGTGTTACCACCGCACCCGCGGCGGGAACACGGGCCGTTGACGAAGGAGGAGGCCCCATGACCACACCGTCGAGTCCGACCTCGGCCTGGCGGCCCGGGATGCCGGGCGGCGACACCCTCCCGTCCGGTCCCGCCGGTCGGCCGGCCGCCCCCGGCGGCGACGGGCACGGCCCGGAAACCGGTCCGCCGACCGTGACGATCGGGTCGTACCCGGACTACCCGTCCGCCCAGCAGGTGATCGACCACCTGGCGGACAACCGGTTCCCGGTGGAGCGCACGGCCATCGTCGGCACCAACCTCACCCTGGTGGAGACGGTGCTCGGCCGGATGACCACCGGCCGCGCGGCGCTGGTCGGCGCCGGCACCGGCGCCTGGTTCGGGCTCTTCATCGGCCTGCTGTTCGGCATCTTCACCGTCGGCAACTGGGTCGCGGTGATCCTGGTCGGGCTGGTCGTCGGCGCGCTCTGGGGCGCGGTCTTCGGGGCGGTCGCGCACGCGATGACCGGTGGGAAGCGGGACTTCACCTCGGCCAGCTCGCTGCGCGCCGGCCGGTACGCCGTCATCGTCGACGTGGACGTGGCCGACCAGGCCCGCCAGCTGCTGGGCCGGATGCAGCTGACCGGGCGGCAGGCGGACGCCCGCTGAGCGAGGCTGAACCCGGCCGTCCCGGCGCGTCCGCCGGGGCGGCCGTCAGCCGTGGTACGCCAACTCGCCCGCGCGCAGGGCCACCTCCACCCGGTTCTCCGGCGGTGCCAGCGGGCAGGCGTATGAAGAACTGTATGCGCAGGAGGGGTTGTACAGGTAGTTGGCGTCCAACCGGACGCGGTCACCGGGCAGCAGGGTCAGGCCGCGGCCGAAGGTGCCCTTGACCGTGTCGGTGAGGTACCGGCCGCCGCCATACGTCTGGTCCCCGCAGGTGGCGTCCCGCAGCGGCAGGAACAGCCCACCGCCGTACGCCGCGATCCACCACAGGGTCAGCGGTCCCCAGGCGGTGTCCGCCACGGCGACCCGGCGGTAACGGACCACGCCGTCGGGCCCGCCGGTGTCGACGGCGAGCTCACCGGTGGCGGGGCGCAGGGGCGCCTCGACGACCGCCGCCGGGTCGGGTGGGAAGTAGCGCAGCCCGGTGAAGCCCGGCCGGTCGGGCGGCGGGACCGGGCTCTGCGGGTGATCGGCGAAGAGGGCGTCGCGTCCGGCGCGGAACCCGGCCAGGTCGACCGGGGAGAGGTAGAGCCGGGCCACCCGCTCCCGCCAGTCGAGCAGTTCGAGGTCGTCCATCCCGTCGAGGCTAGTCACCGCCGCCGTCGGCGCCCCGCCGTGCCGGGCCGCGTTCACCGGTCTGTGGCGAGGCGGCCGTGCAGGTGCTCGTCGTAGCGGCGGCCGTCGCCGTAGCGGTAGGACTCGCGCAACGTGCCCTCGGCCGGGTAGCCGGCCCGCTCGGCGACCCGGCAGGAGGCCGGGTTGGCCACCGCGTGGCACAGCTCGATGCGGTGCAGCCCGAGCTCGGCGAACGCCCAGCCGGTGAGCCGGACGACGGCGCCGGTGGCCACGCCCCGCCCGCGCGCCTCGGGCATCGTCCAGTAGCCGATCGAGGCGTCCCCGGCGTGGATCCGGTGCAGCGACACCGACCCGAGCAGAATCCGGTCGTCGGCGGGGTCGGCGACCGCCAGCGAGACGTGGTCGCCGGCGGACCAGTCGGCCCGGCGGCGGACCCAGTGCAGCGCGGCGGCCCGGTCGAGCAGCCCGCCCTGCGGGTTCCACTGGGCGATCACCGGGTCCCGGAGCGCGGTCAGCACCGTGGGTGCGTCCTGCTCCCGCCACGGTCGCAGCAGCAGGCCGGGGGCGGTCAGTTCCAGGCGGTCCACGATGCCGGAGTTTCGCACACGGTCCGGGATGCCTGCCAGGTCATTCGACAAGCCTTCCTTCAAAGCTGCACGTCTCGGCCCAGGCGCGCCCTTCTGCACTCCTGAAGCCGGTAGTTGAATTTTGAAAGAGTGCTACCCTGGTGGCGTGACCGAGAGCCTGCACGGCACCCGCCTCGCCGCCTGGCGCGCGTACATCGAGGCCAGCCAACGGCTGTTCACCCAGCTCGAGGAGGACCTGCGCGCCGACAGCGGGCTGAGCTTCGCCGACTACCACGTCCTGGTGCTGCTCTCCGAGGCGCCGGGGCAACGGCTGCGGATGGGCGAGCTGGCCGGCCGGCTGGTCTTCTCGCCCAGCCGGCTGACGTACCAGGTCTCCTCCATGCAGCGACGCGGCCTGGTCGCCCGGGAGTCGTGTCCCGAGGACCGCCGCGGCAGCGAGGCGGTGCTCACCGCCGCCGGGCTGCTGGCCCTGCGCGACGCCGCCCCGCACCACCTGCGGTCGGTACGCGCCCACCTGATGGACGACCTCGACGACGCCGAGGTCGCCTGCCTCAACCGGATCTTCGAGCGGCTCGGCCGGCGTCTGCGCGCCGAGCGCGACGCCTCGTCCGCCACCCCGACGCCCCTGAGGAGTTCGTGATGCCCGCCGTCACCGTCGACGACATGCTCGTCCTGCCCCGCCTGCCCCGGCTCGACAAGTCCACCATCATCCGGCCGGTCCGCCGGCTGACCACCGCGCCCAACGGCTACGAGGGCGAGGGCTTCCCGGTGCGCCGGGCCTTCGCCGGCGTGCCGATGACGGAGCTCGACCCCTTCATCCACCTCGACCAGATGGGCGAGGTGGAGTACGCGCCGGGTGAGCCGAAGGGCACCTCGTGGCACCCGCACCGCGGCTTCGAGACCGTGACGTACATGATCGACGGGATCATGGACCACCAGGACTCGCAGGGTGGCGGCGGCTCCATCACCGACGGCGACACCCAGTGGATGACGGCGGGCAGCGGCCTGTTGCACATCGAGGCGCCCCCGGAGCACCTGGTCGCCAGCGGCGGGATGTTCCACGGCACCCAGCTCTGGGTCAACCTGCCCCGGGTCGCCAAGATGAGCCCGCCGCGCTACCAGGACATCCGCGGCCGGGAGTCGGCGCTGCTCACCACGCCGGACGGCGGCGCGCTGATCCGGGTGATCGCCGGCGAGGTCGCCGGGCACAAGGGGCCGGGCTCCACCCACACCCCGATCACCGTCACCCACGTCACCGTGCAACCCGGCGCGCAGGTCGACCTGCCGTGGCGGGTCAACTTCAACGCCCTGGTCTACGTGCTGGGCGGGCGGGGCACGGTCGGCGCCGAGAAGCGGCCGGTGCACACCGGCCAGCTCGCCGTGCACGGGCCCGGGGGCGCGCTGCGGTTCGCCGCGGACGCGCAGCAGGACAGCCGCACGCCGGCGCTGGAGCTCTTCATCATGGGCGGCAAGCCGATCCGGGAGCCGGTGGCGCACTACGGCCCGTTCGTCATGAACACTCGCGACGAGCTGGTCAAGGCGTTCGAGGACTTCCAGGCCGGCAGGCTCGGCGTCATCCCGGCCGAGCGCCTGCCGCACACCGACGGCCCTGGCCGGCCCTGACCGACACGCACCAGCGGTGGGCGCCCCGCAGACCGGGGCGCCCACCGGCGCGTCGAGGGCGTCAGGAGACGGCGAATATGCCGGCCACGCCCAGGATCACCATGAGCAGCACCACCGCCAGCGCACCCCGTTCGCTCTCGACCGCCTGGTCGCGGTACTCGGTCACGGAGTTCGTCGTCTCGCCGGGCATGCTGTGGCCTCCTCGGTGTTCGCGTCTCGTGCGGGTGGGCGTCGTCGGGGGCGACCGACCAGGTCACCGGTGTGCCGGCCGGCGTGCGGACCCACGACGGGGGTCCTACCGTGAGGACGTTGTCGACCTCGGGAGGGCTGGAACGTGGCGCTGCAGGACTGGTTCCTCACCGCACGGGAACGTGCCAACCCGAAATCAGAGTTACCCGTCTGGACCAGCGGAAACCTTGCCGAGCCGTTAATTCACGGTGCCGCGTACTTCGACCGGCTGGTCAGCGAGGTGGAGGCGCTGGAGGAGGGTGACCACCTCTTCTTCACCGACTGGCGGGGTGATCCGGACCAGCGGATGCGCCCGGACGGCCCGACGGTGGCCCAACTCTTCTCCCGGGCCGCCCAGCGCGGCGTGGTGGTCAAGGGCCTCATCTGGCGGTCCCACCTCGACGCGCTGGCCTACAGCGAGGACGAGAACCGCACCCTCAGTGAGACGATCTCGGCCGCCGGCGGCGAGGTGCTGCTCGACCAGCGGGTGCGCCGGGGCGGCTCGCACCACCAGAAGCTGGTGGTGCTGCGCCACCCCCGCGCGCCGGAGCGGGACGTCGCCTTCGCGGGCGGGATCGACCTGTGCCACAGCCGGCGCGACGACGCCGGGCACGGTGGCGACCCGCAGGCGGTGCAGATGTCGCCCCGCTACGGCCCGCACCCACCTTGGCACGATGTGCAGCTCGCGGTCTGCGGCCCGGTGGTCGGCGCCCTGGACACGACGTTCCGGGAACGCTGGACCGACCCGATGCCGCTGGATTCGGAGAACCCCCTCGCGTACGCCCGGGACCGGCTGCACGGCGCGGACCTGCGCCCGGACCGGCTGCCCGACCAGCCGGCCGACCCGCCGCCCTGCGGTCCGCACCACGTGCAGGTGCTGCGCACCTACCCGGCGGTCCGACCCCGGTACTCCTTTGCCCCCGACGGCGAACGCACGGTGGCCCGCGGCTACACCAAGGCGGTCCGCCGGGCCCGCCGGCTGATCTACCTGGAGGACCAGTACCTCTGGTCCACCGAGGTGGCCGACCTCTTCGCCCGGGCCTTGCGCGACAACCCGGAGCTGCACCTGGTCGCCGTGGTCCCCCGGTACCCGGACGTGGACGGCCGGCTGGCGCTGCCACCCAACACGGTCGGCCGCGAGCAGGCCTTGTCGCTCTGCGAGAAGGCCGCCCCGGACCGGGTGCACATCTTCGACGTGGAGAACCAGGCCGGCGAGCCGGTGTACGTGCACGCGAAGGTGTGCGTGGTCGACGACGTGTGGGCCAGCGTGGGCAGCGACAACTTCAACCGTCGGTCCTGGACCCACGACAGCGAGCTCTCCTGCGCGGTGCTCGACGACACCCGCGACGAGCGGGCCCCGACCGACCCGACCGGGCTCGGCGACGGCGCTCGGGTCTTCGCCCGCGAGCTGCGGCTGCGGCTGTGGCGCGAGCACCTGGACCGCGCCCCGGACGGCAGCGGCGACGAGGACCTGCTCGACCCGGCCGACGCGGTCGCGGCGATCACCGCCGCCGGGGACGCGTTGCAACGGTGGTACGACTCCGGCCAGGTTGGGCCGCGACCGCCGGGCCGGCTGCGCCCGCACCGAGCGGAACGGTTGCCCTGGTACACCCGGCTCTGGGCGCTGCCGGCGTACCGGCTGGTCTACGACCCGGACGGCCGGCCGCTGCGGGCGAGGCGGGCCGGCACCTGGTGAGCCGACCCGCTCCGGGCCGCCGGGACCGCGGCGCTGCCCGGGTGGACCTTCAGGCCACCGGGGTAGGCGAACGAGGCGCGCGGGGAGTAGAAGCCGAAGCCGATGGTGAGCGGGTTCTCCGGGCGGAGGGCGTAGGTCGGGTGCCCCGGGTCCAGGAACTCCACCGCCTCGATGACGAACGGGGTGACCGGTTCGGCGACGTACGGGTAGACGGAGCTGAGCAGCTGCCCGTCCCGGGCGGTGAAGTAGCGGTGGTGCCCGCTGCTGATCACCTGGCCGGTCTCGCCGACCTGGCAGCGGGCGCGGATCAACGGCTCGCCGTCGACCTCGGTCTCGGCGACCAGGGTGCCGGCGCGGCTGGTGATCCTGGTCTGCCCGCGCACGGCGGGGGCGCCCCGGGCGGCGGCGTAGGCGCGCACCCGCTCGCTGGAGGTCACGTAGTGCGTCCACCAGCCGCCGGGGTTCTGGCCGCCCGGCGCGTCCACGCCGTTCAGTGACACCCCGAGGTAGGTCAGCGAGTACGCGCCGAAGCCGGAGGTCTGACTCTCGTCGTCGACGACGTACTGGTTCAGGAAGACCTGACGGTCCCGGCGGGGGGTCAGCCCGGCCGGCACCAGCGCCGCGACCGCGTCCGGGTCCGCCGGCAGCCAGCTGAAGTAGAGCGTGCGGCTGTTCACGACGAGTTGGGGAGCGGCGGAGTCGAGCACGGCACCTCCGAATCGGGGGATGTACCCGCACGCTACGGCCGGTCCCGTCGACGGGACAACGACGGAAAGCCGACACTGAGAAGCGGTTATGCCAGCCCTGCGGGGCCGGTCGGCCGGATCCGGTCGACCCTCGGACGGCACCTGGCGTCAACGGTCGGGCCGCGGTGGACGACCGAAGCCGTAAGGCCGCTCACAATACGAGGAGGTTTTGCCCTTTTCGTCGCCTCCATGGCGAGAAATTACTTAAGTACATCGTCCGTTCGGCTAGATTTCGACAAGCCGATCAGGCTAAGGTGACTCCCGAACGTACATCTGAAGCTAAACCAAAGCGTCACGTCTTTTATCCGCGGACGAGGTGCAGGGAGGACCACCCATGACCGCGCCAACGATCAGCGAGCAGGCGACCACAGCCGCACCGGGCACCACCGAGAAGCTGGACCCGCGGGCGCTCACCGACAGCGCCGCCGACGTGCTCAACGCGATGGCCGCGCTGCCGGCGAACCACCCGTCACGGGCCGCCATGCGCGACCGGGCGATCGAGGCCTGGCTGCCGCTCGCCAACCACCTCGCCCACCGCTACAGCGGTCGCGGCGAGCCCACCGACGACCTGGCCCAGACCGCTGCCGTCGGCCTCATCAAGGCGATCGACAAGTTCGACCCCTCCCGCGGCGTCGACTTCGCCGGCTACGCGATCCCGACCATCATCGGTGAGCTCAAGCGGCACTTCCGCGACCGCACCTGGGACATCCGGGTCCCCCGCCGCCTCCAGGAGCTGCGGCTGGCCATCTCCGACGCCAACAGCACGCTGCTGCAGACCCTCGGCCGCTCGCCGACGGTCGCCGACATCGCCGCCCACCTCAAGCTCACCGAGGAAGAGGTCCTGGAGGGCCTGGAAGGCGCCCGCGCCTACAACGCGGTCTCGCTCTCCACGCCGACCGGCGACGGCGACCGCGCGACCGAGCTGGGCGACATGCTCGGCGGCGAGGACGGCGAGTTCGAGCTGGCGGAGCTGCGTGTCGCCCTGGGCCCCGCGCTCGCCACGCTCGACGAGCGCGAGCAGAAGATCCTCACGCTGCGCTTCTACGGCAACCTGACCCAGTCGCAGATCGCCGAGCAGATCGGCGTCTCGCAGATGCACGTCTCCCGGCTGCTGGCCCGCGCGCTGACCAAGCTGCGGGGTCAGCTCGACGGCACGTACTAGGGGGTGGTTGACGGTGGCCGGGTCGGCGGGCCCGGCCACCGTCGTGTCCGCCCCGCCCGGAGCACGCGAACGGCCGGGTCACCCCAGGGTGACCCGGCCGTCGGCGTCTCAGCGGGCGGGCTCCCGCCACATCGGCCAGAACGGCGTGCCGTCGGGCAGCCGGAACGGCTCGGCCACCCGGTAGCCGTGCCGCGCGTACAGGTCGCGGCTGCTCACGCTGGACGCCTCCAGGTAGCCCGGCACGCCCTCGGCGTCCAGCACCGCGTGGTGGTGCCGCAGCAGCGCGCTGCCCAGCCCCTGTCCCTGCCGCCATGGCGTGACGGCGAGCAGGGCCAGATGGTGGTGGTCGGGGTGCGGGTGGTTGGCGGCGAAGAGTTCGTCGAGGTGGACGAAGCGCTCGGTCCACTCGCCGCACGCCGCGGCCAGCCGGGCGTCGTAGTCCTCCGGCGGCGGCGCCGGCTCACCGACCGACGGGAACCAGACCGCCACGCCCGCCCGGTCCCCGGTGGCGTGGACCAGACCGTGTCGCATCGCGTGGTCCACCAGGATCTCGAACTGGCCGGCCAGCACGGCCTCCCGCTTGCTGGCGTCGGGCACCAGCCACCGGGGGGCGTCCAGGGCCATGAACGCCTCGGCGATCCGCTCCGCGACCAGCCGGGTCTCCTCCGGGCCGACCCGCTGGACCGGGGCGCCGGTCACCGGCGGGCCCCCGTCCCGTCCGGAACAGCCGTGCCGGCGCGCTGCTCCGGCAGGACCCCCGCCGCCGCGCTCTCCGCGCCCAGACCGATCCGGGCGTACGTGTCGGGTCGGTTGCCGCGCAGCACCAGCGCCCAGAGCACGCCGAGCAGCGCGGCCACCGGGTAGGCGACCGGGATCGCCCAGCGCAGCGGCGACTCCGGCGCCACCCCGAGCAGGTCGGCGAAGTTCACCACCGCCAGCGTGACGATCACGACCAGCGCGGCGGCGGCGAGGCCGGGGGCGACCAACCGCCGCCAGAGCGTCTCGGCCCCGCCGTTGCGGGCGAAGAAGGCGATCACCGCGAACGAGGTGGTGGTGATCAGCAGCAGCACCCCGAAGCCGCCGGTGGTGCCGCCCCAGTAGAACAGCTGCACGACCTCGTCCCAGCCGTTGACCGCGTAGAGCAGGATCACCGCCAGGCCGAGGGCGCTCTGCGCGAGGGACGCCGCGCGCGGCGCGCCGCTGCGCGGCGAGGTCTGCCCGAACACCGCCGGCAGCACCCGCTCGCGGCCCAGCGCGAAGGCGTACCGGGCGGTGGTGTTGTGGAACGAGATCATCGCGGCGAGCACGGAGGTCAGGAAGAGCGCCTGGCCGATGGTGACCGCGGTGTCGCCGAGGTGCTCCCCCGCCAGGTTGAAGATCAACCCGACGCTCTGCTCGCCGGCCTCGGCGGCGATCCGGTCCGGTCCGACGGCGACCGTCATGGTCCACGACGACAGCGCGTAGAGCGCCGCGATGATCGCCACCGAGAGGTAGGTGGCCAGCGGCACGGTGCGCCTCGGGTCCTTGCTCTCCTCGCTGAACACCACCGCCGACTCGAAACCGACGAAGCCCAGGATGGCCAGCACCAGCACCGCGCCCGCGCCGGGCACGAAGAGGTTCTCCGGCGACAGGGCCGCGAAGCTGACCGCACCGCCGGCCGGGTTGCCCAGCTGACCGAGGTCGAACACGAGGATCACCACGATCTCGGCGACCAGCAGCGCCGCCAGCACCAGGCCGTTGATGTCCACCCGGAGCAGGCCCAGCACGGCGACGATGGCCCAGGCCACCAGGGCCACCAACCACCAGGCAGGGGCGACGCCGAAGAGCCGGTCCAGCACCGGTGCCGCGGCGGCGCCGACCGCGCCGTAGAGGCCGACCTGCAGGGCGTTGTAGGCGATCAGCGCCACCCAGGCCGCGCCCACGCCGGCCGGTCGGCCCAGACCCCGGGAGATGTACGCGTAGAAGGCGCCGGCGTTCTCCACCCGGCGCGCCATCGCCACGTACCCGACGGCGAAGAGGGCGAGCACCGCGGCGACGGCCAGGAAGGCCACCGGGATGCCGAGCACCCCGATGACGCCGTAGCCGGTGGTCACCACGCCGGCCACCACGGTCAGCGGGGCGGCGGCGGAGAGGACGAAAAAGATCACCGAGGGCACGCCGAGTCGCCCACGGGCCAACGCCTCGGAGACGTTGCTCGGTCGTTCGATGGTTGCTGTCGGCATGTGCGACTCCGTTGGGGGGGAGGGGTCGGGAGGTGCGGGGTCAGGGCATGCCGCGCAGCACGGCGGCGCCGACGGCGGCCTCGGTGTGCGCGACGAGTTCCTTCAGCGGCAAGGGCAGCGCCGGGATGAGCACGCCCAGCCGGTGGTGCGCCCGGGGGCCGGCGCTCCAGAGCACCTCGCGGGTCAGCCCGGCGGCCACCACCAGGCCGAGCAGCAGCGCGTCGGGCACGCTCGGCGGGTCGGGCCGGTCCAGCAGGGCGCGCAGCCGGGTCGCGGGCCAGGCCACGGCGTTGAGGTCGATCGGCAGGTAGCTGACGTTGGTGCGGAGCAGCCGGCGGCTCTCCTGGCGGCGCAGCACGCCCGCCCGGGCCAGCCGCTCCCCCACCGAGGTGGTGGCGCTCTGCGCCAGGAAGCTGAGCCAGGTGCGGACGGCCTGGTGCTGCGACTCACCGACCAGTTGGTCCAGCACGGTGTGCGCGAGCGCGTCCGCCGGCGGACGCCGGTCGATCACCGCGACGAGTCCGTTGGAGACGGTGACGTGTCCGTAGAGGATCAGCTCGCCGAGCAGGCCGCCGGCGAGGCCGAGGCCGGTCGCCGCCGGGTGCAGCCTGGCCTTGCCGCGGCTGTCGTTGTGGGCGATCAGGAAGAACTCGTCGGCGATGAGCAAACGGTCCTCCCGCGCGGGTTGTCCACAGTGATCGCAACCGGGAAAGGATGCACCGGCCGGTGGTGCAACGCAACTCCCGTTTTCGGCCGTTGCACTCCGTGCTGACGCGACCTGCGGATCTTGCCGTGACAGACTCGGAGGGTGACCGCGAGCCCCACCGTCCGCCGCCGCCGTATCGCCCGGGAACTCCGCCAGCTGCGCGAGCGCGCCGGCATGACCCTGGACGTCGCCGCCCGGCAGCTGGACATGTCCAAGAGCAACCTGTCCCGGATCGAGACCGCCCAGATCGGCATCAAGCCGCGCGACGTCCGGGCCGCGCTGGCGCTGTACCAGGTGACCGGGGCGGACGCCGAGGCGCTGATCGAGATCGCCCGTGGCGCGCAGCAGCGCGGCTGGTGGCAGAGCTACAGCGACGTCCTGCCCGAGTGGTTCGAGTTCTACGTCGGGCTGGAGGCGGAGGCGGCGACCCTGCGGACGTACGAGGCCGAGGCGGTGCCCGGGCTGCTGCAGACCCCGGCGTACGCGCAGGAGGTCTTCCGGCGCACCGCCGGGGAGGAGGGCATCGAGCGCAAGGTCGCCGCCCGGCTGCGCCGGCAGGACGTGCTGCACCGCGACGATCCGGTCGAGCTGTCGGTGGTGCTGAACGAGGCCGTGCTCTGCCGCCCGGTCGGCGGCAAGCCCGTGATGGGCGAGCAGCTGACCCATCTCGCGAAGGTCGCTCAACTACCGAACGTGACCTTGCAGGTACTTCCGTTCGCGTCCGGCGGCCACCCGGCGATGAACGCCCCGTACGTGATCCTCACCTTCGCCGACACCGCCGACGCCGCCGTCGTCTACCTGGAAAACCTCACGATGGGGCTGGCTCTGGAGGAAGCCGGTCACGTCTCCGGGTATAGCCTGGTGCACGAGGAGCTGTGCCGTTCGGCACTCGATCCGGCGGCGTCGCTGACCCGCCTGACGAAAGCTTCTCGTGACTTTGCGTGACCGCTGACGCGGCACGCCGGCACAGACGAGGGGTACCGATGACGGCGCTCGACCTGACCCGGGCGCGGTGGCGCACCAGCAGCCGCAGCGTGGGTAACGGCAACTGCGTGGAGGTCGCCGCCGCCGCGGGCCGGGTCGCCGTCCGGGACAGCAAGGACCGGGGCGGCCCCGTGCTGGCCTTCCCGCCGTCGGCGTGGCGCGCCTTCGTCACCGGCATCGACGCGGTACGCCCCGACTGACGCCGCCGGGAGGCGGTGCGAGACTGGGCCGTGCTCTCCGACGTACCCCTCGACCTGCCCGTGCGGCCGGCGCTGCCGGCGCTGGTCGCGGCGCTGCGCTCCGCCGGCGCCGGGGTGCTGGTGGCGCCGCCGGGGACGGGGAAGACCACCCTCGCTCCGCTGGCCGTGGCCGACGCGGTCACCGGTCGCGTGGTGATCGCCCAGCCGCGCCGGGTGGCCGCCCGGGCGGCGGCCCGCCGGATCGCCGCGCTGCTCGGCGAGCCGGTCGGCGAGCGGGTCGGGTACGCCGTGCGCGGCGAGCGCCGGATCGGCCCGCGTACCCGGATCGAGGTGGTCACCACCGGGCTGCTGGTCCGTCGGCTGCACCACGACCCCGAGTTGACCGGGACCGGCGCGGTGCTGCTCGACGAGTGCCACGAGCGGCAGCTCGACGCCGACCTGGCGCTGGCGTTCACGGTGGAAGCCCGGGGGGCCCTCCGCCCCGACCTGTGGCTGCTGGCGATGTCGGCCACCCCGGAGGCGGACCGGTTCGCCGCCCTGCTCGGCGGCGACGGCCCGCCCGCGCCGATCGTGCGGGCGTCCTCGGCGCTGCACCCGGTGGCCCGGATCTGGGCGCCGCCGACCCGATCGGCTGCCGCGCCCGGGGCCGGCCCGGTCGACCGGGTGCTGCTGGACCACGTCGCGGCGACGGTCCGCCGGGCGCTGCACGAGCGCACCGGTGACCTGCTGGTCTTCCTCCCCGGGGCCGGTGAGATCGCCGCCGTCGCCCGGCGCCTGGCCGACCTGCGCGACGAGGTCGCGATCCTGCCGCTGCACGGCCGGCAGCGCGGCGCCGACCAGGACGCGGCGCTGCTCCCGGCGCAGCGGCGGCGGGTGGTGCTGGCGACCTCGGAGGCCGAGAGCAGCCTGACCGTGCCGGGGGTCCGGGTGGTGGTGGACGCCGGGCTGTCCCGGGTGGCCCGGATGGACCTGTCCCGGGGGCTCGGCGCGCTGGTGACCGTGCCGGTGTCCCGGGCGGCGGCCACCCAGCGGGCCGGGCGGGCCGGCCGGGAGGCGCCCGGGTACGTCTAC
>NZ_JAMOKF010000118.1 GCF_023656545.1 Micromonospora phytophila | reverse complement strand
GCACGTCCGGCCGCCGGACGGGGGGCGTCCGGTGCCGGAGGAGGTGGCGGAGACGCGGGCCGCCGACCACGCGGAGTCCGCCGAGCTGCTGGCCATCGCCGCCGCGGCGGTCCGCGGCAGCCACCCGGGGCTCGCCGTCGAGGAGCGGGTGGTCCGGGCGGCGAAGCCCGAGCAGGCGCTGATCGAGGCGAGCGGGGACGCGGCGCTGGTGGTGGTCGGCTCCCGGGGCCGGGGCGGGTTCGCCGGAATGCTGCTCGGCTCGGTCAGTCAGGCCCTGGTGCAGCACGCCCACTGCCCGGTGCTGGTCGCCCACCCGTACGGCCACGCCCGCTGAGCGGGACCGCCCGACCGGGCCGGCACGTGCCCCTTCCGGCCGAGCGCCATCGCGATCCGGACGTGCCCGAGCGAGCGCGCACTGGTCTGGCCCGACCTGACACCGCCGGCGCCCGCTTCCCCCTCGGGCGAGCCGGTGAACCAGCGGGGACGTGGCTGCACCGCGAGGTGGTCCGGTCGCACCTGGGCCGCCGACGGCGTCCCCCGATCCGGCTGGCCCGCGGGTCTCCCGGAAGCGGCGGCCCGCGAACGACTTCGCGGCACCGCTTCCGGGATCGGACCGACCCTCGGCCGGGATCAGTGGCCGAGGCCGCCGAGCAGGTCCTCGAAACTGGTGGTGAGGGCGAACGGGTCGGCGGGGCCGGTGGACGGCGCCCGCCGGTGGACCTGCTCGGCGAGTTCCGCGCCGGCCCGGGTGATCCGCGCCCGTAGCGCCCCGTCGGCGGTGCCGGCGGACCAGTCCTCGGGCGCGGCGAAGACGGTCGTCGGCACCACCACCGCGCGCAGGTAGGCGAACATCGGGCGTACCGCGTGCTCCAGGGCGAGCGAGTGCCGGGCCGTGCCGCCGGTGGCGCCGACCAGCACCGGTCGGTCCACCAGCGCGCCGGCGTCGACCAGGTCGAAGAAGGACTTGAACAACCCGTTGTACGACGCGTTGAAGATCGGCGTGACGGTGATCAGCCCGTCCGCGCCGGTGGCCGTGTCGAGCACCTCCCGCAGCCCGGGCGACGGGAAGCCGGTGAGCAGGTGGTTGACGATGTCGTGGGCGTGTTCGCGCAGTTCGACCGGTCGGATGTCGACCGTGTCGCCCCGCCGGGCCAGCTCGTCGCGGGTTGCCGCGGCGAGCTGGTCGGCGAGCAGTCGGGTCGAGGAGGGCTGACCGAGGCCGGCCGACACCACGGCGAGGGTGCGGCGGGTCATCGGCCCGCCTCCGCACCCGCCAGGTCGTCCGGGCCTGCCGCCTGCTCGGCGGCGGCGCGCAGCGACGCGTGGGTGGGCGCCTCGGGGACGTGCGCGGGGCGCAGCGAGTCGAACTCCTTGCGCAGCACCGGCACGACCTCCTCGCCGAGCAGGTCGAGCTGCTCCAGCACCGTCTTCAGCGGCAGGCCGGCGTGGTCCATCAGGAACAGCTGGCGCTGGTAGTCACCGACGTAGTCGCGGAAGCTCAGGGTGCGGTCGATGACCTGCTGCGGGCTGCCGACGGTCAGCGGGGTCTGCGCGCTGAACTCCTCCAGCGACGGCCCGTGCCCGTAGACGGGGGCGTTGTCGAAGTACGGCCGGAACTCCCGGACGGCGTCCTGCGAGTTGCGCCGCATGAAGACCTGCCCACCGAGCCCCACGATGGCCTGGTCGGCGGAGCCGTGGCCGTAGTGGGCGTACCGCTGCCGGTAGAGCCCGACCATCCGCTGGGTGTGCTCCTTCGGCCAGAAGATGTGGTTGGCGAAGAAGCCGTCACCGTAGTAGGCGGCCTGCTCGGCGATCTCGGGGCTGCGGATCGACCCGTGCCAGACGAACGGGGGCACGCCGTCGAGCGGGCGCGGGGTCGAGGTGAACGACTGCAACGGGGTGCGGAACTTGCCCTGCCAGTCGACCACGTCCTCCCGCCAGAGCCGGCGCAGCAGGTCGTAGTTCTCCAGGGTCAGCGGGATGCCGGTGCGGATGTCGTGGCCGAACCACGGGTAGACCGGCCCGGTGTTGCCGCGCCCCATCATCAGGTCGACCCGGCCGTCGGCCAGGTGCTGGAGCATCGCGTAGTCCTCGGCGATCTTCACCGGGTCGTTGGTGGTGATCAGCGTGGTGGAGGTGGAGAGCAGCAGCCGCTGCGTGCGGGCCGCGATGTAGCCGAGCATGGTGGTGGGCGACGAGGGCACGAACGGCGGGTTGTGGTGCTCGCCGGTGGCGAAGACGTCGAGGCCGACCTCCTCGGCCTTGAGCGCGATGGCCACCATCGCTTTGATCCGCTCATGCTCGGTCGGCTCCCGACCGGTGGTCGGGTCGACCGTGACGTCGCCGACGGTGAAGACTCCGAACTGCATGACCAGCTCCTCGCGTTGTCCGGCCGGGGCCGGAGCGGCTCCAGACGTTTGCGACAACATATTTTGACGAGTCAACTATTCCACCGTCGCCGGTATCCCCGGTGGCCGCCGTCACGCCCGGTCCCCGTCGCCTCTGCGGCCCGGCGGCCACCCCGGGCCGCCCCGACCCGGACCGACCGGCGGCCGGAACTCAGCCGCCGGCCACCGACGGGATCACCTGCACCTCGGCGGTGTCGGGAACCGGGGCGTCCAACCCGCCCAGGTGCCGGCAGTCCTCGCCGTCGACGTAGACGTTGACGTAACGGCGCAGCTCGCCCCGCTCGTCGCGGATCCGGCGGGCCAGCCGGGGCCACGACCCGGCCAGCTCGTCGAGGACCGCGCGCAGGGTGCCGGCCGCGGTCACCGTCAACCGGCTCGCTCCCCCGGCCTCGCCGCGCAGCGGGCCCGGCAGGAGCACGGTGACCACCTCACACCTCCGCGGCCCGGACGCAGAGCACGTCGGGCAGGTGCGCAGCCACCGGGGACCAGGAGTCGCCCTCGTCGCGGCTGGCGTAGACCTCGCCGGAGCGGGTGCCGAAGTAGACCCCGCCGGGCTCGCCGTCGTCGGCGCACATCGCGTCGCGCAGCACGGCCGGATAGAAGGGCCCCTCCGGCAGGCCGGTGCTCAGCGCCTGCCAACTGTCGCCCGCGTCCAGCGAGCGCCAGACGCGGCACCGGCGGCCGGCCGGGAAGCGCTCGCTGTCGGCGGCCAGCGGGAAGGTCAGCACCGCGCCCGGCCGGCCGGGCAGCGTGACGATCGGGAAGCCGAAGTCGCTGGGCAGGCCGTCGGCGATCGAGGACCAGGTGCGCCCGTCGTCGTCCGAGCGGTAGACGCCGTGGTGGTTCTGCGCGTAGAGCCGGCGGGGTTCGCCGGCGTCCCGGGCGATCTTGTGGACGCACTGCCCGAACTCGGGCCACTCGTCGGGGAGGAAATAGGCGTGGATGCCGGTGTTGCCCGGCGACCAGCTCGCCCCGGCGTCGGTGGAGTGGTAGACGCCGCCGGTGGACATCGCCACCGTGACCCGCTCGGGATCTTCCGGGTGCGGCAGCACGGTGTGCACCGCCTGGCCGCCGAAACCGGCGCCCCAGCGCTCGCGGTGCGGATGGTCCCAGAGCGGGCGGACCAACTCGTAGCTGACGCCGCCGTCGTCGGAGCGGAACAGGGCCGACGGCTCGGTGCCGGCCCAGACGAGGTCGGGCTGCCCGGGGCCGGCCGGGGTGAGCTGCCACACCCGCCCCAGCGAGGCCCCGGTGTCGGCCGGGAAGGCGACCGGCGCCCGGTCGGGCTCGTGCCAGGTGGCCCCGAGGTCGTCACTGGTGGCGACGCTGGGCCCGAAGTGGGAACTGGTCATCCCCGCGAGCAGCCGGGGCGTGGCCCGCCGCTTGTCGACCGCGACCGCGTAGACGCCGGTCATCGGGAAGTGCGGGCCGGAGACCTCCCAGCTCCGGCGGCCGTCGGTGCTGGTGGCCAGGAAGAGCCCCTTGGCCGTCCCGATCGCGAGCAGTGTGGCCATCAGCCGTCCTCCGTCGTCTCGGCGAGCGTGCCGTGATTATGGCCACACCCCCCGACAGGACCCTAGTCGCTACGGCCGACCGCGGGCTCCGTGCTTCTCCGGCGGCGGGGTGCGTGCCGGCGGTAGGTGCTGACAGTGGGATCGCCGGTGATCCAGTAGCGCCACGCGACGTCGTGGGCGGCGGCCACCCCGACCCGCGGGCCGGCGGAGATGGCGGACCGCGTGACCGGACGGGTCGGCGGCGTCAGCAGCAGCGGACCGCTGCCGTCGAGCATGGACGTGCCGTTCGCTTCCGCGCCGATTCCGAGCGCGACCACCAGCCGGGCGGGGCCACGAGCGAGGTCGCGGTCGGGCACCTCCCCTCGGCGCTTGCGGGCGAGGTCCAGCCCCTCGACGACGTCACCCGCGCGCAGGAGGACCGCCGCCGCCTCCCCCGCACCGCCGCAGACGATGTTGAGGCACCAGTGCACACCGAACACGAAGTAGGTGTAGGCGTGCCCGGCCGGTCCGAACATCACCTTCGTCCTGGGGGTCGGCCCCCGGTGCGCGTGGGACGCCGGGTCCTCGCCGGTTCCCGCGTACGCCTCGACCTCGGTCAGCCTGATCCGGACGCCACCGGCCGAGACCTCCCAGCCCAGCAGCGTCTGCGCCGTCTCGGGTACCTGGGCGGCCGGGGCGGAGAGCCACGAGTAGTCCACCGATCCAGGAAACGCCGCGGAACGGAGATCGGCAAACCGACGGGGGTGATGACGGCGGATGAACCGGACGCGGGTTCCGCCAGAAGCCACCGTGACGCCTACCGCGGCACCATCTGGGACGGCCCCGGTCAGACCCGCTGGTCGCCGAGGACGGCGAGCAGTCGCAGCTTCTCGTAGCTCTCGCTGCCCGGCGCCGCCGTATAGACCAGCAGCGCCTGGGACTGGTCGGGGTCGATCAGGGTCTGGCAGTCCAACTCCAGCAGCCCGACCTGCGGATGCTGGATGCGCTTCGGCGCGCAGTACCCGCCCGGTACCGGGTGTTCCCGCCAGATCTCGGCGAACTCCGGGCTCGCCGCGAGCAGCGCGTCGACGATCGTCGCGGCCCGCGAGCCCCGGCCGTCACGGGTGTACACGCCGTGCAGGTTCGCCGCGATGAGCCGGCTGTGCGTCGGGCGGTCCTCGGGCGGATGGATCAGCCGTGCGGCCGGGTCGGTGAACCACCGGTAGTGCAGGCTGCGGGCCAACCCGGTGTGCACGCGGTGGTCGCCCAGCAGCGCGACCGCCAGCCGGGTCTGCTTCAGCGTTTCGCCGAGCAGGTTCACCACCTGCGCCGGGGTGTCCTCCAGCCGGTCGAGGATGCGCATCATCCCCGGATTGACGTGGTCGGCGCGCAGCGCCCGCTTCGGGGTGGCGTAACCGGCCAGCCGGAAGAGGTGGTCGCGCTCGTCGAGGGAGAGCCGCAGGCCGCGGGCGATCGCGGCGAGCATCTGCTCGGACGGGTGCGGCCCGCGCTGCTGCTCGATGCGGCTGTAGTAGTCGGCCGACATGTCCGACAGCGCGGCGACCTCCTCCCGGCGCAGCCCGCCGGTGCGCCGCCGCGGCCCACGGGGCAGTCCGACGTCCTCGGGTTGCAGCGCCTCCCGCCGGGTCCGCAGGAAGTCGGCGAGTTGGGCCCGGTCCATGGGTCCAGTCTCCCTCTCCGGCGATCTCAGCCGGCGTCGAATTCGACGCGGGCCAGCCGCTGCGAGACGTCCCAGACCCGCGCCGCGTCGGACTCGTCGCGGGCCGCCCGGTAGACGGCCAGTTCGGTCGGGCCGCCGGTGAACTGGCCGAACCCGTCGGGGCCGTAGAACGCGCCACCCCGGGCGTGCGGGCTGGTCGCCGCGTACAGGGCGGGAAGCAGCCCGGCGTCGACGGTCTGCACGAACACGCCCCAGCGGGCGAGCCGCTTCATGATCGCCGCGTGGGGGGCGGGGCGGGTGCGGCCCAGATTCGGCCCGGCGGCGTAGAGGTTGGTCAGCGTGGTGCCGGGGTGCGCGACGTTGCTGGTGATGCCCCAGCCGCCCGCCCGGCTGCGCCGGTCGAGTTCCAGGCCGAAGTGCAGGTTGGCCAGCTTCGACAGCCCGTACGAGCGGATCGGCGAGTACCTCCGCTCGCTCTGCAGGTCGTCCCAGTCGATCCTGCCGGTGCGGGCGGCGCTGCTGGACATGGTGGTGACACGGGCCCGGCCGGCGCGCAGCAACGGCAGGAGTCGGCCCACCAGCGCCACGTGCCCGATGTGGTTCGTGCCGAACTGCAGTTCCAGGCCGTCGGCGGTGGTGTGCCGGGTGGGCGGGGTCATCACGCCGGCGTTGTTGACCATGATGTTGACCGGGCGGCCCTCGGCGGTCAGCGTCTGCGCCAGCGACGCCACGGACGCCAACGACGCCAGGTCCAGCTCCGGCACGGAGACGGCGGCGCCGGGAACCGCCGCACGGATGCGGGCGACTGCGGCGGCGCCCTTGACCGGGTTGCGCACCGGCAGCACGAGCTCGGCGCCCGCCCGGGCCAGGCGTACGGCCAGGCCGAGGCCGATGCCGTCGCTCGCGCCGGTCACCACGGCGAGCGTGCCGGTCAGTTCGGGTACGAATACGTCCTTCACCACAACTCCCTGGTCAGCGGTCTCTTCCGAACCGATCGTCGCCGCTGCCGCGGCGGGCAACCATGGCGCGGTCATCCGCGGATCGGCAGTCCGTGGCTGGGCCCGACCCAGGCGAACGCCCGGCAGCTCACCGGCAGGGTGGGACACCTCCGACCGGGGAACGGGAGCCTGCTCCTCGTCGTCGAACCGGACAAGCTACGGCAGGTCCGGACCGGGGCCGGCCGTTGCCCGTGACCCGGGTCGCTCGGGACTACTGATAAGGGGAGGCTTACCTTAGAGTGTGCCCGTGACACCCCTGTCTTCCCTGCTCCCGGCCGTCGGGGCGGTGCCGTTCGTCCGCGATCTGGCCGCCCACGGAGACCGCCCCGCTGTGCTCACCCGGGACGGGGAGATCTCCTACGCCGAGCTCGCCGAGCGGGTCACCCGGACCGCCGCGCGGCTCGGCGTGGCGCGTCGGCTGGTGCTGGTCGTCGGCGCCAACACCGTCGACTCGCTGGTGGCCTACCTGGCCGCCCTGTACGCCGGCCATCCGGTCCTGCTGGTCCCGGGCGGCAACGACGCGGCGCTGGGCTCGCTGGTGTCGGCGTACGACCCGGACGTGGTGGTCGGCCCGGGCGAGGACGGGTGGGCGATCGACGAGCGGCGCGCGGCCTCGGCGCACACCCTGCACCCGGAGCTGGCGCTGCTGCTGAGCACCTCCGGGTCGACCGGCTCGCCGAAGCTGGTGCGGCTGTCGCAGGCCAACCTCCAGGCCAACGCCGAGGCGATCGGCGAGTACCTGGGCATCCGGGACACCGACCGGGCGGCCACCACCCTGCCGCTGCACTACTGCTACGGCCTGTCGGTGGTCAACAGCCACCTGGCCCGGGGCGCGGCGCTGGTGCTGACCGACCTGTCGGTGGCCGACTCCTGCTTCTGGGAGCTGTTCCGGGCCGCGCGGGCCACCAGCTTCGCCGGGGTGCCGTACACCTTCGAGCTGCTGGACCGGGTCGGCTTCGCCGCCATGGACCTGCCGCACCTGCGCTACGTCACCCAGGCCGGCGGCCGGCTGGCCCCGGACCGGGTGGTCCGCTACGCCGGGCTGGGCCGGCGCGCCGGCTGGGACCTCTTCGTGATGTACGGCCAGACCGAGGCGACCGCGCGGATGGCGTACCTCCCGCCGGACTCGGCGGTCGACCACCCGGCGGCGATCGGCGTGCCGGTGCCCGGCGGCGCGTTCCGGCTCGCCCCGGTGGCCGACCACCCGGACCCGGAGGTCGGCGAGCTGGTGTACGCGGGCCCGAACGTCATGCTCGGCTACGCCGAGTCCCCCGCCGACCTGGCGCTGGGCCGCACGGTCGACGAGCTGCACACCGGCGACCTGGCCCGGCGCACCGCCGACGGGCTCTACGAGATCGTCGGCCGGCGCAGCCGGTTCGCCAAGATCCTCGGGCTGCGGATCGACCCGCAGCAGATCGAGGCGCTGCTGGCGGGGCACGGGCTGGCCGCGGCCTGCGTCGGCGGTGACGACGAGCTGATCGTGGCCGTGGCCGGCGACGGCGAGCCCCGACGGGTCCGCCGGCTGGTCGCCGAGGAGGTGGGGCTGCCGCCGCGCGCGGTCCGGGTGCTCTTCCTGGCCGAGCTGCCCCGGCTGAGCAGCGGCAAGCCGGACCTCACGGCGCTGCGCGCGCTGGCCGACGACGACGCGCCGGCCGCACGCGAACCGGAGGCCCGTTCGGGCGACCTGTGCCGGCTGTACGCGGAGGTGCTGGACCGCACCGACGTCACCCCGGAGTTGAGCTTCGTCGACCTGGGCGGGGACTCCCTGTCGTACGTCGAGATGTCGGTCCGGTTGGAGCGGGAGCTGGGTCACCTGCCGGCGAACTGGCACACCCTGCCGATCGCCGAGCTGCGCGCCCCGGCCCGCCGGCCCGGCCGGCGGCGGTCGCTGGAGACCAGCGTGGCGCTGCGCGCGGTGGCGATCGTGCTGATCGTCGGCTCGCACATCCCGCTGTTCACCGTCACCGGCGGCGCGCACCTGCTGCTCGGGGTGGCCGGCTTCAACTTCGCCCGGTTCCAGCTCACCGACGGCGACCGCCGGGACCGGCTGCGCCAGATCCGCTCCGGGCTGGCGCGCATCGTGCTGCCGACCACGGCCTGGATCGCGGCGGTGATGCTGGTCCGCGACGACTACCAGCTCAGCACCCTGCTGCTGCTCAACAGCATCGCCGGGCCGGAGAACGGTGAGACCGAGTGGCACTTCTGGTTCATCGAGGCGGTGGTCCACCTACTGGCGGTCCTCGCCGTCCTGCTCGGCCTGCGCCGGGTCGACCGGTTGGAGCGGCGCTTCCCGTTCGCCTTCCCGCTCGGCCTGACCGCGCTGGCCCTGCTCGGCCGGTACGACGTGTTCGGCCTGGACGCCCGCTACGACCTGCCGTCAGCGGTGGTGGCCGGCTGGCTGTTCACCCTCGGCTGGGCCGCCGCCCGGGCCGACGGGGTGCGGCAGCGGCTGCTGGTGACCGCCGCCGCGGTGGTCACCGTGCCGGGTTTCTTCGACCAGCCCCGGCGTGAGGTGCTGATCGTCGCCGGCCTGGCCCTGCTGACCTGGCTGCCCACCGTGCCGAGCCTGGCCGTGGTGAACCGGGTGGCCGGGGTGCTGGCGGCCAGCTCGCTCTACATCTACCTGACCCACTGGCAGGTCTACCCGCACCTGCGGGATCTGCCGCTGGTGGCGCTGGCGCTCTCCCTCGCGGTGGGCATCGGGTACGCGGCGCTGGTCAACCAGGCCTGGCGGTGGTGGCGATCCTTGAACAAGGCGTGGAGAACGTCGCGTTGACCCCCGCCGACGACCGTCCCCCTGATCACGGCGACGCGGCTATGGTCAGATCGGCCCGGGGGGAACCCCCGGCGGGAAGGACACGATGACGCGCGAGGAGATGCTGGCGTACTGCCTGGCGAAGCCGGGGGCGTGGCTGGACCGGCCGTGGGAGGGCGACGAGGTGGTGAAGGTCGGCAGCCGGATCTTCGCCTTCCTCGGCTCCACGGACGGGGAACCGCGGGTCGGGGTGAAGTGCGGCCCCGACCGGGTGGTCGCCGACGAGTGGATCCACCGGTACCCGGACGACGCGAAACCCTCGCCCTACATCGGCCGGTCCGGCTGGAACTCGCTGCGCCTGGCCGGCGGGATCGACGACGAGGAGCTGACCGAGGCGGTCGACGGCTCGTACGACGCGGTGGTGGCGAAGCTGCCGAGGCGGGAACGACCCACCGCCTGAGGGGCCGGCGCGGCGGCCCGCCGCACCGACCCCCGCACGCTCAGCGGGGCACGACCCGCTCGGCGGCCCACTCCCGCCATCCGGCCAGCTTGTCGGCGGCGGCGGCGAGCTGGTCGGCGACGGGGCCGGGCCCCGTGGAGCCGGGCGTGGTCCGGGCGGCGAGCGCCGAGCGGACCGAGAGCACGTCCCGCACGCTCGGGTCGAGGTGATCGCTGACCGTGGCCAGGTCGTCGTCGGAGACCTCGTCCAGGGCGCAGTCCCGGGCCACGCAGAGCGCCACCAGCTTGCCGGTGATCTCGTGCGCGTCGCGGAACGGCACCCCCTTGCGGACCAGCCAGTCGGCCACCTCGGTGGCCAGCGAGTAGCCGACCGGCGCGGCGGCGACCAACCGGTCCACCCGGACCGTCATCGTGGAGATCATCCCGGCGAGCGCGGGCAGCAGCAGCTCCAGGGTGTCGACCGCGTCGAAGGCCGGCTCCTTGTCCTCCTGCATGTCCCGGTCGTAGGTCATCGGCAGGCCCTTGAGCATGGTCAGCACGCTCATCAGCCCGCCGACCAGCCGGCCGGACTTGCCCCGGGCCAGCTCGGCGATGTCCGCGTTCTTCTTCTGCGGCATGATCGACGACCCGGTGGCGAAGGCGTCGTCCAGCTCCACCCAGCCGAACTCCTGCGAGGTCCAGAGCACCACCTCCTCGCCGAGGCGGGACAGGTGCACCCCGACCAGCGCGGTGACGAAGAGGAACTCGGCGACGAAGTCCCGGTCGGCGACCGCGTCCATCGAGTTCGCCGCGGCGGCGGTGAAGCCCAGTTCGCGGGCTGTGCGGACCGGGTCGAGCGGCAGCGACGAGCCGGCCAGCGCGCCGGCGCCGAGCGGGCTGATCGCCGCCCGGGCGTCCCAGTCGCGCAGCCGGTCCAGGTCGCGCAGCAGCGGTTGGACGTGGGCCAGCAGCCAGTGCCCGAAGGTGACGGGCTGGGCGTGCTGCAGGTGGGTCATCCCGGGCGCGGGGGTCGCCACGTGCCGCCCGGCCTGCTCCACCAGCGCCTCGGCCAGCTCGACCAGGCGGCCGGCCACGCCCCGGGCGTGGTCGCGCAGGTAGAGCCGCAGGTCGGTGGCGACCTGGTCGTTGCGGGAGCGGCCGGCGCGCAGCTTGCCGCCGAGGCTGCCCAGGCGCTCCAGCAGCCCCCGCTCCAGCGCGGTGTGCACGTCCTCGTCGTCGATGGTGGGGCGGAACTGCCCGGAGGCGCAGGCGGCCTCCAGGTCGTCCAGGGCGGCGAGGATGCGGCCCAGTTCCTCGGCGTCGAGCAGGCCGGCCCGCGCGAGGACCCGGGCGTGGGCCCGGGACGCCGCGATGTCGTACGGGGCCAGCCGCCAGTCGAACTGCACGCTCACCGACAACCGGGCCAGGGCCTCCGCGGGGCTGCCGGCGAACCGGCCGCCCCACAGGCTCGTCCGGTTGGTGGCGGCGCTGTTCTCGGTCAGGCTCTTGTCGTCCACGCCGCCCATTGTGGTTCCCACGATCGTCAGCCGCCCAGCCGGGCGTCCCGTGCGGCGGCCATCTTGCTGGGCAGGCCCCAGAGCTGGACGAAGCCCTTGGCCAGCGACTGGTCGAAGGTGTCGCCGGTGTCGTAGGTCGCCATGCCGAAGTCGTAGAGGCTGGCCTCGGAGCGCCGGCCGGTGACGGTGGCCCGACCGCCGTGCAGGGTGAGCCGCACCTCGCCGCAGACGTGCCGCTGCGCGTCGTCGATGAATGCGTCCAGGGAGTTCTTCAGCGGGGAGAACCAGAGGCCGTCGTAGACCAGCTCGCCCCAGCGCTGGTCGACGCCGCGCTTGAACCGGGCCAGGTCCCGCTCGACGGTGACCGCCTCCAGCTCCTGGTGGGCGGTGATCAGCGCGATCGCGCCGGGCGCCTCGTACACCTCGCGGCTCTTGATGCCGACCAGGCGGTCCTCGACCATGTCGAGCCGGCCCACGCCCTGCGCGCCGGCCCGCCGGTTCAGCTCCAGCACCGCCTGGTACGGGGTGACGGTCTCGCCGTCGATGGCGACCGGGTTGCCGCCGTCGAAGGTAATCACGACCTCGTCGGCGTCGCGCTCCTGCGCGGGGTCGGAGGTGTAGGAGTACAGGTCCTCGATGGGGCCGTTCCAGATGTCCTCCAGGAAGCCGGTCTCCACCGCGCGGCCCCACAGGTTCTGGTCGATGGAGTACGGCGACTTCGCCGACACGTCGATCGGCAGGCCCTTCTCCTCGGCGAAGGCGATCGCCTTGTCCCGGGTCCAGGCGAAGTCCCGGGCCGGCGCGACGATCTTCAGGTCGGGGGCGAGCGCGCCCAGGCCGACCTCGAAGCGGACCTGGTCGTTGCCCTTGCCGGTGCAGCCGTGCGACACGATGGTGCCGCCGTGCTTGCGCGCCGCGGCCACCAGGTGCTTGACGATCAGCGGCCGGGACAGCGCGGAGACCAGCGGGTAGCGGTCCATGTAGAGCGCGTTGGCGCGGATCGCCGGCAGGCAGTAGTCGGCGGCGAACTCCTCGCGCGCGTCGACCACCTCGGATTCCGCCGCGCCGCAGTCCAGGGCGCGCTGCCGGATGGCGTCGAGATCCTCGCCGCCCTGCCCGACATCGACGGCGACCGCGATCACCTCGGCGCCGGTCTGCTCGGCCAGGTACGGAATGGCGACGGAGGTGTCGAGACCTCCGGAGTAGGCAAGGACGACCCGCTCGGTCATGGTGTGGTGCTCCCTTCAACGTTCTCTTCCCGGCGGGCCCAGCCGGCGAGCTTCTCGCCGAGCGCGGCCCCACCGACGGCCTCGCGGGCCACGACGAGGATGGTGTCGTCGCCGGCGATGGTGCCGACGATCTCGGGCAGGCCCGCTCGGTCCAACGCGCTGGCCAGGTACTGGGCTGCGCCCGGCGGGGTACGCAGCACGGCGATGTTGCCGCTGGAGTCGACCCCGTTGAGCAGTTCGTGCAGCAGCCGGATCAGCCGGGCCGGCGCCGCCTCGGCGTCGCGCAGCGGCCGGTGGCCGTCCTCCGGGATGAGGTAGACGGCACCGCCGTCGCCGCCGCGCACCGTGACCGCGCCGAGTTCCTTGAGGTCCCGGGAGAGGGTGGCCTGGGTGACCTGGATCCCGTCGCCGGCGAGCAGGTCGGCCAGCTCGGTCTGCGAGCGGACCGCCTTGTCGCGGATCAGCTCGACGATGCGGGCGTGCCGGGCGGCACGGGTCAGCGGGGCGGTCATGGTGTCTCCCTGGTCGCGGCGACGTCCGGCGCCGCCGCGTCCGGGGCGGTGGTGGCCCCGAGGAGGAACGTCAGCAGCGCCTTCTGGGCGTGCAACCGATTCTCCGCCTGGTCGAAGACCGCGCTGCGCGGGCCGTCGAGCACCTCGTCGGTGATCTCCTCGCCGCGGTGCGCGGGCAGGCAGTGCAGCACGATCACGCCGGGCGTGGCGTGGCCGAGCAGTTCGGCGTTGACCTGGTACGGCAGGAACGGCGTGCTCCGGTCCAGCCCGTCGTCCTCCTGGCCCATCGAGGTCCAGGTGTCGGTGGCGACGACGTCGGCGTCCCGGACCGCCGCGACCGGGTCGGTCAGCACCTGCACCGAGCCGCCGGTGCCCGCGGCGATCTTTCCCGCCCGGGCCACCACCTCCGGGTCGGGGCCGAAGCCGGCCGGCCCGGCGACCCGGACGTGCATCCCGGCGGTCGCCCCGGCGAGCAGGTACGAGTGGGACATGTTGTTCGCGCTGTCGCCGAGGTAGGCGAGGGTCCGCCCGGCGGTGCCGCCGCAGCGCTCGCGCACGGTGAGCAGGTCGGCCAGGAGCTGGCACGGGTGGAAGGTGTCGGTGAGCGCGTTGATCACCGGCACGGTGGCCGCCTCGGCGACCTCGGCGATCCGGTCGTCGCCGTGGGTGCGCAGCACGACCGCCGCGACGTAGCGGGAGAGCACCCGACCGGCGTCGGCGAGGGTCTCGCCCCGACCGAAGTGGGTCACCTGGGTGTCCACCACGAGGGGGTGGCCGCCCAGTTCGGCGATGCCGACGTCGAAGGAGATCCGGGTACGCAGGCTCTGCTTGTCGAAGAGCACCGCCACCGACCGGGGCCCGGCCAGCGGCCGGTACGCGAACCGGTCCGCCTTCATCCGCGCGGCGAGGTCCAGCACGGCCGACTGCTCGGCCGGGGTGAGGTCGTCGTCCCGCAGGAAGTGCCGGGTCATGCGCTGACCTCCGAGGGGCTCGTGGTGGCGGTGGCCGGTGCGCTCGCCCCGGCGGGCGGTGCGGTGGCCGGTGCGCTCGCCCCGGCGGGCGGTGCGGTGGCCGGTGCGCTCGTCCCGGCGGCGGCGGGGGCGGTCGCGTCGAGGGCGGCGGGGAGGGCGGCGAGGAACGCGCCGACCTGGGCGGCGGTCAGGATCAGCGGCGGGGCGAGCCGGAGCACGCCGGGCTGCACCGGGTTGACCAGGAAGCCCACCCCCCGCAACGCCTCGGT
>NZ_JAMOKF010000117.1 GCF_023656545.1 Micromonospora phytophila | reverse complement strand
GACCCCGACGCCGCACACACGCCTGCCCGAAGACCATGCCGGAAGACGGGCAAAACAACGCCAGCGGGTCAAACACCTAGCCTTGACCGGCCCCGCTCCTTCATGGATGACAGATCAGTCTCGGGACCGGTTGATGCGTTACACCTTGACTCCGCTTGATGGGTTACGCGGTCCACGATCCGCTGGCTACCGACTGTGAACCTCTGGCCGAAGACGCGGATGCGGCAACATCCGCTTCTGTCGATGAGCGCGCACGTTCAGACCTCTCGGAGTGTGATCTCGAGGTCGCGGGGTGCTTGCACGCCGGCGAGCGCCCACGCCCAGCCTGGAAGGGCAGCAGCCTCTGCGAAGAACTCATCAAGGGGCGTGCCGAAGGACCACAGGTGCCCGGAGGCGAAACCCTCGGTCGCTGCACTGCGAGTCCAGTGAAAGGTGCAACTCAATTGCCACATGGGTGCGTACTCATCGCCGGCCTCGATGAACTGTCGCGTGAGATCAGCCGAGAATTCTCGCTGACCCCGGAAGTCAAACGTTCCGAACTGGGCGAGGACGCCATCGCCGTCCTCCTCGGGCGGCGCCGCATCATCGATCGAGATCGCGGCGAACCGCCGGAACACCTCGACGAGCGTCCGCACGTCAGCCGTGGTCACGACGCTCGGATTCACCCCGGCATCGGTAAGCATCGACTCCAGGAGCACCTTGGTCTGACGGATCAACATAGGCGAAGCATGTCACTCCCGTCGCCTCACACACCGCAGCTTCGCGACCGTGCGCACTGCGGAGATGCGCCGATAGCTGGGGTCGCGCACGCGTGGACCAGGTGTCCTCATCTGCCGCGATCCGCGCGTGGCGGAGCGTGACGGCGGCCGCTACCGCTCGGCATCCTGATCTACCGATGTGAGTGCGGGCCGCGACCGCCAGTGCGGCCAGGCTTACGGGATATGCCAGCCTCAGGGCCTACTGGTTGACTATCGGCGTGGAGGATCGGCCCGATCACTTGTCAGCCCGATTGACGCGTGTGGCGGCGAAGTTGGAGGCTGCCGCGTCGATGCCCGAGGGCACGGTGATGTTCGGGGCAACCGCTCACCGTTTTCAAATCGGGCCGCCGTTGCCGGAGGACGCGGTCGTTGCCTTCGAGGAGCGGCACGGCGTGAGGCTGCCGGCCGACTATCGAGGGTTCATTACCACGGTCGGGCATGGCGGACCCGGTCGGTTCGGTGGCGCAGGCCCCTTCTACGGCCTGCACTCGCTAGAGGACTGGGACATGGGTCTGTGCGGCATGCCAAACAGCACGATGTTGGCCAGGCCGTTTCCCGCCGAGCCGGGGCGGGTGTACGAGGATTGGCTGGCCGAGGTGGCGCCAGGCGATGAGGACGAGCCGTACCGCGGAACGTTGGCGCTCAGCGACCAGGGCTGCGGCTACCTGTCGCTTCTTGTCGTCAGCGGACCGGCCACGAGGACACCGACGCCCGATTGGGCACCCCGCTGTGCCTGGACTGCTACGACCACGACGCGCAAGCGGTCTGGAACCACTCGGCCGGGGAACTGTGGCGGCGCACCACCATCGCGATCAACCGCTACATGCACCGCCTGGCCACCGCACGCGGCATCCCCGACATCCCCGTGACCTCGCCGCGCACCGGCAAGACCCGCTGGGTGTCCCCGGTACGGCTGTCGTTCGGCAAGGCCGCCGAGATGCAACGACGCGGCGTCGTGCACTTCCACGCCATCATCCGCCTCGACGGCCGCGACCCCGACGACCCCGACGCCATCGTGCCCGCCCCGCCGCAGCTCGACGCCGCCGACCTGGTCGCCGCCGTCGACCACGCCGCCGCCACCGTCGGCTTCACCACCGCCGATCACCCCGCCCACCCTGGCGGCTGGCGCATCGCCTGGGGCAACCAGGTGCTGACCAAGATGATTACCGTCGCCGGGCGGGGCGAGGTGACCGACGCGCAGGTGGCCGCCTACCTGGCCAAGTACGCCACCAAGTCGACCGAGGTCACCGGGCACGCCTCCAACCGGCTCACCGCCGACAGCATTGACATCTACGCAGACCCGGCCGGCAGCCACACCGAACGCCTGGTCGACGCCTGCTGGATGCTCGGCACGCCGCGCGACTGGCGGCGGCTGCGCCGCTGGGCGCACATGCTCGGCTTCGGCGGCCACTTCCTCACCAAGTCCCGCCGTTACTCGATCACCTTCGCCCTGCTGCGCAACCAACGCATCGTGTTCCGCCGCACTCAGAGCAGCGGACCGCAGGAAGCCGCGGCCGGCCCCGAGCCGACCACCCTCGTGGTCAACTTCCTGCAATTCGTGGGCGCCGGCTGGCACACCACCGCTGACGCGCTGCTCGCCAACGCCTCCGCCGCGATGGCCCGAGAGCACCAGGACGCCGCCCGCGAGTACCTACAGACCCTCGTCGCCTGACGCACGATCCAGCGTCAAGCCCACCTTGACAGCAGAACCGACAACATTGGGGATCCGATGAGTACCGATGCACTGGCAGCACCGGGCACGCTGCTGACCACTGAGGAGCTTGCCCGGCTCGTGAAGGTCGACCCGTCCACCGTCCGGCGGTGGCGCACCGCAAACCCCGTCCAGGGGCCGGCGTTCATCCGGCTGTCCGCCCGGGTCGTCAAGTACGACCCGGAGGACGTGCGGGCGTGGTTGGAGCGGCACCGCACCGACCCTGAGGAACCGGCTCGGTGACCACTCCCCTGCTCCCGATCGGCGTCGCCGTCTCCACGGATGTGGAGCACCGGCCCGGCCGGCCGCACCCGTACCGTGCCCGGGTCCGGTGGGTCGACCCGGCGTCGGGCCGACGCCGCTCCAAGTCGCAGGCGTTCGCGGATGCCGAGCAGGCGCAGGCTTGGCTCGTCACCATGCAGCGCGCGGCGAGGGGCGGCGTCGACCCCGACGCGGCCTCGATGCGGCTGGAGCAGTACGGCGACAGCGTGATGCGCCTGGCGCTACGCGGCCTGGAGGGTAAGACGCTCGATCCGTACCTGGCGGGGTGGGGCAGGAGGGTCGTGCCGACGCTCGGCCACCTGCCCGTCCGGCTGATCACGAACGGGGCGGTGGACCGGGCCGCGCACGGCTGGATCTCCGAGGGCTGCGGGCGGTCGACGGTGAAGAACAGCCTCGCCGTCCTGGTGCGGGTCTTGGAGCAGGCGGTGCGCGACGGTCTGATCGACCGCAATCCGGCGCGGCTGACCGGGTGGCAGCGGGAGTACCAGCGCGCCGAGGACGAGTTGGACAACCCGCGTTCCCTCGCGCTGCCGAACTGGACCGCGCTCGCCACCCTGGCGGCGGCGTTGGTCGAGCGCTCGCACGGCCGCTACCCGGGTTGGGGTGAGGTGGTGATGTTCGCGGCCGGCACGGCGGCCCGGATCGGCGAGGTGTCGGGGGTGCGCGCGGGCGACATCGACCGGGACACCTGGCTGTGGACGGTGCGCCGGCAGACCACCACCGGCCCCGGCGGCCTGGTCGACAAGGGCACCAAGAGCAAGCGGGCGCGGCAGGTGCCCATCATCGAGGAGCTGCGGCCGATCGTGGCGGCGAAGCTCGACCGGGCGGCCGACGGCGACGCGCGACTGTTCGTCGGTCCTCGCGGTGGCCGGATCAGCACGGCGGTGCTGCGCGACGCGACCCACTGGGACGAGGTGGTCGGCTCGCTGGGCTTCGAGTACCTGCGGCGGCACGACCTGCGGCACACCGGCCTGACCTGGATGGCGGATGCCGGCGTGCCGGTGCACGTCCTACGGAAGATCGCCGGCCACGGCTCACTGATGACGACCCAGCGAAATCTGCATCCGGATCGCCAGTCGATCCACGCGGCCGGCGAGGCGCTGACGGTGCACCTCGCCGGGCTGAGGTCCCCAAGTGGTCCCCAGCGGGGCATCGCATGATCGCGAGAAATGCCCCTCTACCTCTGTCGGGACGGCCGGATTCGAACCGACGACCCCTTGACCCCCAGGCAACGATTCCGCTTCGTTGAGCTGGCGTTGCTGAGCCTCTCACCTGCGGGAGCGGTGCGCCGACGTCCGTGGTTGTGCGGCCCTGTTCGCACCCGTAGTCACTCAGTTAGACACTCACCCTGACACCGCCAGCCTGGCTGCCATCAGGAGCGTCTCGACACCTCATTTGTAAGTTCTGGGCAGCCTTCCGACGCCGTCCATCCTCTGCCGGCCCTCCCCGTCCGACTCCGCCAGGAGGCCGTGATCATGCGCCGCCGTCCGTCATCGTTGCTACAGGCGCTGCTACATTCTGCACCCGCTCGACCAGCGGATTAAGAGAAGATCGCGGATGCCTGGTCAGAGGACCGGGTGCCTGGTCTCACGGTCGGGACGTGTCGGCTGCTGTCGTTCTTGGGGGACCCGCTGAAGCTGTACCGCTGGCTGTACAGCCATGCATCGTCGACCTTCTGATCCGTAGATTTCCAAGACCGCTTCGCAGCCGTTCGGCGGCGTCCGCGTCGCCCTGGTCGTCACGCTCTCGGCAACTGAATCGGTCCGGGCTCGTCCGGCTCCGTTCGCCCCGGTGGCTCCCACCCGTGGCTCCCAGATTGTCAGCTCGGAATAGGGTCATTGCCGTGATCGACGTTGACGAGGCGATCCAGATCGCGACGGACTTCCTGGCCCGTCGCCGTTCCGAGCTTGGCGACCAGCGGGAGCTTCCGAGGGTGCAAGAGGTAACGACCGGGCGGGTGCAGACTGCAGACGGTGGGCGACTTTGCCACATCGTGAGCTTCGGGTGGCCGATCCGGATCGGCGTTGATCAGGAGACAGGTAGCGCCGACATGCTCCGGTGAGGGCCGGACTGGTCTATCCACCACTCGACGCCGCGCCTTGTGGCCCGTGGATGGCCCGCTGGCTCATGCCGGGCGAGGGCTGGTGACCTACGCATTACGAGATCAAGTTGCCTACTCCGGACCACCTGCGGAAACCGCGCTTTAGCAGCGGAAACGGCTCTCGGCATCTCACACCGCTCCCCCGCCTTCCGCCACTCTCTTGCGGACTGGATGCGGACCGCAATGATCAGGAGGCGGCCCTACTCGGACGAAAGCCAGAGGCCGGGAAGTCTTGCCTCAGTGGGAACGCCGTCGAGGACCAGTGATGTGTTCGCTCCCACGAGAGCAACCCGTGGATCGATGAACGCGGTACAGAGGTGCCCGACCCGCCGCACGGTGACCTTGTGCCGCACCGCGCCCTCCTTTAGCCAGAGCTGGTCGCCCTCGCGGATGTCCGCCAGCTCCGGCCTTCCTGTGACCACGACGCCAACACGAGGAACCGTGAAGGAGTCAGAGATGAGCATCCGAGTCATTGCTACCTCCTTCGCAAAGTCTCGGTCCCTGCCTTGCAAAGATCAAGACGGTTGTCGGCCGGCGTCGACTACTGCGGCTGACCTGCCCGGCTTGTCTGTTACGGCCGCTCGTCACCCGCGTTCGTCGGCTGGCTTGGCTGTACGGATGGCTGTACACCCACAATCACGTGACACGATCCAACATGTGGCAACCGATCTGCACCACCGCCGCCATGGTTGATTCGGCGAAGAGCGAGGCTGTCCGGCTCTACATGAGCTGGGGCCGCAATCCCTGGCCCCGCACCAACCCGGACGCGGTGCTCGGCATGTCCGCCGCATCCCCTGAGCATCTCCTTCGGTACGCCGAACGCGTCGTTCAGGAGATGTTCGATCAGTTCCCGGTCTGGGATGTCGGTCCCGGAGGGCTAGCGCAGGCCGCAGATCGTGTTGGTGCAGCGATGGCCGTCCGTCACCCTGAGCTTGATGCGGAGGCGGCTAAGGCTCTGGCTTGGATGTGGTCCTACAGCGCGCGATAGCCACCCGATCCCCGCCATAGATGCTCAGTTTGGAAGGACGAAGATCACGGCCGACAAGGACCTGGTGGGCCAGGTAATGGCAGGAAGCGCGTGACCGTTCGTGCCCCCTGGTGACCCTCCTAGGTACCGGCTACTGGCACGTGGATGGCACGGCGGTCCTACCTATCCGAGAGCATGAGCCCAAGCCGAACAGGAGAAGGCCGAGGATGGTGGAAGCAATGGTGACTGCGTTCCACCGTGAAAACGTCCGGCGTGCCCAGTTCTCGAAATCGGATCTCACCGGCCGAGCTAAACACCTCGCTCCGCACGTCGCAACAGCCGCCCTCCGCAGGCAGCCAGGGCAGACGTCTGCGCCTGCATCCGACGGCCCGCTGACCTTGACGCCGCCCAGTGCCTGCACCGGCTCGGAGGATGCGGGCAGGATTCGGGCCTGCGGCCTTGGGATTAGAAGAAGATCGCGGATGACTGGTCAGGCCATCGCGCCCCTGCTCAGCCTGTCCTTGGGTGTCGGGTGTCGTCGGCCACTGCCGCTCTCCTTGGCTGTATCGATGGCTGTACGACCGGCCGGCGCTCACCGTCTGATCCGTAGATTCCCAAGAGCATGTCAAGGCCGTCCGATGCCGTCCACCTGGTCCTGGTCCTCAAGCGCTCGGCAACTCGATCGGTCCCGTCCCGTTCGGTCCAGTCCTCCCCGGTGGCTCCCACGCGTGGCTCCCAAACTGTCAGCATGGGAGTGGTCGATCTAGCCGACTTGGCTGCTAGCGCTCCACAAAGATCTTGCAGGCCACAGCGGCCGTCAAGGTGATAAAAGATGCTGCGGTCAGCGCTACTGCGACCGGATGCGGCACCGATGGGAACCACGCTGACGCTCCCAGGGCGATGGTGCCACCGATCAGGGCGTGGAAGCCGCCTGTACGAGTCGGTTGGGGTGGCGACTGTTGGCTCTTGAAGAGGCCGAGGAGGCCGTCCTGAAGTAGCCAGTGGACACGCCGCGTGACGATTATTCCGATGCCTAGAGCTATGAGAGTGATGCCGGAAAGCACAAAGAACAACACGACGGCGACAGGGGGGGATGTTGACGGGGTGAGCACGGCGTGATCTTTACACGCCTGGATTCCAGTGGCTACCCCGACTGCGCGGCGAGATTGGCGTTGCCCCCAACCGGTACCTGACCCCCTGGCATTCTCCCGCCCTGCGGGTGACAGCGGGGTCAACGGCATGCTGGCTTCAGCGGATCTCCTCGTCGGGCAGTCGCCAGACCGTCCAGCCTCCCCAGACGGGGGCCAGGTGGAGCGCCCTGCCGGACGAACGACCTGGTCCCCGTCCGGGGAGGCTGGTAGCCCTTGTGGTGCCCGGCGAGGTGAGCCGCGGCGGCATCTCTGAGGAGGGTCGGGGTTCGGGGCGGAGCCCCGAGGTCTTCATGGTCTGGTCGTTCCGAAGCGTTGCCGGCCGGCCCGGCCGATGCCGGCCGGAGGTCGCCAGCAGGCCGGGGCCGGGCCGGCGCGGCCCGCTTTGCGGGCCGCCTTGATCTATCAATAGGCCAACTCGGCAACAAGTGCGCGCGCAGTTGTCGTGTCGGCATCACTGCCGACCGCGGCCAAGGCAGACGTGCGAGCCCACGCCGCACCGTCAGTTTGGAAGGTGCCTTGAACTCCGTCCTCGATACCGCTGCAAGGCCGGGCGACCTGGTCTCTTCATGACGCGATGCGGTGGGCGACCGGTCGGTCCACGCCGTTGTTGACCCCTCTTGACCAACCGAACGGGCACGCGTCGGGCACGTGGCCCGCTTCCATCGTTGCAATCCAACCGAGTCCGCGCCTTGGCCGGCCTGGCCGATGCCGGCGCGCGCGCCGCCAGCAGGCCAGGGCCGGCCGCAGCCCCACGGGCGAGACCCTCGGCCGACTGCGTCGTCCCGAAGGAAAGATCGACGCCTGTTGGCCTGGCCAAACACCTGCCATAGGCTGCTGATACGGTCTGTCAGGATCCACCTTCGTCCGCTGCTGCTCATACCCGTGGTCAACCACATTGTCACTCGGGTTCGTAAGGCGGGCAGCGGCGGTCGACCGAAAGAAAGACAAGGCGATGCCAGAGCCTCGTCGTTGGCCCAAGGAGCGGGTGCTTCGAGAACTGGTCAAGCGATGCGACCTGCCAGCAGGCGCAACCGTAGTCCGTGATTGGCTGACTTCGTTGGAGTATCGCGACTCCGGATTAAAGCGTCAGCTGTCCGTGTACCCGGGCAATCCGGGCCGTCTGCATTGGCGTGTGGACGTCGGCGACGCCGAGCTTCGGGAGCCTGGCCCACCAGCCTTTTGGACCCGTTATTACATCACTGACAAGCTGGTTGGCGGCCAACGTGGCGTGTTGAGCCGCAACTTCACGGGCCACCCATGGCCGGTGGCTGGCGGCGACCTATCCGACAGTCTGGTGCAGGATGTCGCCCGTTTCGCGCCTCAAATGCTCTGGTTCCTGCGCGATCGTTACGACCTAGGCCTGATGCTACTTAACGGCAAGGCTGAGAAAGAGGGCGTGGAAGGCGATCGCTGGGCTGGCCCCACCGCCGGTCTTGTTCAATCGGTCATCCTGGCACGCACGGCTCCCTTCCCAGAACTTGAAGCCCTCGCCATGACCCGACTCGACCGACACCGCAATGACGAGGTCCTCGGGTTCGTCGGCACGTTCTCTCAATCCGTCGGTCACTGGGCGAGCCAATATTCAACCAGCACCGTCGTTGACATCTCCGATCTCTGCGCATTGAACCGAAAGAATGGCACCAGCAAACGCTGACGACTTTCCTGCCATCCCGTGTGCCGTCGACCCGCCCTCTTGGGGAGCGGGCCGCCGCCCGGCCCGCCACGTCATCCATGAAGGAGCGGGGCCGGTCAAGGCCGGGGTTTTGACCTGCTGACGTTGTTTTGCCCGTCTTCCGGCCGGGGTTCGAGGCAGGCGTGTGTGCGGCGTCGGGGTCAAGGCTGGGCCGCAGGCCCACCCCGGTAGGGGCTTGGCCTTGACGCCGGTGCCGTGGACGCCATGCTGCTGATGCCGGAAGTCGGTGTTGTGGGTGTGGTCGCGTCGCCAGGTTCCGAGCGATGTCGGGAGGGCAGGCCGAGGTTCGGCTGCCGGTCATCCATTCGCCCCGCGGTTCGGGGGCATGGTGGTGTGCGACCGTGACCGGACGGGGTCAATCAAGCGGGCGGCCTCGCCGTCGGCCGACGGGGGCCAGACGTGGCACGACCACGCATCCGGTCACGTCCGAACCGCTCACGCCGCCGTCGCGGCCGGACGCAGGGCACGGATGTGTCCATCGCGCAGGCCGTAGTAGACGAGGGTGAGCAGCTTGCGGGCCACCGCGACGGTGGCGATGTTGCCTCCGCGTCGCTCAGCGACGCGGGCGCGCGTGGAGGTCAGCCAACCGGCGGTGTGCGGGACACCGTGGGCGGCCTCAACCGCGGCCCACCGCACCAGGGTCGAGCCCTGCTTGGTGATCCTCCCCCGGTGCACGACAAGGTCAGATTCACGATGCCGGGGAGTCAGCCCGGCCCACGAGGTCAGCTGCGCCGGGCCGGCGAACCGGTCGACCTCGCCGACCTCAGCGACGAACACCGCCCCCAGGACGGGACCGACACCAGGGATGGCCTGGATGGCGGTATAGCCACGATGCCCGGCGAGTCTGGCCCGGATCGGACCGCCGACCGCGTCGATCTCGAAATCGACCGCGTCGATCAGCCGACACAGCGAGGCCACCCGACCCCGATACGCACCATCCAAGGGCGCCCTGGCGAGCAGTTCCCGCCCACCCACGCCGAACAGATCCGATACCGCGATGCGCACCCCCTGCTTGGCCAACACCGCATGCACCGATGCCTTCAGACCGCTGCGCCACGCGACCAGCTTGGCCCGATACCGCACCAGCTCCCGCAACTCGCGCACCGCCGGCGGGGCCACATACGCCTCCGGCAGCCTGCCCATCCGCAGCAGATCCGCCAGGTCCGCGGCATCACGGGCGTCGTTCTTCACCCGCCGGTAGGCGAACCCCTTCACCCCCAACGGATGCGCCAAATGCACCCGGGCACCAGCCGCGGTCAACACATCCACAGCCCAGTACCAGCCATAGGTCGCCTCCAGGACCACCTCAGGGTCCGGGCCGGCCTTGGCAATCTCCAACCCGAGAGCAACCGGGTCATTGTCGATGCGCACCGTGTCGAGCTTCTCGCCCGCCTCCGTCATCCGCACGATCACCGACCTGCGCCGATGCAGATCGATACCCACGATCTGCCGGCCGTCGTACTCTGCCTGCATGAGGGGCCTCCTTCGTCGTGAGACGTGAGCACCCCGAGCATCCCGCCCGGGACCCACGAGGAGCCAGGCCCCGCTCCTTCATGCCATCAAGCGGACCTTGACGGCTCGTACGGACGCTGGCGGGTCGGGCGGCGGTCTGCTCGGCTCGCCCGGGTCGATGGCAGGCGGGATGGCCCTGCGCAACCGCCCACGGACCGCGACGCGCCGACGGTGCCCTGGCCATCCTGGAGCCGGAGCGCCCCCGCCGGAGGCGCTCTAACTGCAACCCGTAACCGCCGCCAGCTCGCCGACGCGGCCGGCGTGCGCTCCCCTACGCCGCGCGGGCTCGTGACCGCGCGGCCCGGCCGGCTGCCGGCCCACCATCCATCGGTCAACACCCCTGTCGTTCTGCGGCGGCCCTCCGGGCTTCCCGCTGTCCGCGCCAGCCGCCGGGCATCAGGCGTGACGGCCGCAGAGCGACAGCGGCAGCGGCCGGCGCGCGCCCAGGCGGCGGCGCGTGCGGCCTTGAAGACGTACAGAAAATTCTCACCACTTCGCCGGCAGCCGGCTGTCCTGCGCCGGGTGATGGTTGACACCGCGACCTCGGATGATGCTTTACATGATCGCGACCCACGCGCGGATCGCGGCAAATGAGGATGCCTGCGTTCATCGGGGAGAATTGCCGGTCACCTCGTCCGCAACGCTGAACGTGGCACCGCATACGGCACAGCTCATCCGACCAAACAAGTAGGTGAGTGCGGTCGCCACCGACTCGTGGCCCACCCGCAACGCCTCGGCCTGCAGACGCGTGGCCAGCTGCGAGGAAAGCCCGGGCTCGATCGAGGAAGCGCCTGACTGCAGGTCGATAAGCAGGTCCTCAGCGCACGCCGGACACTGCACATCGACCTCCCCGTCGTTGATGCGGTCGAGTTCCTTGCCCCAGACCTCGTCACCGTCCAAGCCGAGTACGGCTTGCTGCAGGTAGACGAACATCGTGTCGCTGGACCCGCCGGACGCCACGCATTCAAGGGTCAGCGCACGCAATGCGGCGATGTCATCGGCGTACAAACCACGACTCTTGTCGTCGGCGTCTACGGCGATGAACCCGGCGAGCACTACGGCGCGCTCGCGGTCCTGAGGACGAAAGGTGGCGCAGGTCCGGGCCAACCAGGGCAGCAGAACGGCGCTTGCGGGATCGCAGGTGCCCTGGTGACACGACTCCTGCCAGATGAGATCCCACGCCGGGGAACCGGGGTCGGCTGCGGCCGCATCCAGGGCTTCCTGAAAGCTCGTCACCTACGGAGCCTCCCACACCGATCGACATACTGATCTCGGCATGACCGCTCGCTCCGCGGCAGAAGCGGACACCGTCTTGCCGCAGGTCGTTCGGCGGCACGTCGGCGGCGGGACCGAGCCGGCCCGGCGACCCATCCGTTGACAACATCGCTCGCGTCTCAATACGCTTAACACAGTGGTTAAGTGAAGGGAGCTTCCGATGGCTGGCACCGATCAGCTCAGCGCGGTGTTCTCGGCGCTGGCCGACCCGACTCGACGGGCGATCCTCGCCGAGCTGGCCGAACGCGACGCCACGGTCACCGAGCTCACCGCTCCTCTGTCCATCTCGATGCCAGCGGTGTCACGGCACCTGAAGGTGCTCGAGCGCGCCGCGCTCATCTCGCGGTCGCGGTCGGGCAAGTGGCGCGCGAGCCGCCTCGAGGCTGCCCCGCTGCGCGAGGCGGCCGACTGGATCGAGCGCTACCGGCGGTTCTGGGACTCGTCCCTCACCCGCCTCGATGCCCACCTTGCCGCGGTGCAGGCCGCCGGACGGGCAACGAACCGGATGGTCGACGACCCCAGGGAGATCGAATGAAAACGGAAACTCCGCAGCTCGTCATCTCGCGTGTGTTCGACGCGCCGCGGGAGCTCGTCTATCGAGCCTTCACCGATCCCGACCACCTGGCGGCGTGGTGGGGCCCGGTCGGCAACTCACTGCCGCGCGACGAGATCGAGTTCGACGTGCGCCCCGGCGGCTTTCAACGGTGGACGGAGGTCAATGCATGCGACCCCGGCCTTCGCGTGCACATCCATGTCGACCTTAAAGACGTCGCCGACGGCGAACTACTCGAAGGCGTCATGCACGTCAGTGGCCGGCTGCAGGAGGGCATCGAGCCGTTCGAGACGAGACTCCGGGTCGAGTTCCACGACGAGGCTGACGGACGGACGCGACTGGAGATCCGCCAGTGGCTCCCCGAACATCTGGCGCACCCCAGCGAGGAGGGTTGGCGCCAAGCGTTCACCAAGCTGGACGCCACCCTGATGAATGTCCAGGCTGTTGCAGCTGATCATCGAGAGGTAGAGGTATGGCAAAGCTGATTTACGTGACGAACGTGTCGCTTGACGGCTACATCGAGGACGAACGCGGCGCGTTCGACTGGTTCCCAATCGGCGACGAGGTATTCGCGTTCCACACCGACCTCCTGCGGTCCGTGGGCACGTTTCTCTACGGGCGGCGCCTGTACGAGGCGATGGCCGTCTGGGAGACCAACGCCGCTCTGGCCGCGCAGTCCGACCTCATGGCCGACTTCGCGAGCGCCTGGCAGGCGGCGAGCAAAGTCGTGTACTCCACGACCCTCGCCGCGGTGTCAACTGCCGACACCCGACTCGAACGCCGTTTCGACCCCGCCGCAGTACACGAACTGAAGGCCACGGCCAGCAGCGATCTCACCGTAGGAGGTGCCAACCTCGCGACGCAGGCTTTCAAGGCCGGGCTGGTCGACGAGTGCCAGCTGATCATCCTGCCCATTGTCGTCGGCGGCGGCAAGCCAGGGCTGCCGACCGGCATACGCGCCGACCTCGAGCTCCTCGATGAGCGCCGATTCCGAAACGGCGTCGTACACCTCCGCTACCGCCCTCTCACAGTGAACGACAGCCCTGTCCGATCGCCGGCGCTTGCATGACACGCGGAGCGCTGACGACTGATTCGGCCGGATGAGGCCGCCCATCACGAACTCGGGTTGCGTCAAGTCGCAGTATGCGCAGGCGTCAACCGCCGCGTCGGGACGACGGGTGGCGACAGCGAACCTCAGTCCGGGGAACGCCCCGAGAACGACCCGCCTTCATCTATCCGTCGGCATGCCAGCCGTACGCTCGTCGACCGCTCCCGACGCACCCGCTCATCGGCATGACCGGACGTCTCGCAGCACCGTGTCATGGCGTCCGCGCAGGCCCTTGGGTCGGTCAGCCTGGTCGTGATCATGTAAAGGATCAGGCGAGGCCGTTCCGTCAACCATCATGCGAGACCAGGCATCGCCGGCAGCCGGCTGTCCGGTCTCAGGACCTCGGTGACAGATCGGTATCAGGACCCGGGTGACACCTAGCTTGGGTTGGCCGGGGCCTCGGCGATCAACCACGATGAGCGAGTGACCGAGCGGGGAATCGAGCAGCGACCGATGAGCGTCTTCCGTCGGCGTGTGATAGCAAGCGTGCTTACCGGCCTGGTCGTCGTTGCAGTGCCAGCCGTGTTCGTTGCCCGGCGCAATCCGTGGCACTACGTACACCTGATGCCGTTCGGCCGGTCGTTAGTTGGGGCGGCCGCACTGTTCGCCGCACCGGTGCTGCTCGGCATCGCGGCGTGGCTTGTCCTGCGGCCAGTGCTGGCGCGGGCGGTGGTCGTAGTTGCGACCGTCTTGGCGTTGGTAGCGCCTTGTGGCGGACTCTTATTTCTCACGGGGAGGTCGGTCTACGGCCTCCAGGGCGTGGAGCCATACGGGGATACCGAGGTTGTAGCCCTTTCCCCAGGCGGTTCGTTCGAGGTGGTCTTGCTGCGCTACCGCGAGTGGATGACTGGCTTCGATATCTTGCGGATCCGGTCACGGGCCGGGCTGAGTAGCCGGGAGGCCAACCAGGACCTCGCATGCTTCGCCACGCCGTTCGATGGGCTTCCTCCCGAGGGCACCTTGGATAGCGCTCGGTTCTTGAGCGAACACGAGATTGAGGTCCGCACCGAGGCAGGCCAGCCCTGGACGACCAGGTTTGACCCGCACACCCTCCTGGCCGACTCCATCCTGTCCCACGGCTGCCAGTAGGCGGCGATCTAGCCGCACATGTCACCCACGTCCCGAGACTGATCTGTCATCCATGAAGGAGCGGGGCCGGTCAAGGCTAGGTGTTTGACCCGCTGGCGTTGTTTTGCCCGTCTTCCGGCATGGTCTTCGGGCAGGCGTGTGTGCGGCGTCGGGGTC